>NZEN01000052.1 GCA_002689665.1 Opitutia bacterium | reverse complement strand
CCTAGACCAACGCCTTTCCTCACCATATTCACGAATCGCACGAACAAGACTCTCACGGGAAGCAGTCTCAAGAAACTCTGCAGCACTTAATCCTTCCCTGGGATTGAGACGCATATCAATCGGAGCATCCAGTCGGAAGGAAAAACCTTTCCTCGCTTCCATTAACTGAAAGGAAGAAATCCCTAAATCCATCAATACTCCATCGAACTCTTCGGCCCCCGCATACTGGTCGACAGTTTGGAATGCGGAATCGACAAACTTAAATCTATCTCCATAAGACTCGCTGAGGCTTTCAGCCCGAGCTTTGGCATCTGGATCACAATCCATNGNNANAAGNCNNGNGCCNNNATTGGCTTCCANNATTTNNCNNCTATGCCCNCCNCCNCCNAANGTTAAGATCGGCAAAAAANCCTCCAGCNGTNTGGNTTTAAANNNNCCATACANTCATCCAACAAAACCGGAATATGNCTCACCGCTGACGGAGAGCAAACGAATTCAACCGCTCCACAATACATTAANTTCCCCCANTTTCCACCTATTACCCGCGCCGTATAATCCGAGAGAGAGGGGGGCTCCGNAGTCAGGACGAAATCCCCTTAGACGAGCAGCGTCCCTAATCACCACTCTATCCACCCTACACCACATCATAGCCCCAACTCCCTCATCGCATCAAAAATATTTCTTTCCTGCGGAGCATCATCCTCCGCTTCCCGCCGATCTTCCGACCAAATTGCAAATGAAGAAAACTTACCCACCAAGACAGCTTTCCCCTTTATCCCGGCATGCTCCAGAAGCTTGTCGCTGAGATTGATCCTCCCCTGCTTGTCGCAACCGAAAGAATCCGCCTTTGAAAAAAGCTCCATTAACAGCGACTGAGCCTGCGGATCGCTCAAACTTGCCTCCGACACTTTCTCCTCCAGTCGCTCGATCATTTTCGGAGGATAGACGGTAATGTAACCACTGGGATTCGGTAGGGCTAGATAAGTATTCTCCCCTCCCTGGATTCTCCATTTTGAAGGAATAGTCACCCGACCCTTCGAGTCCAGGGCATGAGTAAACTCTCCTACAAAAAAAGTTGTTCCGTTTGCGGCCATTCAATTGAACCATCTATCCTTTTAATACCATTTCAACCCATTCTCTGCCACTTTAACCCACAATGGTCAAGTTTTTTTTATTTTTTTTCCACTTTTCCCCATTTTTCNGAAATTGAGAGATTGCCCCAAAACCTTCTTTACGCTTGGTTTTGACTAGATGTCCCAAAAGATAAAAAGAATCCGTGCCGACGAACTTCTCGTACTAAATAAACTTTGCGACAGCCGAACTCAGGCAAAGACTCTGATTCTTGCAGGCCAGGTAAGAATGGGTACGGAGCGCATAGAAAAATCGAGTCGAATGCTTCCTGAAAATACGGAACTACAACTAGTCGAACAACTTAAGTATGTTGGACGCGGAGGTCTCAAAATGGAAAATTTCCTAACCGACTCAGGTTACAAGGTAGCGGGATTACATGTTCTCGATTTGGGCGCCTCAACCGGAGGCTTCACCGACTGCCTGCTTCAGCAAGGTGCCTCGGAGGCTACTTGCGTGGATGTTGGTCACGGACAATTACATTATCGATTACGCACGGATGAGCGGGTTCATAACTTTGAAAAAACAAANTTACGGAATATTACTCCTCAAGACATCCCGGACNGNCCATTCCCCTTCATTGTTATGGACTTATCCTTTATTTCCCTTCGTAAAGTTTTACCNGNGGCCTGGTCTTTTTTGGCNCCTCGGGGAAAAATCATNTCCNTAGTAAAACCCCAGTTTGAATGCAAAAAGGAGGAGGCAGATTCAGGCAAAGGGATCATTCGCGACCCTGAAATCCACAAACGGGTGCTTAACGAGATTAAGCAGTTTGCAAAAACAAACCTATCTGGGTCGTCCCTTTTAGCAGAAAAGAGTGCCCGCCCACAGGGAACTGATGGTAATCAGGAATTTTTTCTGTGTTGGGAGAAAAAGACTACTGCTTAAAACCTTTTGTGATTAAATCCTGGACTAAATCCCCGCGAGTTTCTTCAGCTCTGGCAAATTCTAAGTCTAAAACCCTATTTGCAATTTGCTCATCACTCTGCTCTTTGGCCCGAAGGGTGTAAACTCCGAGCAACCGGGCAAAAACGACCTCAGAGTCCGACCGTTCTAACTCTTCCCAGGGACCTTGATATTGCAGAGTTGTGCAAGCATCCACNAAACGAGTAGCCANTGATCGCTCACGATTAAGGACCGCCTGCTNNTCGCGTAAGTCTTCGATCTCTTGATCTAGAATTTCTTTTCTTGCAAGTTGCTCGACGGTCGCATTCTCATCCCGCTCTGCATCGCTAATCTCAGTTCGTTCATTTTGCAATTCAGTCAATTCCCGACTCAGTTGACTACTTTGCTTATCATAATCAGCCCGAACCGCGGAAGAACTTTTACGGGTAATTTCGACTTTCAAACCAATTTCACTTGTTGACGCGTTAGCCTCGGACAACATGATGAATTCTTCATCAGCTCGATCAAGGAAAGCTTTACTCCTCAAACTGTCTGCATACCCGTTGTACAAATCCCTGAAACTGGCCCGATCATATTCTCCCGGTCCTGCCTCTGTTTTTCTATCCAGCACAAATACAACATACCCATCACGTGCTTTGCGAACGGAGCGGGTAAAAAAAGCTCGCTCACTTAACCCGGCAACCTCCTCGAGAGGCTGTCGATTTGAGCGCCTCTCACTCTCTCTTCTTTCGAGCCCGAGGATAGCACCCTGCATGGAGATATCTTGAGCTGAAAATGAAATCGAGCTAGGCCGTGCTTTTCGTTGTTCTATCAGTTTAGCAAGCTCCGCTGACCGGCGTTTTTCTTCGTAAGTACTATATTTAATTCTTAGTTTATCCTGCAGGGAATTAATCTCGTCCAAAAATTCCAAAGCCGCATCTCGAGCTGCTGTTTCTGCGTATCTTTCAGCATCCAGGCGATCACCTTCAATAATACTCTGGCGCACCTGCTCACGAACCTGCTCAAAAGTAACCTCTGGTTCAACCGATTGATTGAGGTCTTGTTCGAGCCCAGCCAATAGATCGAGCTCAAGAGAATCATTGACCGTCGAATTGAAATCAGTTTGATTCGCATCTTTTGGACCTACAGGACCTTTTTCTCCCTCCTTACTTTCCGATCCATTTTGATCAACTACAGGGAGAGGTGCCGGCGGTACAAACTGTCCTTTGTTTCGTTCNAAATAAGACAGCATTCTCGCTTCATCCGGAGCAGGCGGAACCTGTAAGTAATCTTTACTCGCAAAAGTGAGTGCGGTAGCAAAGGTCCTCGATGGTTCTTCAAAAACCGCATCCAGCTTATTTTCGTCATGATATGCGACCAAAACTTCATCGAGAGTTCCAGAAATACTTACAGCATCACTCTCTGAGGAAAACGAAGGCTTGGCGGTGGGCAATTTCTCACGCACAGGAAGCAAAGATAGGGTCTTATCCTCCATATTAGAAACAAAACCGAAGTTTTCTTCGTCTATTGCTTTTTGCAGAGTCTCTACGGTTTGAACTATCGCTGAAGCGATCGGAATATAGCGGACCGAACCATTCTTATCTTTTGATCCAGAAGAAAACTCGAACTTAACATCGCGATTACCGTAAGAAACCGACAATGAATCGCCGACTTTAATTTTATCCGAAAAAGTAAGCTCAGCGATCACCGGATCGCTTAGATTGAGATCCTCTACATCAAGTGAAATGACCTCCGCATCCCATGCAAATTGTTCACCATGCAAATCGAGTTCGGCTTCTTTACTCAAGACTACTCCCCCTTGATTGTAGGTTTGATCCACCTGCATGGCACGAAACTGTGAGTAAAGAATCGTTTCTGTATCCCTCGCAGTAAATCCATGCCTCTGACCGACAAACTGCATTGCTCGGGTACGGTTTGATTCTTCCGACAACCCGGGATCAAGACTTCTCAAAAAGTCATCAAATCGCAGGTTAATTTTGGGATGGTTAATGGATAATGGAAGGAAGCCCCATTTATCAGCTTGCCCATCGAGTGTGATCTTAGATTGAGCTGAAGANTCAGAAAATTCAAAATCGTAAAGTCCAGACCTGGCAATTTCTTTGACCTTTAGAGATTTGGGCAAATTGGGCCATTGTTGCATAAAACCAAAAAGTCTTTGCANGGCATTTCGGTCGATATCTTCCTGATTTGCCTGAAAGGCAGCCTGAATCTGACTTTGCAAATTCTCAAGGAACTGGCGGTCGGCCTTTTCCATCGCTTCATCTGATGGGCTGATAATTGCTCCGAAATCAGAAGCAACACGGTTGCTTAAAGTGACGAGTCGGCGCTGATCTGGATCATTTAGATCCACCCCATATAATTCTTTTTTCTCGCGCGTTGGATCTGGTAGCAGATCAAATACCGAAGAACCTTGGGAAAGGTACAGTACGAATGAAACAACAATCACAACCAAAAGTATTGGAAATAAAAACTTACTTTGCTTGGAAATGAAATTCTGCAGGGCAGTAATCATAGATGGTTTGGGTTAAAAAAACATTTTATCATGAAGCATCAGAAAATAACGTCAAACCTTTGAAAACACTTTCAACCTCTATTTATGAGATTATTTGGCTCTTAATTTAGGCTTTTCCTCGAAAGTCAGGGAACTCATCCAGCTTTGCCTCTTGGCTCCGTCTTGCTTACGAAAAGGACGCATTACNACCATTTTTTCCAGNAGTAACACATCTCCCTTTTGCTCNTCCCATTGCAGGAAATACTTGTAAGTTTCTAAATCTTGGTTCCGTCCAACAGCATTTTTATCGGCTGGTAATTTGGCAGTGACCACGATTGACGTCCCGGCCCACATCCATTCGCCCAGCATTTCGAGATCTGTGGCACCCCCCGATACCACCACTGCATTGTTACTCTCAAAAGCAAGATTTATGGGATAGGATGCTTTTCGTGAAAGCCCCTCATTTCGCATCAATAAAACAGGGGTTCCGTCATCATTACTAAGACCAGCCTTGGTTTGAAAAGCAAACCGGATTCCCCTTTTAATCAAGTAATACTCCGAGGGCTCCCGGTCATCATCAAAATATATCTTTCTTTCTCCATCCCCGACTTCCCATTTTCCTTCTCTGGATACCGTTTTTACCTTTGGATGCTCAAATGTCATGGTGGCAAGCATCCCGTCTGGAGTTTGACGTAGAGTAAGCTGAATTCTCCCCTCCTCCCCGTTTGACATGATCGAGCCGTCAAAGACCTCATGAATCCAATCTTTGATTTCACCTGAAAATTTCCCGCCTGGATCAATCCTCCCACAGGAAATAATTCCCAAAAAAAGAAAACCTGTAAATATTCGAAAAAAGACCAACATCTTCCTTATCCGTAGATTCGAAATTTCATCTTTAGCAACATCAAAAAGACTCAGGCCCCGCCAAAAGTATTTTATTCAGGTTCCGAAAATACATCGAACAGGACAGCAGAAAGCCAAACCCCAGAAATAATTCCCAACTGATTCCACTAGATCCGGTCCTTGCAAAAACCAGTTCAGCCTCTTTTACATCGGATGCCTTTTCGATAAACCTTCTCTCCGGATATAACCTGGGAGCACGGTCACCCTCTTTACCAGGTTTATATGTAGTGTCTCCGTCTGTTCTTTTTCGTAGAAGCAATGCATCCCTTGAGCGGTCATAGACCAAATAATCACTCCAGATGAAATAGTCATCCGCAGAAGTTGCCCCCTTACCGATAAATTGCCAAAGCTTTTTCGACTCCCCGTTATCTTCTGGTTTTTTGAATTTTCTAAAATCTAGTTTAAACATGCCATTCTCTTTCCCCCAAGTCCCTACCACATCCTGGCCGCCATCCCCCTCATCATCGTAGGCACCAGGAAGAATTCCCCATGCTTGCCCGGACCAGAGCCCCGCAGCCAATTGATAACTATCAAGCACCCCTTCCAATGAATACTCAGTCCAGGGTGCCGGAGAAAAGAACAAATAGACGGACTTGATCAAATAAATTAGCAAAAATAGCCCCCCCACCAGACCAGTCATATTTCGCTTAAATCGTAAATTACTGGTTTTTTCTTCGAAAAGCCATTCCTGCTCTCTTCTTTTTCTGATTCTTTCGGTTTCTTCATCCGAAATCTCATTACCATCTTCCAGCTTTACTCCATACTGTGAAATATCTCCCACACCGGGAAGTGCATCCATTGAATGAGCTACACTTTCAAATGGTTGTTCTCCAGTAGCCTGGGAACACCAAGCCTGCCAATCGCTTCGGTCCTCATCCCCTCCCATCTTTGACAAAATTTCAGCCGCGATCTTGCCAAGGGCATGTAAGTCCCAACTTTCTTCGGCACTCCCGCCCCACCCCTGCTTGTGTGGCCTGAATTCGGAACTGCGATTCTGTGATGCCTGTGCCTCCAGGGTTGTGGTCATCGACTCGACCTCTCCCTCCTCTTGCTTAGCTTGGGAAATCATTGTAACCAATCGGTACAACCCAAATTCAGTGATCCATGCCTCCAGCTTTTTACCATTCTCTCGGGTTAGCAATATATTGCTGGGCTTTAAGTTCCCATGGGTAAAACCGTTTCCATGGGCCTGATAAAGCGCCCGATGCAGGATAATCATCAGGTTTAATAAGTCGCTTTGTTTCCACGGCACAGGATCGAACATCAAGTCATCTTCAAGAGAATAGATTTGTTCGCTTTTGACCTCCTCAATATCGGGGTTATCGCCATTTTCCGTACTTACTTCGAGCTCCACCACTTTTCCAGGATGCCAATCATAAGCTATCCAGTGCTTCCATTTCATCACTCCAAACTTTCGCAAAGGCCAAATACCCGGACCCTCTACTTGCTCAAGTGCTTGGCACTCTTGTGCAAACAATTCCTCAAAGCCCCTCTTTTCAGAAATCTCGCGTGACAAAAGCTTTACATAAAAAAGCTCTCTTTTCTTTTCTCCTTCTGTTCTCTCTCCTTTATAACTTTGTCCGGTTGCACCCTCTTTTACCCAAGAATCTACTCGGTGTGGTCCAATTCGGGTTCCTGGAGAAAGCATAACCGATCAAAATTTCATGATTTCCTCATCCCCATTTCAGTTTATGCCGAAGCAAACGAAAATGAGAATGATCCATCCCTTCGAGCAGAGGAAAAGTCGTTGCAGACACGGACACTTCTACGGGAAAAACCGGCGAATGGGGAAACGCCTCCTGACCATCAGATGAAACCAGGGGTGGATTCAGGTTATCTAAACAATTAATTTCCAAGGATATTCCGGATGGAAAAACCACCGGTCTACTGGTTAAAGTATGGGCTGAAATCGGAGTCATCAGTACAACTTGGGCATCCGGATGGGCAATCGGACCACCGGCAGCCAAGTTGTAGGCGGTAGATCCGGTAGGGGTGGAAAAAACAATTCCATCGCAAGCGTAGTCTGCCACAGGTTCTTCACCCACAGAAACTGAAAATCGGGCAAGTCTTCCATTGGATCCACTTTTCACCACTAAATCGTTCAGAGCTATCCTTGATGTTCCCTCACTATCCTGAAAAGAAAGCATACTCCTTCTGCGAATTTTATATTCACCACGGAAAAGAGGAGGTATTTGCTCTTTCATTTCCTCTGGGGAAAGAGTTGCCAAAAATCCTAGTTGTCCATGCCTGATTCCCGCGACGGGCACATCATTAGACACCGCTTCCTCCATTAAGTTAAGCAGAGTACCATCTCCTCCAATCACAAAACAAGCGTCCATCCCTCGCAAAAGTCCGGAGGGTGCCGGAAATTCAGTTGAAAGCGTAGCCTCCACTCCGTGGTCGACAGCCATATCTTTTAGTTGTGCCCCCACCTGAGCTGCCCCCGGCTTGGTGGCATTGGATACGATCGCTATACGCTTAAAAGGTTTCATAAAGGTAGGATTATTCATCTTAGGTTCAATCTGGCCTTGGGGTCAAGAATGCCTTATCCAATTCAACTGCCCGGGGTCATCGGCCTCAAAAGACTGATCCATCACAAACCTGGCAGATTCGCCCAGATGTTTACGAAACCATTTTCTTTGTTTTGATACGAGTCTTCGAGTCGAATAATTAATCGCTTCAAGTAATTGCTCCTCGGGTAAAACCCCTTTCAAATGGGCAATACATTCACGGTACCCCACTGCATTCGAAGCCGGAGCATTGCCTGCAATTCCCGCACATAATAAATCCTCTGTTTCCCGAAGAAGGCCACCTTCCAGCATTTTCTGGGAACGATCAGAAATTCGCCTCTCTAGGTCCTCATTCTCCCGATCCAGCCAAAGCACTTGTTTCTCAAACTCAGGAAATGGATTCGGTTTTTTTTCAAACTCATTCTTCAATTCCAAAATGCTTTTTCCGCTGGCAAGACAACGCTCCAATCCGCGCATCACTCTTCTCGGATTAAGCGTATCCATTTCTCCAAGTCCATCAGGGTTTAGTTTTTTCAACTCGAAAAGAATACCATCTAAATCCTTTCGTGAATAAAGTTCCTCCACCTGCCCTCTTATGTCTCCAGAAACTTCAATATCATCAACCACCGGGGATAAAAAGGACTGCAAATAAAACCCACTGCCTCCGGCCACCACAATTGGTTTTTTCTTCGCCTTCATTTCCTCGACAGTTTTTTTGATGTAGACTTGATAATCTGCCACCGAGAAAACTTCATTCACCTCAACCAAATCAATTCCATAGTGGGGAACCTCCTGGCGCTCCGGGATACTCGGTTTTGCAGACCCTATATCCATGCCCCTGTAAACCGCGACAGAGTCACAGGAAAGAATCTCACCTCCTATTTGTTGAGCCCACTTCAAGGAAATCTTTGATTTCCCGGCCGCGGTCACACCAGCCAGCAAATAAATTACTGCCGGAGTATCGCACATAAAGAAAAATGCGTAGGAATTATTTTACGCTTAACCCCTCTGCCAGTTCCGTGGCTTTTTCCCCAATTTGCTTAACAGTCAAATCAGTATCGGCAAGATTTCTCGAAATACAATTAACTAGGGCACTTCCTACCACCACTCCGTCAGATGCTTTCGCCACTTCCTTGACCTGATTGGCATTGGAAATGCCAAATCCGACTACAACAGGCAAATCGGTGTGTTCCCGAATCGCGTCCACCCGCTCAACCAAATCTCCTGCTAAATCGTCTCTCTCTCCTGTGACCCCTTCCCGGGAAACATAATAAATGAAACCCGAAGCAGCCTTTGTTATTACCGGAATACGCGATTTAGGGGTGGTCGGGGCAACGATAAAAATATTTCTCATCGCAAGCTCCTTCGAAGCCTCCAATAATTCGTCAGCCTCTTCCGGTGGCAAGTCCAGGGTTAATAAACCATCCACGCCCACCTCTTTAGCCCGCTCGACATAATTTTGGACTCCCTGCGAAAATACCAGGTTATAATAAGTGTAAAAAACAATAGGAGCGTCTGAGAATTTCCGGATCTCTTCCACTAGCCTGAAAACATCGTCCTGCGTACAACCCGACTCCAACGCACGTTGGGCAGCCAATTGATTAGTCAACCCATCGGCAAGAGGATCGGAAAACGGCACCCCCAGCTCCAGTAGATCCACCCCACTCTCCAAAAGATTACGACATACACGAAGCGAAGTTTCGAAATCTGGGTCACAAGCACAAACATACCCAACGAAAGCGGCACGGCCGTTTTCCTTGCAGGATGAGAAAAGTTTCGCGATTCGGTCAGTATTCTCCATAATCAAAAAGTTGTGAATCATCTCTCATCCAGCCCCTATTTGGCAACGGAAAAGCAATCAATTCTCTTGTTTATTCAATGATCTGGCTTTACCGCTTACTTCTCCCTCTTTTGGGAATCCTTGCACTGCCATATTACGCATATCGGATGATTCGCCGTGGTGGCTACTCCAGTAAATTTTCATACCGGGTAGGAAGTTGGCCCTCTCTGCCGCCCAAAAAAGAGGGAACCACGCGTCTGTGGATTCAAGCTGTCAGCGTAGGAGAATTATCTTCTCTAGCCAAGCTTCTCGATGCACTTTTATCCGACCCTGCCATTGAAATTGTGTTGAGTGGCACGACCAGTACGGGTTTGAAAATGGCCTCTCAAAAGTATGGATCCCGCTTGCTTGCTCACGGTCCCTTCCCTCTCGACTGGCTTCCTTTTTCCCGGAAAGTCTGGAAAAAAGTACAGCCTGACCTTGTCGTTCTTGTGGACAGTGAACTCTGGCCCGAACATTTCCAACAGGCCAAAAAACGAAAAGTCCCGATCATTATCATCAACGCCCGCTTATCCGACAGGACTTTTGCCCGCCTATCTTCCCCGTTTCTCAAATGGACACACCCCCTGATTTTTCCTCCGAATCTTTCGGTGATTGCTGCTTCAGAAAGACAGCATGCCCGCTGGATCAACTTAAATTTCCCTTCTGACCGGGTGCAAATCTCTGGAAATCTCAAAATTGACGCGGTGGACCGCTCCCTGATTAGTCCTCAAACCAGAACTAATATCCGTAAAGAACTTGGTTTTTCCGAAGAAAACCTGGTGGTGGCTGGTATCTCTACCTGGCCGGGCGAAGAAAAAATGCTTATTGATTTAGTTCAGTCGCTTCGTCTCGAAAAAATCAGCATAAAACTTCTGATCATTCCTCGACATGCCGAACGCAGGCAAGAAATCCAGAAAGTCCTGCAAACATCAGGGGTCCCCCATCACTTACGCACGGATCAAAAACAAGGACCGAGCGACTCTATTGCATACCTAGCGGACACCACCGGCGAGGTGATGACACTTTTACAGGCTGCAGACTTCGCCTTTATGGGAAAATCCCTCCCTCCTCATCACGGTGGCCAAAACCCCATCGAACCGGTAGCCCTTCGCTTACCTTTGGTGATGGGACCAAATCATCAGAATTTTCGTGAAACCTGCTCCGATCTGCTTGCCAACCAAGCTCTTTTAGTCGGAGAAAATGCAACGGAAACCCACTCCTTACTGCTCAAACTTGCCCGCCAACCCGATCTGAGAGATTCCATGCAAAACAATTGCGAGGAGTGGATGCAAAAACAAGGAACTCCCAGTGAATTCACTCTTTCATATTTAAATAAGGTAATCAGCAAGCTGGCACACTCATAAGGTAAACCATCATCAGGCAGTTTCCTTTATTGACCCTAAGGGGATAAAATCCTATTCCTATTGAGACTGAGTCTCAATAAATCTTCATTCGATGAAAATATTCAAACCTAGCCCTCTATTCTTAAAGCAATCGCTACTATGCCTGGTCGTCTCCTTTTTGATCACTTCCTGTGGATCTGATATTGAAACACAAATCCAGGAGGAGACCACACCTGGGGAGCTGAGTCTTCAAAAGCTAATCATCGCCCTCAAGGCGAACAAGAATCCCGAAAAAATGCTCGCAGAAAAGCGCGATCTGGAAAATTACCTCGCCGAGAAGCTGAGCAGGGAGGTGGAAGTCATTATCCCAACCGACTCCGCCACCGTGGTGGAATCCTTTCGTAACGGCACCCTCGACTTGGGCTACCTCAGCTCCACCGATGCCTCTCGCAACCTTGATCAAAAAACCGCTTCCATCCTTTTGGTTCATCTCAAAAATGGAAAACCACATTACAACAGCATCTGGCTCACTCGTAATGGTAAGCCCTATCAGTCTATTACTGACCTAAAAGGGAAACCTGTTGCTTTCGCCAGTCGCTCCAGTACGTCCGGCTTCCTCATACCAACATGGGATCTCGCCCAAAAAGGACTGGTCGGCCCGGAAAGTTCGCTTACCGATTATTTCTCCCAAACCATCTACGGAACTGGTTATGTATCTGCGGTTGAAAAAGTCCTCAGCGGAGAGGTCGAGGCAGCTGCCGTTAGTGACTATGTCTTTAAGGGGGACAATAAATATCTCTCAGACGAGCAGAAATCTAAACTGCAGATCGTACAGGAACAGGGTCCTGTACCCGCTCATACTTTATGTATTCGAGGAAGTATTTCTGAAAACGACAAAAAATTCCTGCAAGAGGCATTGCTAGAAATGAATCAGGAAAAACCTGAACTTCGTGATCGTATATTCAATGGCGAACTCGTCATTGTGGAACAGGATGCTCATTTACGTGTGACCCGGGAAGCCCTTGAAGTTCAGAAAACCCTAAGACCGTAATCCGTCACCTCGCTTTTTTTATTACCCTATCCCAACGATTTGGAATCGATGTCCACGCCTCTCCTTACCACTCAGGAGCTTGGGCTAAGGATTGAAAATCGTACCCTACTCAAAGGTCTCACGCTTTCTCTCAACTCAGGCACATTTGTTGCGATCACCGGTTCCTCCGGATCCGGCAAAACCACACTCCTGCGGACCCTCGCTGGAGAGTTAGAACCCGCAGAGGGCAAGGTGGTCAATCACCTCGATTGCACCACCGGTCTCGCCATGATCTTCCAGGATCTTCAGTTGGCGGATGGAGCCACCGCCCTCACCAATGTTCTCGGTGGTAGCCTCGGTCGACATTCCTTTCTTTCAACTCTCTTTCGGTTTCCTTCCGAGGAACGGGAGAAAGCTCTCCATTTACTTGCTAAATTTGGCCTCTCTGGAAAGTCAAACCAATGGACATCCACACTTTCAAGAGGCGAAAGACAAAGAGTCGCGGCTTGCCGCACCCTCCTCACCCGCCCGCAATTGCTGCTCGCCGACGAACCGGTCTCCAGCCTCGACCCCGCCCTCGCAGACGAGGTTCTCACTCATCTTTCCAATTCTATTTCAGGGAAAAACGGCTGCCTTGTTTGTGCTCTGCATAATGATGAACAAGTCACCAAATTTGCGGATCTTGTACTACGGCTTGATCCGTCAGACCCGAATGGGTGGAAGCTCGAAGACCTCAAACCAAAGGAAGTAGAATGAAACCCGAACTTCCCTGGCACAGCCGATTTGATCTCCTCGGAATTACCTTCCTGCTCTTTTTAATCGGAGCCTTTGGATCCCTGCCATCGATTGAAGGCTCTGGACGTGATCTTGATTACTGGGGAAACCTCTCCCGGTTTTCATCTCAGTTTTTTCCACCCGACTGGTCGATTCTCGACCGCACTCTTGAAGGCTTACTGGAAACAGTTCAAATCGCATTAGTTTCCACCCTGCTTTCCATTGTTATTTCGATCGTGCTTTCCATTTGTGCAGCCCGAACCATTGCCCCGCTTTGGTTACTCTGGCCCACGCGCATGATTCTCAATGTGATCCGTACCATTCCCAGTTTACTTTGGGCCTTGCTTGCGGTGGTCATTGTGGGATCGAATCCACTCGCAGGAGTCATCGCCCTTACTTTTTACAGTGTTGGCTACCTCGCCAAATTTTTCAGTGAAACATTTGAAGCCGCTGACACTGATGCCCAGCAGGCACTCCGTTCCCTCGGTGCGACTCCTCTCCAGGCTTTTCAATTTGGGCTTTGGCCCAATGCACGACCGATCATTTGGAGTCATTGTCTATGGATGCTCGAATACAATGTTCGCTCTGCCAGCATAATTGGCTATGTGGGTGCCGGGGGAATCGGATTACATCTGAAACTTTATGCAGAATCCGCCGATAGTTGGAATAAATTCTCTTTAGTTCTTCTTTGTATCCTAGTGATCGTGACAGTCCTTGATTTCACCGGAGAAAAAATCCGTCAAAACATCCGGAACAAATTGGAAGGCAAAAAATCTAATTAGGCTACAACCAGCAAAATAATTATTTTTTGTATACCTTACCTTCGAGAAAATCCTCTTCTTTAACTAAATTCCCCTTGCTATCGACAAGGGTCAGTGTCCCCGAATATGGGAAAATCCCATAACGCAAATAACGCAAGGATGTACCATTTTCCTCCACGGTTTTAAATGCTTCCGCTTCCTCCTCCTTCGTGCCCTGCCAGTTCTCCAATAATATAAATTTCCCGTTCCTGTGTGCCGTTCGTTTTCGTACATTCCCATTTTCCATAAAAAAAGTCGAATACCCATCACGCAGTCCGTTTTTATAGTTCTGCTCGATCCATCGCTCTCCATTCTTATACCACATTGAAAAAGGACCATCTGGTTTACCGTCTCGATTATTGCCAAATTTCTCAAGTTGCCCATTCTCATACCAGTGCTGAAAAGGGCCATGCATCAGACCCTTACGAAAATTATAATCTTCTTTTTGCATACCATCCGGATACCAGGTCTTCATTCTTTCAACCCATCCATTCTTCACTTCAAAAAGCGTCCGAAAGGCAAAAAACTTATACTTTGCAAAACCAGTATACCCCGTGGCATTTACTTCCGCTAAGGCAGTTCCATTTGCATCCCTTCGTAGCATTGGAATATCAAAAGCGCCCGCTTTTACCTGCCTCGTCTCAACGACCACGGGAACCTGGACAACTGGACGACGTTTGAAAATGCTGAAAAAGCCGCCCTTCTTCTTGGGTGGCTCGTTCTCGGGTGGACGATTGGCAACCGGTACATCTTTGGTCACTCCCGTCCAGTCGGGGATCTCCAACCAGAATTGAGCGACTTCATCCGATTCGTAGACAAAATCAGTCCATTTATAGAAACGTACCAAACTCTTCCGGGTCTCAATCGATCCCTCAATCTTGTCCAAAATAATTGGACGCACTGAAGCATTTTCTTCATTTTGTCCAATTGCGGAAATCACAACCATTGCCATGAGGGCAAATAACAATGGGAAATTCATCACTTTATGAAACCAAGGCAAACAACCCGCGTCAAGCCCACATACCAAAGTTGTGTCAGCGGCAGCTTAATTTCCAAATCACCACTCCGGTCTTGCCCCCTCACCATCATAGTCCTTGGCCAAGCCCTCGCCCTTGAGCATCTCTCCCAAAGACTCTCCATCGATCCAAACCTCCGCCACAACCCTGAAATATTTACCTCGCTCTGGATTCTTAAGTACAATTAAATCAGCTTCTCTAAGCAACTCTTGCGTTCGGTTCTTTGCTTGATTAGCGAGAGCTTTTATCTCATCACTCGTCCCCTTCATTTCCGGAGTATCAATTCCAAGTACCCGAATAGAAAGATCATCTCCAAACAGCGGGTGCTGCGAAGGCAAATCAATCTTGAAAGTATCCCCGTCATAGACATCGACAATTTGATCGGAAGTGAGCGAAAAAACATCTGTTTTCTCAGCCTTCACCTGCTCTTCATTATTCCCCAGTAGGTAGTAAATCAGACCCGCAACCGATCCTCCCACAACCAACAAAGCCAGGATTACGCATAGACTTACGACCACCAATCTCTTAGCACGCATCTTCTTTGTTTTCTTTGGTTGCTTCTCACCCGCTTTTTTAGGGATTCCAGGCTTTGTATTTTTTACATCGGGAGAGATACCCGGTACATCGCGGATTTTGACCCAGTTCTGTCCATCGTAACAAGCAAGATGATCTTCTTTAAAAGCACACGCTTTTAGGTGTTGGCGAAGTTGATCGACGGAGTATGGACCGTGGTTTTTTCCGTCGAAGTAAACATAGACCTGCATCCTGTTATGGATAGAAACCCATAACCAGCGAAGCAAGTTAGTAATAATTATGTAATAACAATAATTATATGAACATTGACAAATCCTACATGGGGCGAAAAAGAGGTATCAAAAAGAAGTATCCCCAATTCGGGACAAACCTTCAACGCTCACACCATCTCCACTTTCTGATTCATCAATGCAGTACAAACCATTCGATTCCTGCTCGATTACGCCAAACTCAACCGGCGAAAAACTATCTGGTTGTAGGAGATTTATTTTGGCGTGAAAACATCGATCAATTTATCCCGGGCCAACGGCTACCGCGAGTTGGGAATGTTTGATCAGTCGATCCTTGAACTGGAATCAATCAGACAGGAGGATGTGTGGTCATATGATGTGATTAAGTCGAAGTATCTTACCTATTTCGAGGCCAAACAATTTGAAATGGCTTCGGCGATGACCCATGCCCTGAGGATCCACCATAGCCATCTCAGCGAAGGATGGTTACTCTGGGCAGAATGTACCTTCCAGACAGACGGACCTAAAGCAGCGGCCGACCTTCTTATCGATGAAGATAAAACAGTAAGCCAGTATGCAGATGTTCTTTTTTCCATCGGTCGCTACCTTGCCATGGCGGAAGATTTTTCAAATTCAAAGAACTACATCAGGCGAGCCATCAAGTTGAATCACAAATACCGTAAAGCATTTCTCGAAGATCAAGTGTTCGATGGACTCTGGGAAAGTTTTGCCTGAGGAAAAATCATACGAATTTACTCATCTAGTTCGCTGAAAATTCAGATGACGGTAACTAAGAAATATAATTCGAAACAAAAAGATATTGGCTAGGACTATAATTGATAAATGAAAAGGGAAATTGGCCATAATATTCCTCAATAATTTTGATTAAAGATTCCAGCCTGCAAGAAAATCCATTTAGTTTATTTGCATATCTAAGTCAAGTGCGCCTTCTTGGAAGATGCAGGCATTTTTAAGATCTCAATTTTTTATCCGTAATCAGGAAAGAATTCGGGTGATTTCAAGCTTCATGCTCTCCCTCTTTTTCACCTTTCTAATACTTGCTTGCCTATGGAATATGGTCGCTAGCCGAACCCATAAGAAACCGGGAGCTGAATTTGCCAGCGAGCCATCCATCGACCAGGGGGTTCGCAAACAAGAACACATCGTACGTCTAATGATGAGACAACGGGCAAGAACACCCAAAAAATCCAGCTCCACCTTTCAAGCAAAGGCAATTTCCGACATTGTGGCCCCGGAGCCTGAATTCAATTTGGAAGTTACCGATCTTGCACCCGCCGTCACTCCGACCGAAGCCAAAGGTTTCAGCCTAAGGGGTGACCTTGATTTTTCCGTTTTTAAAATGGGGAATTTTAATACCCGGCTCCGCCGGGCTGGGGCCAAGCGAGGTTTCATCACTGTTTCTCTGATGTGGGACAACTACAATGATCTCGATCTTCACTGCATTGGCCCCAACCGAGAAGAAATCTTTTACAAAAACCGCAAAGGGAAATTCGGGGAACTCGATGTCGATATGAATGCAGGGAGCCAACGCTCTCGTGAACCAGTGGAAAATCTATATTTCCCGAACCGGGTCAGCGGAAGATACCAGGTACGCGTTAATCATTACTCCAATAAAGGGGGTAAGGACCCCACCCCATTTACAGTTCTCATCAGGGTGGAAGGCCGAAAAGAAATGCGTCTCCGGGGCAAAATCAGTGCCGGCCAGCCCAAACAGGAAATTTACGCAGTCAACATCCGCTAAGAACTACTCCAATTTAGAGGAAGAAAGAATGAACGACGCGACAATCTATCGTATATCGGGGGATTTTCGGGGTTGCCTGTTCGTTTACTTGTTTACAGTGGATCGCCACGGGCTCTCTGCCCTCGCGATGCCAACATGGTAGGGAACAAAAACGTTCAAATGTTAAATCCCATGCTCCTTTTCACTTTTCAATTCACCCTTAACTCTTCACTCTTACATTATTCGCTCACAATGGATAGCCTCCTGCAAAAAGGGCTACCGATGACAAGGGTGGTTTTTTTACCACGAAACCAGTCAAGAAATGGGGTTTCATATTGTCATTGAGAGGAGGCAACGAAATGAGCGAAGCGTCAATCGATCGCGTGCCGAGTGACACAATCGGGAGAATGCGTTTCGTTTATTTAGAGCCAGTGGGTCGCCACGGCACCTCCCACAAAGAAGTAGTTTTTTCGATGACTTTTGCACCTAAAGTACCTTTTTTGCCTACCGAATAAATTGACAATTTAAAACAATTAAGTAACTAAATGATCTTATAAAACTTAACAATGAATCATCTAAAATTTCTTATTTATATCGTCTCTTCGTTTGTGTATCTCTCTATAAGCTTGGCTTCTAAAACTGCATCCATAAAAGCCTACGGTATGCAAGTTTCCCTGGGAGTGGGTAGCACATCATTTGGCGACTCGCTTTACTTTACCAGTTACGACGGAAAATCATCTTATCCATTAAATAATTCCAACTATATCAGTAGCGAGTTAAAGCCTTTGTCTAAAGGGTCCAACAGTTATGTCACTGACTATTTGATCGCTGATTACTCAGGCGTTTATGAATACGGATCCGTGACTTTAAATGTTTCCAATACTGACACAGATGGGAATGGCGTTCCCGATTGGTTGCAGAAAGAGAAAAGCGTAAATCAAACAATTACCGGGAACTCCTATGTTCATTATCAATCTCCTGGCTCATATTCTTCCAATGCTAACTTAAGCGGATCATTAACAAGATCCGCAGGCTCAAGTAACGGTTATTATTCGCTTAATTACTCAATACCAGGATTGGGTTCTGCAACTGCAAGTGGAACTTGGTATGTGGGATTTTACGAAGGCACGGTTGAGTATGAGCAGAACTCAGTCTCGATCAATGCCACCACAATCGATTCGGAGGGATATTCACTTACTGCAAAGTCATCTTCCGCTTATTCAATAAACAACACAGAAAGCGTGAATTTTGGAGATGTTAATTTTGAAATAAACGGACAAACGGTAAAGCTTTCGATGGGATCCTTAAGCAGATCAGGAAATTCTTATTCCGGTTTTGCAACCGCAACAGACGGGGAACCAGATACTTCCTGGGCTGACTATATCGACTGGTTTGTGGTGATCACTGATCAAAACGATCAGGACAATGATGGGATTCCAGATTTGTCTGACCCAGTTGAAGAATCCACACCAGCTCCGCCACTTAATCTAGATGGATGGAACTGGTACAAATGGCCCTGGGTATACAACCAGACGACGAAAGGCTGGTATTACTATCACTTAAACAGTGTTTGGAGCAATAATCACCAAAATTGGTTTTCTTGGGATAACTCTACCTCTTCTTGGATTTCGCAAAATTAGATAGAAAGGATCACTCTTTTAAATCCTTTTTCAAATCTACTTGCACCAATAACAAATGAATACCGTAACGGTATTCAAATCCATTACTTCAGCCTTTCCGAAACATCCAATTAATAGCAATGTAGAGTAAAAGTGTCAGGCCAATGGTTACAACTCCTCCCAAAAAGTAACCGACCATTAACCACCAAAGTACATCCGAGGCAGAAACTATAATTCCCTCTAAAATCAAAGAAGGTAAGTGATGATTAGCCAACCAAAATAAACCAATCAACACAATACCTGACAACCCTCTAGTCCTTGACCCCCTCCCCAAGAGGTGCTTGGCTCCGTTGATCAAATCTTAGGTATGGCTATGTTCTTGAAAAAGTATCGGTGGAATATCGCCATTACTGGTCTGTTCTTATTGGGAATGCTCATTGATAAAAACGGGATATTTGCTAAAAAGAGCGACCCTCGCACTTTCACTAATTTTACCTTGGCTGGAATAGCCTGTTTTTGGGGCACATCCTTCATGTTTTGGTGGAGGTTAAGTAAAAAAATTCCATTTGATGCGAAGAGGAAGATTGCCCAAAACCGAGACAAACCTTGGCGAGGAAACCCAGATTATACCTTTTGGGGCAAGGTTGGGGCTGAGGCGATTTTTATCGTTAATTGGACTAAGCTTTACCTTGAAGA
>NZEN01000051.1 GCA_002689665.1 Opitutia bacterium | reverse complement strand
CTAGTCCACAGCCACGAATCGAGTTCATAAAAATAAAGCCAATTGTCATAGGATCCATGACCGACAGGATAAACCCATCCTTTGATAGGCAGAAATGTCCAATCACTTTCTATCTGGTAGAAATAACCCAGCCATGACAAAAAAAGCCAGTTTCCATAATGGGTTGCTTCAGCATCTGCCCAAAGCGGGTCATGAAAATCTCCTCGGACAGTACGAATGCCCCTATCAGTTGAAAACTCGTCAGGATACCCAACATGTCTGAATGCGATCCGTAAAGGCTCTCCTGATTCACCTGAATTATCTGCAGAAAAGCCCCCCCCCCTGTGAACACGAGCTGGCTGAGAAGTTGACAGGTCTTCTAAATCGGGTCCCCGGTCATCACGACCTGTATTTTTAGAATTTTTGTACCAACCTTCATCATACCAGTTCCAACACCACTCACTGACATTGCCAACTACATCATAAAGGTTGTAAAAATTTTTACGATTTGGAGGTGTGCGATTTTCACCACCAAAACTAAAATCCTTTTTTATAATTTGTTGTTTACCATTAAAATAACCTCTTGGGGAAGATCCATTATCAAAGGGATCTCCAGAGAGTTTGTAATTTGCCATGCTGCCATCAATGGAATTACCCCATGGAAATTTGTAACCAGCGGCAACCCCGCGGGCTGCTTTTTCCCATTCTGCTTCGGTTGGTAATCTGTAGCCACTACGATTCCAATAAACATTGATCAAACTTGATGAAGTCAGTTGTTGATCTTTTATAATTTCATTGGTCAAAGGATCATAGTACAAGGGCAGTCTTCCCATGAATTCGGATCGAGCATTGCACCACTTTACCGCGTCAAACCATGAGATCATGTTCATGGGAAAATCCAATCGATCAGCATATGTATACCAACCTGGTCCTCTTTTGGGAAATTCCTGAGCTTCACTAAAAGAATAACCGTTTTGGGAAGCAAGTGATGTAACCAAGTCCCACTCCCGAATTGAAATTTCAAATCGGTCGATGTAAAAGGCAGAAATCCATTCTAGATGCATGGGTGCCTCGTCGACTTGGCCATCGTCGGAACCCATTTGGAAAGAGCCTGCTTTAATGTAGCTTACATCTTCATAGGCAAATAAAGAAGCAAAGCAGATAAACACACCTACACAGGCAATGCAGGTTATGTTAAAGTAATAAAGCACTCCTAACTAGCTGTTAGAAATGCAAAAAAGTAAAATAAAAACTAACGTTTTCTCGAAAACTTACTTTGAAATTTTTCTACTCGACCAGCTGTATCAACAAAGCGTTTCTCACCTGTGTAGGCAGGGTGTGAGTCCATTGTAACATCTCTAACGAGCACATGATGATCCACTCCATCTATATTCTCAGATTTCTTAGAAGAAGCAGTAGATTTTGAAATAAACTTTTTTCCTGTGGAGACATCAACGAAACATACAGGATTGAGAGAAGGGTGAATATTCTTTTTCACAAAAATTATCCTTGTCTCGCTTTGAAGCGAGGGTTGGTTTTGTTGATTACATAAAGACGGCCTCGCCTGCGGACTACTTTACAATCAGGGTGACGATTTTTGAGAGTTTTGATTGAAGAAACAACTTTCATACTTTTCTAAAATGCATTTTCTTCAGTTATTCGTCAATATATATCTCTTCAACTTATTGAATGCACATATTCAAAATGATATTGCAAAGTTGTTTCTAATTACCATTATTAAGGACATGTCAACTGAAGACAATACTCCTTCTATAAGCAAAAACCCCGAAGACTATGATGTTTTCGACAAGCAAGCCCTTGCTAAATACACGACGGACACCGGGAAGATTCTTCTTAGAAAATACACTGGACTCACTCCGATGCAGCAGCGGAAAGTATCCAAGCTCATTAAAAAGGCCAGGCACTTACAACTTCTTCACTAGGATTCAAAATTGATTTCTTCATTTGCTCATTGTAAAGAGCAACTAGAAGATGGGAATCTTGCAATCCTCCCTACGGAGACTGTTTATGGTCTTGCAGCGAATGGAATTGACCCAATTGCTGTAAAAAAAATTTTTAGCCTCAAAGGTAGACCCCCGACTAACCCTGTTATACTGCATGTATCTAATATCAAAGATGCTTGTAAGTATACCTTCATTGATGAGAATGCTGAAAAACTAGCTCAACATTTTTGGCCTGGCCCGCTTACATTAATACTCAAGAAGAGAGACATTGTACCTGAAGTTGCGACTGCTGGTCTGTCGACTGTCGGCATCCGTTCTCCATCTAATGCAGTTTTTCGTAAAATGTTAACTTCGTTAAGCTTCCCACTTGCGGCTCCAAGTGCCAACCCATCGAACCGGACAAGCCCAACATCTGCCTCTCAAGTCTTGGAAATGTTTGGTGATTTATGCCCACCAATTATGGATGACGGACCAACGGAACTAGGAATAGAGTCAACCATTCTCAACCTAAGCTCAAAAAAACTATCTATTTTGAGACCGGGACATATATCCGCTGCTTCCATAGAAAAATGCCTTGGTGTACCTGTATCAACTTGTATAGAATTGCATGAAGAGCATTCAAAACTAAAGAAATCTCCCGGCACATCGAAAGTTCACTATGCTCCCAAAACTCCTTCCATCTTACATAAATCAGTAAAAGATTGCTTGGAATATAAAAACATTACTCCCAACGATCTAATTATCATTCACTCATCACGTGATATTGAGAAGTTTGACCGGCTTCCCTGCAAAACGATTGCTCTTTCCAAGAATGGAAATCTGAATGAAATCGCTAGATCCTTGTTTGGTAAGCTCCATGATTTTGACAAATTGCACTATAATCAGTTTCACCTTTGCTTAAATGAGTTGAAAGATGACCTTGCATACGCGATCAATGACAGAATCAGGAGAGCGTGTGCTAAAAACTCTTAAAACAAAACATATCTTGAAATTTCTTCTTGTTTAAAAGCGGTAAGAATGAAAAATTGATTTCAATGATAAAAACATTCACCGCCCTCATATCATCTTTTCTATTTTTTGTTCCCGTCTTTGCTCAAACCGATGCACAACTTCGAGACCCGGAATATTTGGTAGACCAATACAACCAACTAGTAGCCAAGCACAATGCCTTGATTGAAAAGACAAGGGATTTGATCAAAAATCAACAACAACAGCCAAGCTCATCAGGCCCTGCAGACCCACGAGCCCAAGAAAAGCTCAATGAAGCAATGGCTAGAGCTGCTGCATTAGAAAATCAACTCACGAAATTGCAGCAAGATCAGATGAGATCTAGCAGTAGTAATAAGTACCTCGATGACACGAATGCNAGGTTGCGGAGACAACTGCAGGAAATGAAAGCAGATGANCAGGCTCTNGTTCAGCAAAATAAAGAACTTAGTGCTGAAAACAGAAAACTGTTAAATGAGAAAAAATCCCGAGAAAATGACGATAANAATAATTATTCTAAAATCAGAAACTTAGAACTCGGAAAAAGTACCATTCAAAGAAGAGCAGACAATTTGTTAGTAGACAACAAGACTCTGGAAGCTGAAAATAAAAAATTAATTATCGACAAAGACCGTTTGGAAGATGAGCTATCATCAACCAAACAAAAACTTGCAAATACAAGTGTAGATAAATCAACCGCACAAGAGAAAATCTCTGATTTAGCAGCCATCCTCAAAGGCAAAGACAATGAACTTTCNTCCGTTACACTGGACGCNTCNAAACTTAGAGAAGACCTTACCAATACAAGGGCAGAGGTTGCGAGGCTCTCTGGCCAAGAAAATCTACTAAACGATAGGATCAACTTACTAAATTCAGAGAAGCAAAATGCTGTTAATCGCATGCGAGAAACCGAAATCGAAAATGACAGTNTTTCAGCAGAAATCCAAAGTCTAAGGGATTTAAACAATGAGCTTAAATTTACGGTTGCCAGGAAAGAGGAACAACTCGAATCCCAAAACCTATCTGAGCAAAGTCTTAAATCTGAATTATCGAGACTGAATGCTGAAAACCAGAATTTAAAGTCTGCTGAGTCTGCACTCAAAGGGGAACTTTCAGCCCTTCGATCAGANTTAACTTCCCTCGGTATTGAAGAATCCAGAATAACGGANCAATTACTTGGATTAAGAGATGCAAATGAAATGCTCCTGGCTAAATCGAATTCATTGGAATCTGAAAATAAATCTCTNCAAGATGGAATCGATTTAATGAGACTTGAGCTTCAAAACATGGGAACGAATGAGCAGGGAATGGTTTTAAAGGTNAGGGAGATTGACTCTGAAAACCAAAAACTACTNGCCGAAGCTAGTGCTCTTCGAGAAGAATCAGAGTTTTATAAAGACAAATCCAGAAAACTTGAAATTCAACTAAACCAATCGGTCGCAAGTGAAAGAGTTCTTAATGAAAACTTGGTTGCTTTAGAGAATAGAAACCGAAAATTTGAAAATGACCTACTCATGCTCGAGCAAAAAGGAACACAAGAATATGAAGTGCTCGCTAGAGAGTCTGAAAACCTTCAATCCAGANTAGTTGAACTAGCTTCCCGCGAGCAAGTACTTCAAGGGCAACTTCAAAGTGCTGAGACTGAAAACCAAAGACTCAGGAACGAAATTAGGACAGTGCAACAAAGGGAGTTCGATTTCAGCCGTCAAATTTCAAACTTAAACCAAACCAATAATCAATTACTTCGTCAAATTGAAGCAGCACAGCTTTTGAATAATCGTTTACGCAACGACATCATCGGAGTGATCGATAATAGTGCGGAAAATCAGGGATTTTAGTCGAACTGATTATTTTGATAGGAACTGCCCCATCACNCTNAATTTTTCATATCTCTTAGAGATAAGATCATCNGTTTTTCTCAATTTAACCAAGACACTTTCAAGCGAATCCTTGATCGTGGTTGAGGTATTTTCCCAGTCACGATGTGCTCCCCCTACTGGTTCTTGAATAATTTGATCGACAACTCCGAGTTCTAGTAACTGCTTGCCTTCAATCTTTAAAGCGTCGGCGGCCTGCGAAGCAAACGAACGATCTTTCCAAAGTATGGCAGCACAGCCCTCAGGAGAAATGACAGAATAGTAGGCATTTTCCAAAATCATGACATGGTCAGCAACTGCAACACCTAGTGCTCCACCCGATCCACCTTCTCCAATCACAACGACAACNATTGGAATATTAAATGTTGCCATTTCCCTTAAGTTGACAGCAATCGCCTCTGCNACATGCCTCTCCTCTGCTTCAATACCAGGAAAAGCACCTGGGGTATCAACAAATGAAATAACAGGCATATTAAAACGATTGGCCATTCTCATTAAACGCAGGGCTTTTCGATAGCCTTCTGGGTTGGGACAGCCAAAATTCCTTTTTAAGTTCTCTTCTGTATTCCTGCCCTTTTGTTGGCCTAAAACCATGACGCTTTGCCCGTTTAAATCGGCAGGACCTCCAACAATTGCCGCGTCTTCTTTGTAAAGACGATCACCATGCAATGACTGAAAATCTGTAAAAATTCTTTCGATATAATCCAATGAAAAGGGGCGATTAGGATGCCTAGACAACTGGACTTTTTGCCAGGAGGTAAGGTCAGAATAGACCTCACGTTTAGTGATATCTATTTTTTTCTCGATAGCTTTAATCTCCTGTGAGAAATCTAAATCAGAGTCTTTGGATGATTGAAGAAGTTCGTCTAGTTGCTTTTCAAGATCAAGCAATGGTTTTTCAAAGTCTAAACTGTGTTTTTTACTGGGCATAATTTTTTAAATTTTTCAGGTTACCCTTACTCGTTTTCATCTGCAAGTTCTTCCTTCCAACCTAAGACTCTGGCTTTAGCAGAGGCAGCTTCTGCCCCTTCTTTATCACCTTTATTAACCAATATTCGAGCTAGGCTTACAACTGAAGTTAGATCATCAGGATTAAGTTCAAGTGCTTTACTACAGGCTTCTTCAGCTTGATCAAGTTGCCCGTTGGAAAGCCGCACCTCAGCCAATGCACGCCAAACATCAATGGAATCAGGATTCTCTTTGATAAGTTTATCTAAAATATCCAACGCATCCCTTGTCTCTCCCATGGTAAAAGCAAGAATTGCATCTTCAATTGTTTCTTCCGAATTATTCACTGAAATAATTTTATGCCGATTTTTTCCTAAAGCTCAATGCAAAGAAAATTTCTCTATGTTCTTGTGATGATTGAAGGATTCATACATTTACTAATCATCCAACCCTGAACTTATGTTATCCAACAACCCTGAATTTCAAGAACTACTCCTTCTTCACGGAAGAGACCGAAGATACGGTAAACTTGAAGAAGAATTGAAGCTTCTGCCTGATGACATAAAAAGAATGGAAAAAAAGATCTTAACTGAAAATGAATCCATTGACCTGGCTGTTTCGGAGTGGAAACAATTAGAAAGCCAAAATAATTCCTTGGAAAAAGAAATTATAGAAATTGGTGAAAAAATTTCGAAAAGCAAAGTCCGCCAATTGGGCGTTAAAAAAAATGAAGAGTATCAAGCCCTGGAGAACGAAATTTCTTCACTGACCCTTCTTCAATCACAAAAAGAAGATGAGCAAATCGAAGTTTTAGTAAATATCGATGATGCCAAAGCCACCGCAGAAATCGCTCAGGATAAAATAGTTTCTAAGGTAAAAGATCTTGAACGCCAAAAGCAGGGCTTTGAAGATAGAATAGCCCAAGTTAAAACTGAATTACAAGATTTGCACAAAGAGATCGAAACCGCCCGCACTCAGGTAGAAGCTGAAATGCTCAAAACTTATGATCGGGTTAAGAAGGTCGTGGCGAGAGCTCCTTATCTAGCTCCTCTCAAAGATCAGAAATGCTCAGGTTGTAATCTACGGGTATCGAATGATGTAATTTCAACTGCTTTGGTTGAACAAAAACTTACGCAGTGTGATCAATGCGGAAGAATTGTTTATGTTGAGAGATAGATGAATATATTTTTACAAAATTTCCGAGAAGTGGTCATTCGCTGTTTGGTTTTTAAACTAAATAGAGGAAAGTCCGGACATCACAGGACAGGATTCCTTGCGAAAGCGAGGGGGGCTTGCGTCAAAGCGAGTTCACGGCAAGTGCAACAGAAAATATACCGCTTGTTCATACAAGTAAGGGTGAAATGGTGGGGTAAGAGCTCACCGCCACAAGGGCAACCAAGTGGGCATTGTAAACCCAATCCGATGCAAGGCGAAATAGGGAACCAGGTGGTCCGCCTAATGGTTTCGGGTACGCCGCATCTCCATTCTTTGGAGAATTCTATTAATTGGAATAGATAAATGAATGACACTTCGATTCTTTCGAAGTACAGAATCTGGCTTACATCTTCTCGGAATTTTTACCTAAATAACAATTGACCCAAACCTAGACACACTTATTTTAATAACCATGGCCAATTCTAAATCTGCCCTAAAAAACATCAGAAAAAACAAAGCCCGCTACATCCGTAATCGTGCGGTGACAAGTCGTTTAAAAACTTTGGAAAAGCACTTTATTTCTGCAGTTGAAGATAAGAACAAAGAAGATGCGGCAAAGGCTGGTTCATTGTTTATCTCTGCTTTAGAGAAGGCTAACAAAACAAATATTGTTCACAAAAATAAGATTTCTCGCAAGAAATCGAGGTGTGCGGAACTTCTCAGCAACCTATAATCTATCACACATCTGCTCCCTTCAGATGTGTCGGGAGTCATCTTCGTCTTTACTGCTGTAACCGCTGTCTTGCCTATTGTGGTTAACTTTATTTTTTTTAAGATAAGCTTCATAGACATCATCTGCACTCATTCCCATAACCTGAGCCAATGAGATCAGAAAATGAAAGAGATCAACAATTTCAACACGAGCATTTTGTTTATCGAATTCTTGGTATTTAGCCCACCATTTCCAAGGGACTGAGTCTGTAAGTTCTGCAAGCTCCTGCTGCATTGCTCTGATATAATTCAAAATCCATTTAGCACGATCTTCGTCGTTCATTTCGTTCATATTAACTCCAATCCTAGTGTTCAATTTTTCTTGGAGATTAAAAATTTCATCCATTTTATCCATTAATTCGGTATCTAAGAATGTTTCCGTCGTTGCAAGAGGTTTCGAATTAAATACTGTGAAGAATGAAATTATTCTTAAAATAAATTTTTCTCCAGAAGTATGTTCATGATTACATGGTCAAACTTTTAGATGTAGAAAAGCCCCTAGCCTTAACCTTACATATCATGCCCATCACAAAAAAATCTAATATCCGATCCCGTTGGTATCGACCAAATGAAAAGCCATTGGAAACTGGCGGTAAAAGCACAAATGATGAGCCATTCGGAGAATTGTCGATCAGTGGAAATGAGAAACTTACAGATGATCTAAGTTTAATTAAAGCTCCTCCTCCCAGGAAGAAGGAAGAAAAACGATCGAGGGGTTCCGACAATACTCATCATAACAAAAATAATCGCAGCAGGAGTCAGAATGGGAAATCTCGTCCAAGAGATAATGAATCTGAAAACAAAGATAGAAATAAAAGACATCGATCTAGGCCAAAATCTAATCATAAAAGAAAATCTACAGATCGAGATAGCAAAGACTCTCAAAATAGGGACAGGAGCAAACACAAAACTCAGTCCAAAGGTCGCCATAGATCTAAACCGACTGAGACAAAATCCCAAAAAACTAGTAAATCAAAATTAAGTTCTTTCATTTCAAAAATCTTTGGTAGCTAATCTAAAAAAGAGAGTTCTTTTTAAATGGATATTTTTCGCATAAGCGGTGGAAATCCATTACATGGAAAAGTAAAAGTAAGCGGATCCAAAAATTCTGCACTTCCGCTCTTTGCAGCCTCACTGCTCACGGAAGAAGAAACTATCCTTGATAATGTGCCTGACCTGAGTGATGTCAATTTCATGGCAGAAATCCTTGCTGAACTGGGAGCAGATGTCACACGATTAAGCTCTAATTCATGGAGCATAAAACCTTCATCTATCGTCCATTATGCCCCTTATGAACTGGTCCGGAAGATGAGAGCATCCATTTGCCTACTTGGACCTTTGGTTGCCCGACTGAAAAGAGCAGAAATTCCTATGCCAGGTGGATGCGTAATTGGTAATCGGCCGATTGATCTTCATGTGCGGGCCTTGGAAGCATTAGGTGCAGAAGTGCAACTGTCTGGAGGCATTGTTAAAGTAAACGGGAACAACATATCTGGTAATTCTGTTTTTATTGGGGGCAGGCATGGAAGCACTGTAACCGGAACTGCAAATGCAGTCATGCTCGCTGTGCTTACGCCTGGATGCACCATTCTTGAAGGTTCGGCATGCGAACCTGAAATCACTGATCTGTGCCATATGCTCCAAGCGATGGGGGCGAATATTCAGGGAATAGGCTCTCATCTTTTGAAGATTGAAGGGGTAGAAAAATTAGACGGGTGTAAACACCGGGTCATCCCAGACCGAATTGAAGCAGGAACCTATGTATTAGCAGGTGCTATAACAGGTGGGGAACTTACAATTGAAGGGATCAATGCCGCACACATGGGATCATTCTTAGACTTGCTAAAAACTGCAGGCTTAAATTTAGATTACCAAAATCAATCGATTAAAATATCCGATAATCTAAATTTAAACCCTCTTGAAGTGGTCACCCTACCCTTCCCCGGCTTCCCTACTGATCTACAAGCTCAAATCTGTGCTTTAGCATGTATCACTGATGGACTCAGTGTCATTACAGAAAGGGTTTACCCAAGTCGATTCATGCATGTTCCCGAATTATTACGGATGGGAGCCCACATATCAATTGAAGGATCAAGTGCCATTATCCGTGGAACAAAAAGATTAACAGGCGCCCCCGTCATGGCATCAGATTTGAGAGCAAGTGCTGCACTCATACTAGCGGGTCTGGCGGCAGAAGGAGAAACCTGGGTCCAAAGAATCTACCACTTGGATAGAGGATATGAGACATTTGAACAGAAATTGCAGAAACTCGGTGCAAAAGTGGAAAGACTACCAGAATCTGAATTGCCCAAATCCATTTCCTCGGCAAATAATTAGCTTTCTTTTATGGACGAAAATAATGCAAAAGGGTCTGAATTTTTGGAACAGTCTTTAGAATCCCAAGGAGCTATCGATGCGGCACTTCGCCCCCCCTCCTTTGACGATTTCACTGGTCAAAGGAAAACTCTGGATCGTTTAAGAATAATGGTTGGTGCTGCGGTAGGCCGACAAGAACCTTTAAAACATATTTTATTGTGCGGCCCTCCTGGACTAGGCAAAACTACCCTAGCCCACATAATTGGTAACGAGTTAAAAAGGGATGTAAGAGTGACTTCTGGACCGGTAATAGATAAGCCGGGGGATTTAGCTGGATTACTTACTAATCTCCAGGAAGGAGACATTCTCTTTATTGATGAGATCCATCGAATCCCAAAAACTGTTGAAGAATACTTATATTCGGCCATGGAAGATTACAGGATTGATATTATGATCGACCAGGGTCCAAATGCACGAAGCGTTCGATTGGATATACCTAGGTTCACGCTGATCGGAGCAACGACCCGAGTCGGTTTGTTGACCTCCCCGATGAGGAGTCGTTTTACCCTGCAAACCAGACTAGATTATTATAACCGGGATGATCTTACGAAAATTGTCAAAAGAAGTTGTGAATTAATCGACTGTCCTATCAACCAGGAGGGGGCAGAAGAAATAGCTTCTCGAGCTCGCGGCACTCCAAGAATTGCCAACAATCTCATTCATTTTGCACGTGATTATGCACAACAACGAGCAGATGGACAGATCGACCGCAAAATCGCTGCTGATGCGTTGGAACTTCTAGAAATTGATCATCGTGGCTTGGATGAAATGGACAAGAGAATCCTCCTATTGATGGCTCAAAACTATAAGGGCGGGCCTGTCGGTTTAGGCACCATTGCAGTTGGAGTCGGAGAAGAAGAGCACACACTGGAAGAGGTACATGAGCCTTTTCTAATTCAGGAAGGGTACATTCAAAGAACCGCACAGGGGCGAGTTCTCACAGCATCAGGGTGGGAGGTCACAGGAATTGATGCAACAACAGGTAAAGATCCATCTCAGTTGTCGCTACTATAAATATTTAGTCGCGAAGCTAGGAATTTAAAAATGTGCACGAAAGAGCCAGACAACCTTTCCTCTTCGTTTTTACATTTCTCCATTAATTTAGAACTGGTATAAAACTCAATTTCTGAAATTTCGCTTTTATCCGGGGAAAACTCTTCAAATTGTTTTTCAACTATATAAACGCGGACAAACTCCATTCCAGTTTCAGCACAAGGACTGCATCTAAATATTTCTTTCAGGTCGCATTCGGAAATCTTTATTCCGAGTTCTTCCCTGCACTCGCGAATGGCGGCCTGGATGTAAGATTCTCCTGCATCAACGTGGCCCGAACAACTCGTTGTCCACTTTAACGGGTCCATGTCTTTTGCTGAAGACCTCTTCTGTAATAACAATAGTCCCTTCGTATTCTGAACGAATATATGAACTGCTCTATGCCGAATATTGTCCTTATGTGCATCTTCACGGGTTATTTTCCTCAAAACTCGATCGTTTTGATCTACCTCGTCAAAGTACTCCGTCATTTGAGATTTCTTCCTCTAAACAAATAACTATTTGGTGATGGCATTTTGTTTCATACTATTCTAGGTCAAGGAACTAGTGGATGTAAACTTCAAGATTTTAGGCTCAAGTAGTTCAGGCAATTCAAGTCTGCTTCAAGTTGGTGATACTAAAATTCTTATTGATGCAGGACTTTCTGGTAGAAAGCTTCAGGCTCTTCTTGCAAATGAGAGCGTTGCGATAGAAGAACTAGATGCCGTATTCCTTACCCATGAGCACAATGATCATAGTGCGGGAATAAGGGGCTTATCTCGATTCCAACAACTTCCGGTCTTTGCAAATCGTGATACCATACAAGCTGTTCAATCAAAACTTCCGAGGCGTCCTAATTGGAAAATTTTTGAAACAGGGAAACCTTTTGAGTTTAAATCATTTAAAATCCATCCTTTTAGCGTCCCGCATGATGCCTACGACCCTGTTGGATTTTACTTTCAATGGGGAAGAGGTGATCTATTTGACCCACTTGGCAGTTTGGCTTGGGTCACTGATCTTGGGTTTGTGCCAACCCTTGTGCGGGAAAGGATTAGACAGGCCAAAATTCTTGTAGTTGAGTCAAACTACTGTCCTCAACTATTGGAAGCTGATCATAAGAGACCATGGAGCCTCAAGCAAAGAATTCGTAGCAGACATGGGCATTTATCGAACCAGTCAACTTTTGATCTCTTGAATTCTTACGAGAGCCCCTGCTGGCAAGAAATATTCATCATGCATTTGAGCAAGGATTGTAACGATGTTAATTTGGTGAAAAACCAATTCAAAAAACTTAACGGACAGGGCAATCGTTTCAAAACCTATGTTATCGATCCAAACAGTGCCGAAGCACACCAAGTATGAGAAAATTCACCCGACAAACTAAAATAATTGCTACCATCGGTCCCGCGACTGAGAGTGAAGATCAGCTTATCAAACTTATCGAAGAAGGCGTGGATGTAGTAAGATTGAACATGGCACACGCTGATCATGACTGGATTCGTATGATTACCGAACGCATTCGTAAAGTCGGAAACCAATTGGATAGGGATCCTGCCATTATGATGGATGTAAAAGGGCCTGAAATCCGTACCGGTTATCTACACAAAGAAGTTGAAATCAAAGAAAACGATCAACTTGACCTTGTCTTCATTGCCCAACCGAACCCACCATACAATGAAGGGATTTGGCAAATCGAGGTAAACTATGACAAGCTACCTGATCATATTAAAGAAGGTGACATCGTTTTATTAGACAATGGATTAATTCAACTTAAAGTAATTGATTCATCGAAAGATAAAATTTGCTGTAAAGTCCAAGGTGATGCTGTTCTAAAAAGTAGAAGGCATGTAAATTTGCCCGGAATCGAAACCGGACTACCCTCTCTCACTGAAAAAGATAGGAGAGACTCCTTAGTTGGCATCGAATGTAATCACGACTACTTCGCCTTATCTTTTACGAGGGATGCGGACGCGGTAGATTTATTTAGAAGCTTTCTTCGAGATAACGGTTCAGATGCTCAAATCATCGCAAAATTGGAGGATCAAAAGGGAGTCGCTAACATTGAAGAAATCATCCAAGCCGCCGATGCATTGATGGTTGCGAGAGGAGACCTAGGAATCGAATGTGCATTTGAAGAACTGCCCATCATCCAACGGAAAGCCGTCGGCTCAAGTCTATCTACGGGAAAACCAGTCATTGTCGCAACGCATATGCTGGAATCAATGATTGAATCCCCAGTACCCACACGAGCTGAAATTAGTGATGTGGCTAACGCGGTAAATGAAGGGGCAGACTGCATAATGCTGAGTGGCGAGACTACTACCGGGAAATATCCACACGAATGTATTCAACTTCTGACCAAAATTGCTTCAAGAATGGAAGATGAGATTCAGCCAGGATTAACCGAAAATTTAAAACTATTTCGTCCCAAAGCAAAGATGCTGCGTTCTGCAGCTATGCTCGCCATGAGGTTGGAAAACTCAGCAGTGTTAGTTTTTACTCGCAGCGGTGACTTAGCAGCTAAATTAGGTGCTCTGCGACCAAACGGTGCACCTTTATTTGCTTTTACTGATGTGGAAGGATTACACCGCAGATTAAGACTTATATGGGGAATTGAGCCTTTCCTTATGGACTTTTCTCAAGATCCTGAAGTTACTATCCAAAATGCAATCAGCCGTTTGTCGAAAGGCTCCTGGATAGAGAGTGGGGATCAGTTGGTTATCGTGACCAATGCCTTTGCCCATAATAAAGTCGTTGAAAGCATTCAACTTAGGGTAGTTGAAATATAAATTTTTTTCTTGGTAATCTAATTTGAATCAGAGCAATAAGTAAAATAACCGAAAGGTAGGGAACTGATGCAGATGTCCATTCGTTTAAAATTCCAATTTCCCCCAAGGGATCAGCAAATCTTGTAGTGACATAGAAGGCAACGATACCGCATAAGATAAGAGGAAAAATTTTGGAAATAGATTTTCTTTCAGTACCGACTACTAGTAAAAGAGCAGTTATCGTTGCGAAAAGACTGCTTAGAAAACCAACACAAATTTTGGCATACTGGAATCTAAAAGGAGCCAGTACGCTTGAACTTACATCTGAAAAGCCCGAATTGATTTGCTTTAGTTTTTGAAAAGACAAGTTTGCAGGTTTTTGACTCAAAAGAATGTGTAGTTTGGGATTCTCATTTAACTCGCCAAGGCTGAGTTCCTTGAAGCTTAACTTTCTAAGGGGAGTTTTGCCTGTATTGCTCTCCTTATAAAAAGCATCATTCTTCACCTCCTGCCATTCTATCTTATTCTTGTCAGAAACGGGGACTGGAATGCCCCTTTCTGTTTGAAAAGAAAGATAAACTCCATTCTGAAATATCCAGCCTTTATCTTCAGACCAAAAGGCTTTTTGGCATCTCATTCTAAGAGCATCATTTCCATGCTCATCATATAAGTAAATCTGGAGGTTTTCACCTGTCATTTTAATACGATTGAATGATTGAAAAAACCAACTACTTTGCCTACCAACCTTCATAGTAAAACCTACTTTATTTTCTGAAGATTCATTTGTAAGGGAGTTTTTCTGTGAAATTGTAAAAAAAATTGGAATAATCGATATCAACCCACTTATTAAAAGAATCGTACCTGAAATCCAGAGAGGAGAGACGGCACATGCTTTCAGAGAAGACCATTCGAGATTCTTTTCGAAAATATAAAAAGTTAAAATCGTCCCCGTAAAACAGCAGATCGGAGTAATCCAAGGTAAATAAATTAGAAATGTTACATTAAAAAATACAACAGGACTATTGAGGCAAAGATCTACATACTTCTCAATATCTTCAGAAATTGTAAACAGGACTAAGATCGAAGAGAAAAAGAAAATAGAAAGCAAAAACGATGACAACCAAGCCAGGGACCAATGCTTTATGAGTATACGAGGAAATGGAAACACAACAGATTGTCAAACGGGGTGTGCTTAATGCTTGCCCCAAATTAAGCATACTTTCAATCTTTAATGATGCTATATTTTAAAAGCACAGTATTGAATCGGAAAATTTTTTGGCATATTGGGCTCCTGACTTTTTTTCCATTTGAGATTTCAAGAGCGTCAAATTCAAAAACTACCGTCAGTTTTCAAGATCAACTCGATACCTTTTTCGGAGATTACATAGTATCTCCTTTGGCGGCTGTTTTATTTTGGCCTATTCCGGGATTAAACATGCCACTTGTGGTAGCTTGGTTACTGGGTGGTGCCGTCTTTTTCACTCTAAAGCTCAGGTTTGTAAATATACGACTTTTTGCACATGCTATAAATCTAGTACGAGGTAAATATGACGCNCAGGAACAAGTCGGTGAAGTTACTCACTTCCAAGCCCTCACCACTGCCCTCTCAGCCACGGTAGGCTTAGGTAACATAGCTGGAGTTGCAATTGCAATTGGCACTGGAGGACCAGGGGCTACTTTTTGGATGATCCTAGTTGGTTTTTTGGGCATGTCATCCAAGTTTACTGAATGCACCCTGGGGCAAATGTATAGAAAAGTAAGAAAGGATGGCAAAATTATGGGTGGTGCCATGCACTACTTATCCGAAGGACTGAAAGAAAAAAATTTGGCAGGTCTAGGAGGATTTCTTGCAGGATTATTCTGCCTATTATGTATCGGCGGATCTTTGGGCGGAGGAAATGCATTCCAAGTGGTACAATCACTTGATCTTATCAAGACAGTTATTCCTAGTCTGGAACATTACTCTTGGATTTACGGAGTTTTGATGAGCGTACTTGTTGGTTTGGTNATCGTTGGAGGAATAAAAAGTATTTCCCGTGTAGCCTCGTTTGTGGTTCCTTTTATGTGCACAATTTATCTAATTGCTTGCATCTTTATTCTTCTCACACATGCGGATGCAATTCCAAAAGCGTTTCACATGATTGTAGATCAGGCTTTTTCTCCGAATGCTGCTTTTGGTGGTTTTCTCGGAGTTTTAATTATAGGCATTAAGAGAGCAGTGTTTTCAAATGAAGCTGGCATAGGTTCTGCCGCCATTGCTCACTCAGCGGCTAAAACTTCAGATCCAGTTGAGGAGGGTGTCGTGGCCTTACTTGAACCGTTTATCGACACAATCGTTGTCTGCACGATGACAGCACTGGTAATTATAATTACAGGAGCATACCTGGACCCATCAAATGCTGATTTCATCAGGAACAACCAAGGTGGAGCACTCACCTCTTCTGCCATGGGGAGTGTAATACCGTGGTTCCCGTATATTCTTTCAATCGCTGTATTCCTCTTTGCATTTTCAACTATGATTTCATGGTCATATTATGGTGAGCGATGTTGGGCATATTTGTTCGGAGATAACTCATCCCTTATTTATAAAATAATNTTCCTCACTTTTACTTTTCTCGGATCCATAATTACAGCGACGAATATCCTAGATTTTTCTGATCTCATGATTCTGGGAATGGCATTTCCAAACATCCTTGGACTCTTGATTCTTAGCGGAAATGTCAGCCAATACCTAAAAAAATACGAAACATCTCTAAAAGTTTCTAATTCTCTGTAATATTCAACGGATTAGCGCTATATAAGAATAAGTTAAGATCAGTTTTAAATACGATTTCAATTGACTTTGGCTTAAATATTTAAAAATAANTCAATAATACTTAATTATCCNNCAATAATTCTATCCCCATGGACGACGACTCAGTACACATTTCCGATTCGGAGGAAGCAAAAGCATCANTAACTAGGCTACTNAAGGCGATTGAAGGTTGGGCNTCCAAAGAAAGTCAAAAGAACGAATTAGAGATGACCGCGTTCGGTGCAGCTTTAGCATCCGGAATCATATCATTCCACGATTTTACATCCAAAGATTGCAGAAATTGCAAGCAACTGGTTGGAGCGATTGCCAGAGTTAAGCAACATCTAGAGAAAGAGCATAAAAAGTTTGATTCTGAAATTGATAAGATGCACATAAAATTTGCTCAGGAAATGGAAGAATTAGATTTGAAAATCATTCGAGACAGAAAAGAATTCAAACAGTATCTCATTTCTTTAATTTACGCTGAAGAATATAACAAACTTAGACTTGCAGTGACCAATATATACGAAACCCTTGACGCTAAATCAAGGTATGAAGAATCCTCTGAATAGACTTCTTTAGTTTAAGGTCTTTGTCAAAGTGCTTTAAATCCTATCGCAAGCCACAGCGGCAAGGTTACTAGACTAACAACCATTGTTACACTTATTGTTCTCATAGCAGTAAGTGAGTTCGCAGAATAATTTCTAACTATAACTACAGCAAAAATTCCTGCCGGCATTGCAGCCTGAATAACTAAAACCTCTCGAAGAAAAGGGAGATTCGCAGGGCAAAAATCAGATGTGATAAAACTAATAACTAAGCAAGGAAAGAATAGATTCCTAACGAGTAAAGATGCAATCTCCGTTCTTAATCCATTAGAGAATCGAAAATTATCCATAAGTTGATAAAAGCTTCCTCCGATAAGTAGTAAGCCGATAGGAATCGAGCACTGCCCAAGAATTTCTACTACCTCCCAAAAGAAAGAAGGCATTAATTGTTTGCCACCTGTCGTCTGTAAAACCAAACCAACAATCACGGCAATCGCTGGAGGATTGAGGAGACCTTTAAGACTTAATTTATTGGCAGTTAAAATCAAAATCCCAACAGTCCAAATAGCAATTTCAACGCCCAAGTTAAAAAGAATAATATGGACAATAATAGTGGAATCGAAGAAAGCTAGGGCTACAGGAATGGCGATGAATCCGTAATTAAAAATCCCTGCACAAAAACGAAAAGTTCGTACTGACTCCTCTTCTAACTTCAAAACTTTAGATACAACCCAAGCGAGGAAAAAGCCGGTTAGTAACGAAGCAAATCCAATTGCAATCATAAGAAATGTTGCACCATCGATCCTTCTATCTCCATTTTCTAAAATATGAAACAAAATAAAGCATGGATAAAGAATCCGAATGGTGACCATACTAAGTGAAGCATCTGCCTCTGCACGTAACCATCCAACAGACCTAGCAAAAGCACCAACTCCTAAAAGCAAAAAAGGTGGCAGCACCGCAATGAAGATACTAATTAGATTATCCATCAATGTATCTTTTAGTTTAATTTACTTTAACAAGGCAACAATGCTTGAAAATTAATTATTCCTTCAGAATTGTAACAATACAAAAACAATCACTAAACTTTTATATTTCTTCAGGTAAATTCCTAACTTCTTTAACTCGAAATGAATGAAATACCGTAAATCCTCAGAACAAAAAAGTTGTTTAAAAAATGGCGCCCCCACGAGGAATCGAACCTCGATCTACGGTTTAGGAAACCACTGTTTTATCCGTTAAACTATGGGGGCTTTAATTATTGATTTATACGAACTTATGACGAATATTGGAGTTGCTTTAAAAATCATAGCTTGCAATTTAAGCACGATTTATGCACATATTGGAACGACGACAGTAACAAAGTGTGCATCTAACAAAACCAATATTCATCATGACAGATACTATAAACAAAGAGCTTTTAAAGGAAAGACATAACTTCTTAGGGTCTACCGCTTGGATAAAAGAGAAACCGGGTGGGAAGTTTAAATACGAAGTAAACATTGGCAGGAACAGAGAAAAGTTTGTAGGAGTATTTTACGAAAACAACAAAATTGGCAGGACTAAGAGTTTTCATACTAAGCTTGAGTGCATAAAGTATTTAAAGCACTTAGAGGAACTCTGTAAGAATGTAGATACTAGCATCACCACCAATTCGAAACGGGACTATATCAACGCACGGGAAGCTCTGGACAACGCCGGGCATACTAAACTTTCCGTTGCTGATGCGATTAAGACTTGGCTAAAGCACCAACCAATTATTTCTGAACAGTCTGTATCCGAAGTTTGGGAAGAGTTTATGGACTACAAGAAGACCGTAGATCAGATTGATCCCGTAACTGTTAGAAGCTTAAAGAACAACGCATACAACAGCTTAAAACCGTTTCTTGATTTACCACTAACTGACTTCGAACTGCCAGAATGTGCAGGTAAATTAACAGCTTATATAGAAAAGAATTGGAGCAATAAAACTACGAGGAATCATCACTTCGTTAAAACTAGTGAGTTCTTTAATTGGTGCATGACTTGCCAACCACAAAAGCTAACTAAGAATCCATTAGCTAACAGACGGAAGCTTGGTAAAGTTAAGAGGAAACAACCAAAAATAGCTACTGTTGAGCAGACAGAACAGATACTTGAAGTTGCTAGATCAACGGACGAAGAGCTTGGTATGTTAGCTTTTTGGGTGATTACTCTATTCGTTGGTTGTAGACCAGAGTCCGAGGTTAAACGGATGACTTGGGATGATATTTATATTGATGACGAAAACGATTCGTATCTGATGGTAGCAGAGGAAAGTAAGACCGGGTATCGTCGGATCGAAATAACACCACAAGTCAGAGAGTGGTTAATGCTGTGCAACCGTAAGAAACCAATCTTCCCGGCGAACTCCAGATATGCAAAAGATAGAAGAGCTATTCTGTACAGTGCAGGAATCTTAAAGGAGGAAATGACTACGGCAGAAAAGAAAGAGTGGCAGGACTTCCAACGGCATACTTGTGCTTCTTGTATGTGGCGTTCTG
>NZEN01000050.1 GCA_002689665.1 Opitutia bacterium | reverse complement strand
TCTCCTCAGCTTTTTCCCTCGCGATTTCCCCCTGTGCATACCTGATACCCACCGATTGTGCTTTGCCCGCATCTTCCCCATCGCTAGGCGATAAAGTGACTCCTCCGGGTACGAGGATGGTGGGCATTTCGCGCATTTCAGCCAGAGCCATCATCATCGCGGGCATGCTCTTGTCACAGGTGGCAATACCCATAAATCCCTCGGCCGTGGGCAGGGAGCGGGCAAGTCGACGCATCACTAAGGACGCATCGTTTCGGTAGGCCAGGCTGTCAAACATGGCTGTCGTTCCTTGGGATCTTCCATCGCACGGGTCGCTCACATGAGCGGCAAAAGGAACTGCCCCCAGGTTTTTGAGCTCCTCGGCCGCCTTCTTCACAAGAAGGCCGATTTCCCAGTGTCCTGTATGATACCCAAGGGCCACGGGTGACCCGTCCTCGGCACGAATCCCTCCGTGACTGTTAAGTATTAGAAATTGAGGTCCCAGGAAATCCTTGGGGCTCCAACCCATCCCCACATTTTGACTAAGGCCAAATAGATTTCCTGAAGGTGCATGCTTGAGCACTTCATCGGTAAGTTCAATCTTACCAATAGGCCCGCCTTTCTGTGTCTCAATCTGAAAAATCGATTCATCAGAGATCTCCAGTTGGCTTTCATCTGATTTATCGCCGATTTTCATTTTGGGCTAGGTTTGGTTTAGGCTTTTTGAGCTTCTTTTCTTGAACTCAAGTCTTCTTGATGGGGTGGCATTCACTTCTAGTTTTCTAAAAATCAGGGATAACGAATAGGTGTTTACTGTAAACCCTCAAGGGCTTCCTTAACTTCTTTCAATTTATTCTGATTATCGGCTAATTGTTTGCGGGCACCGTTAACGACTTGCTCAGGTGCTTTGTCTACAAAAGAGGAATTTCCTAGCTTCGCCTCAATCCCACGAATAATCCCTTCCAGGGAAGCAGACTCTTTACTCAGTCTCACTCGTTCAGATTCGATATCCACCCCTGCACTAAGATCGAGGAAGAAACTACCTAGTGGAGTGACGCAGGCAGGGAGGCCGGAAGGTGTAGTGTCAGCCTTTTTGAGGGCGGCAGCACCTACCATTGTTAGGATGGAAGCTAGATTGTCTTTAATCGAAGATTCATCTTCTGGGTTGGCTACATAGAAAAACTCGACCTGTCGGTTATTGGATAGATTCCTGTCCGCCTTCAGGGCTCGCAGATGGGTAATCAGTTCGCGTGTCCTGCTTACTTCATCCAAACTTTTAGAATCTAATTCAAAACCATGCCCATTGAGCGTGCCTAGTAGGTCCGCTCCTTTGCCGGGAGAAAATCCCTGAATGCTCTGGCCGTTGGCATACCCAAGCAGAAACCAAAGTTCTTCGGTAATAAAAGGAGTGTACGGATGGAGAAGTAATAAGATTTGACGGAGGCAAATATCCTGTATCGCCAAACAGGTTTCCTTGGATTCAGTCCGTGACATCCTAGGCTTTGAGACTTCGATGTACCAGTCGCAGAAATCAGTCCAGAAAAAGTGGTAGATCGTATGTAGCACGGAATTGAACTCATATGCCTTGTATAGCCTGTCAACCTCATCCAATGTTTCAGTTAACTTTAGAAGAATGGCATGATCGTCCTTCGTAAATTGATCGCGATCCATGCGGAGAAGAATTAATTCGATGACCGAATTATCTTTGGGGGTGCCGGACATTTGACGGAACCGGGATACATTCCATAATTTGTTACAGAAATTACGGCCTTGCTCAATGCGTTCCTCAGAGAAACGTATGTCCTGCCCTTTGGGGGCGATGCTCATAATACCATGCCGCAAACCGTCCGCTCCATACTTTGCAATCAGTTCCAACGGATCAGGGGAGTTGCCCAGAGATTTAGACATTTTACGACCATCAGAATCCCGAATAATACCGGTGAAGTAAACTTCGTTGAAAGGTACCCGTTTGGCTATTTCGGTTTCTGATAGTGTAATGTCTTTATTCTTTTCTATTCCTTTAAATTCAAGTCCAGCCATTATCATCCGGGCGACCCAGAAGAAAATAATATCCGGGCCGGTAACTAATGCAGATGTGGGATAGAAATAGTCTAAACCCTTATTCTCCATTGCTTCTTCATCGGGCCAGCCTAAGGTAGCCAGAGGCCAAAGCCATGAAGATGCCCAGGTGTCCAATACATCTTCGTCCTGTTCCCAGTTATGTATATCTTTGGGGGGCTTGTTGCCCACATACCAGTTGGCCGAATCTGAACGGACTCCACCCTTGCGATACCAAACAGGGATCCGATGCCCCCACCACAACTGGCGGCTGATGCACCAGTCCTGAATATTATCCAACCAATGCAAATAAGTTTTTTCCCATCGTTTGGGGAAGAACTTTATATGTCCGTCGCGAACTGCTTGCTTGGCTTCTTCAACCCTTGGGTATTTCAGAAACCATTGCTCGGACAGTCTCGGTTCGATCGGTACATCGGCTCTCTCTGAAAACCCGACATTATTTTCGTAAGGCTCGCTTTCAATGAGCATTCCTTCCTCATCTAAATTCTTAACCACGATCCTGCGGGCGGCAAAACGCTCCATTCCCTGATAGTTGGGCCCAGCGTGTTCATTGAGGGTTCCATCCGCATTGAGGATTTCGATCATCGGAAGATCATGCCGCTTCGCTATTTCAAAATCTAACTTGTCATGGGCAGGGGTGATTTTTAACACGCCCGTTCCAAAATCACGCTGTACGGCCTCATCTGCCACAATTGGAAGAGCCTTCGGGTTGATCGGTCTCAGCACATGTTTACCCTTAAGGGTTTTCCATCTTGGGTCTTCCGGGTGAATCGCCAAAGCCACATCTCCAACAATTGTTTCCGGGCGGGTGGTGGAAACTTCAACATAGGCACCCGGAGATTCGAGGATATTGTATCGAACTTTGTAAAGAAAACCCTTCTGAGGCTTCATGATTACCTCTTCATCAGAAAGTGCGGTCAGGCTGGCCGGGCACCAATTTACCATTCTCTGTCCACGGTACACATAGCCTCTCTTATATAATTTTACAAATGCATCGATAACTGCCTCGGAATAATCATCATCCAAAGTATGCACATTTCGCTTCCAATCGCAGGAACAGCCTAGTTTTTGCAATTGTTTGAGAATGATTCCGCCATGCTTGTCCCGCCAGAGTGCTGCATGATCCAAGAAATTAGAACGCCCCAGTTCCTGTCTTGATTTACCTTCCTTGACGAGTGCCTGCTCGACCTTGGTCTGCGTGGCAATGCCTGCATGATCTGTACCCGGCAACCAGAGGACGGACATGCCTTCCTGCCGTGCACGGCGTGCCAGAATATCCTGAATTGTGTTGTTGAGCACATGGCCCATGGTCAGAACTCCAGTGACATTCGGTGGGGGTATGACAATCGAATAGGAATCTTTACTCTGGTCAATTTTTCCAGAGAAGCATCCATCTTTTAACCATTTTTGATAAAGCCGATCCTCGACTTCTTGGGGGGAATACGCTTTTTCCATAAGGGGATTTTGTTATTTATTAACGCATTCTCTTGGGATGGCGAGAAAAAGCTCGGGAATGTCCGTCTTGAAATAATTTGATCCCGCTTTTTTTGAAGAGAGGAGTCATAATAAATCCACCGGCAAAGCCACCGAGGTGGGCGGCAATAGCGACTCCTCCAGCATTTTTCATAGATTCAGGGAAAAGTAACACTTGTTCAAGCAACCATATCCCAAGCACCAGATAAGCGGGGACCATCACCGTGCCGATCAGAATGAAGATCCAGTAGAAAACCCTAATATTTGCTTTCGGGTAAAGCAGTAAATATCCGCCAATAACTCCTGAAATCGCCCCCGATGCACCCACCATCGGAATCTGAGACCCCGGGTTCAAAAACGCCTGTGCTAATGCCGCCAGTAATCCGCATCCAAGATAAAAAATTAGGTAACGAATCTTCCCCATCGCATCCTCGAGGTTGTCTCCATAGAGATAAAGGAAAAGCATATTCCCAAACAAATGAGCGATCCCTCCATGGCTAAACATGGAGGACACGACCGAGTACCATTCCCAAGTAATTCCTTCTACGGATGGATAGAAAAATTGGCCAAAAAATGTNGCCGGAATAAAGCCAAAGTTTGAGAAATAGACCATCTGTTCTTTCGGGCCCAGTGGAAATTGCCAGGTGAAAAAGACCCATAGGTTGACGAGGATCAATAACCAATTAACAATCGGAATTGAACGGGTCGGGTTATCGTCCTTGTAAGGCAAAAAAAACATACTCCCTTTTTAGTAAAGCGTAACCAAAACCCGGGCAAGCGGACAAATGAATTGCCATGCCCATCCGCCCGAAATACTTTTTTACCATTATGGATCGGACACATTCATCTTTGGGCATTTTTAGCACGGATTCGGGAATCACCCTGTCGTTTGGGCCCAATACTTATTTTATCGATGCTGCAGATCCCTTCCACAATATTGCCTGCAAGGCTCTGGAACTGGAAGATTACATTCCCCTGTATGTTGAAATTGCCAAAAGGGAAGGGGTAGGTCCTGAATTTCGAAATATGCTACTCGATATGATTGCGGAAGCGAAAGGTGAAAGCTCTNACTTCGAAGATTTAAACTAGAAAATGCTTAGACATCGATCACATCGTCGTCATCACGGGATTTCTGACCTGATTGGAATCCTGTATTAGTCGAGGCAAAACCCTGAGGGAACCGTATNTTGAATTGNTTGGCTAATGATTTGCGAATTCCCGGCACCATCATGGCAAANCCAAATATATCAGTNAGNATNCCNGGNGTNAGGAGTACCANTCCNCCNACTANNATNANNGCNCCTTCNGCNAGTTCCTGGGTCGGTGCACGCCCTTGCCTCAATTCATTCTGAATTTTGGCGAGGGTGGANAGNCCTTGNTGACGNGCNANNGTNGCNCCAAGTATTCCGGTTAGGACAATTAATCCTATCGTGGGCATTGGTCCNATACGGGCTCCCAGCATGATCAGCAAATAAAGCTCGATCATCGGTAGAAATACAAAAAGTAAAAGTAATCTCCCAAACATAGACCTGATTTAATACGGAGCACCTTGGTCTCTGTCAATGGATTGACTATCCTAAAAGCCTCTTTTATCAATTGATTTAAGGGGTGACCTGTCTGGGAAAACTAATTATGATGCGTTTTCAATTTTTTTATTATGCATAAACTAGTTCTACTACGACACGGCGAAAGCCAATGGAATCTCGAAAACCGCTTCACTGGATGGCATGATGTCAACTTGACGGAGCAGGGCGAAAAGGAAGGCCGTGAAGCTGGCCGTCTCATGAAAGCAGAAGGTTTTGAATTTGATGTTGCTTACACATCCGTGCTAACGCGTGCAATCCGTACTTTATGGCTAGCTTTGACCGAAATGGAACAGGTATGGATCCCCGTCCATCGCGAATGGCGCTTGAACGAGAGACATTANGGTGCCCTGCAAGGTTTGAACAAAGCAGAAACGGCAGAAAAGCACGGTGATGAACAGGTTTTGGTCTGGCGCCGAAGCTATGATATTCCTCCCCCACCTATGTCAAAGGATGATGACGGATACGCCGGTAAAGATCGTCGCTATAAAAATCTCGATGAGAGTAATCTGCCATTGACCGAATGTCTNAAGGATACAGTGGCTCGCTTCCTTCCACTTTGGGAAGATACAATTGCCCCACAAATTAAGGCTGGGAAAAATGTGGTAATCGCCGCTCATGGAAATTCTCTGCGTGCCTTGATTAAATATTTGGACGGAGTTTCCGAAGAGGATATTATTGGTATGAATGTCCCCACGGGCATGCCACTTGTTTATGACCTCGACGAGAATTTAANACCGATCAGTCGCCAATATTTGGGTGACCCTGAGAAAGTAGCTAAAGCCATGGAGGCGGTTGCCAATCAAGGAAAAGCTAAGTAGGATGGATTCACACTAAGATTTGCCCTCTGGAAATATCAGCATTATTTTATCGTCATGGACACCCCCTCAGATAAGAAAAAAAAATTGAAGAGAGAGTACGATTCGTCCTTCGTCGTCACTCCGGAATATCGTAAATCATTGCCCGATATTCAAAATTCTGGATCGGAAGGAATGGANGGTGCCCATGTGCCCATCCTACAGGTTGGTATTTCCGGGTTTCGTCTACCTCTTCAGTTTGTAGGTCCGGACGGTGAGTCGTTAAATATTGAAACTAAGATTACNGGTACAGTCAGCTTGGATGCGGACAAAAAGGGAATTAANATGTCCCGCATTATTCGTATTTTTTACGAGTACAAAGACGAGGTATTCTCTCCTGAAATTCTTGGGAAAATTTTGCGGCATTACAAGGAGCGTTTGGATTCTCAGGAGGCTCGGCTTAAAGCAGATTTTTCCTATCCTATGATTCAGCAAAGCCTACGGAGTGGTCTCGAGGGTTATCAGTACTATGGATGTAGCTTTGAGGGCACGATTGACCGAGCAGACCGGGTTCGTAAGATCATCCACTTTGATTTTGTCTATTCCTCAGCATGCCCTTGTGCTTCGGAATTATCCGAACATGCCCGTGAGTCTCGTGATCTCCTTGCCATTCCTCATTCGCAGCGAAGTAAAGCNCGCGTGAGTGTGGAAGTGCATCCTGATCGTGAGCTTTCTCTCCTCGAACTTCGNGATATGTGCATCAATGCACTCAATACCGAAACTCAGGTTATGGTCCGCCGTGAAGACGAACAGGCTTTCGCCGAAATGAATGGGGCCAAAGTGAAATTTGTCGAGGATGCGGCCCGTCTGGTCTATGAGCAATTGGAGGAAGATGCTAGGATTATTGATTTTCGGGTAATCTGTTCCCACTTTGAATCTCTTCACTCCCACGACGCAGTCGCAGTTCTTTGCCGGGGAGTGGATGGAGGTTTTCGTGCCGAGTACGAAGACTTTGGAAACCTAGTGGTCTAAATTTTTTATTT
>NZEN01000049.1 GCA_002689665.1 Opitutia bacterium | reverse complement strand
TCATCCCCGATGGCAAAGTGCCTTCCTTCCATTTCTGAAAACTCGCCCCCAATATGTCCAGGATCGATAAGTATTTTGGACCCTGAAATTCGAAAAGAAGATGATGATTGCCTGGTGGATGTATTTGATTCTGAGAAATGTAAATTATACCACTCTTCCGTACCCGCTTTTTTGCGAACTCGAGCTCGATTTTCTTCAATTTCGATCCAGGGAGACCACCAAGATTTTCTTGGGCAGTACACTTCGTTCAACTGCCTGAGGAATTCCTTTTTGCTGATTGATTCCTGGAAACGCTCCAAGCTTCTCCAATCGGGTGGGTCCGCCAAATCAGTGAGTTTGGCGGACGCCACCAAACTCCAGAATAAATACAATAATCCCACAAATTCCCACTTACCCATACCCCAACCATGAATGAAAAAAATGATTTGCAAAGTCTTTTCTTTAATCCGAGACCCCGTTCCTAGAAATCGAAGATGAAATCATTCTCATTACCTAATTACTCACATGAGGGAACAGAAATCCACTTACTGTAAGTTGATGCTTTTTTAGAAAACTGGCTCTATCATTGGCAAGCTGCACAGTCGATATCCCGACCTGCACCAGTGTGTATTATTCCCCACTTTGAAATGTTCATATTGGGAAATTTTCACCGAAAGATCATCGTGAGATCATTACCCCAAACTTAAAACATTCATTTAGGGCGTTAATCATTAGTAACTTATGGAATTAAATTAATTTGGCATCCCAACTGCAAAAAGCCGTACGAACATAATTACTAATCAACAACCAACATTATATGAAAATTACAATAACAACGATTGCACTGAGCGTACTTTTGTCCGGTGTCTCCTTCTCACAAGAGATTGTGCGACCTCGTTTGGCTGAAAGAGAAACCACAAAAAAACAAGCAGTAGTAAAAATTGGACTAATCAAAAGGGGATTAGAAAGAAAAGGTATCAATCGCCCAAGGCGGGTTCAGAAACCAGAAATCTCGGATGAACTTCAAGCTCAAAAAGATGCGGTAACAGATTTACAGAAAGCTTTGCAAGCAGAGATAAATGAGAAAGTGAATGAATTGGGTAAGGATGCAACTCGCGAAGACATCAAGGCTACCGTCGAATCATTCAAAGAAAATAACCAGGACAGGATTGAAGAACTTAGAGAAGACCAAGCCTCAATACGTGAAGAGCTGGAAGCGAATCGCCCTGAAAAACCTGTAAGACCTGAACTTAACGACAAGTTAAAAGCAAAAGTAGATGCATTACAGACTAAGCGTGGAGAAATGCGTGATGCACACAAAGCACTACGCGAGAATCTTAAGGAAGCATCCAAAGAGGATCGTAAGGAAATGATCACTGCTTACAGGGAGGAAAATAAAGCGAAGCATCAAGAAATTAAAACTCAAGCCCAAGAGGTGAAAGCAGAAATCCGAAGCTTGGTCGAAACGGAAACAACACGTACTTCTGATCTGTAATCTTATTGCTCAACAATTTGTATATGCAAATTATCGAGCGGGGTGGTTTAGGGGACCACCCCGCTTTACAGCTCGTATGGCAGGACACTCTGAAAAAGGAAAGCACAATGAATAATGAAACCTATTATACATGGGAACAATGGAACACTTTGCTTAAAACTTACAAAAGAAAAGCAATGAAATCATGATAATAGAATTACTTAAGCCCCCGACTCGATTATTCGCTTTTTACTTGAGTTGAGCTAAATCTATAATTTTGACCGAAACCACAAAACTTCCCCAAAAATATAAAAAACACACCAGTCCGAACTTTCTTAATCTTCGAACATGAATGAAAAAAATGATTTGCAATGTCTTTTCTTTTAACCGAGGACTCCTCCCTAAAAGAAGTTGAACAATTCATTCTCAGTATCCAAGTACTCTCCTCTTAAAGGCAAAGAAATCCTTTTACTCGAAGATGACTCTTTTCTCTCGAGAAGACTGGTAGCACAATTAGAGAGGGCGGAAGCAGAAGTTACCTCATGCACCTGCATGGAAGAGGCAAAAGAGGTCCTGAAATCACTCAGCTTTGATTTTGCCTTGATGGATTTAAATTTACCCGACGGAGAAAGTCTCGAATTATTACGAGATCAAGTCATTCCATCCAATACTCTCGTTATTTTAATGACAGCAGAAGGAGGCATTCAGTCAGCGGTTGAAGCGATGCGCCTGGGTGCGACAGATTACCTAAGCAAACCTTTTGATGTCGAAGAAATTCCCCTGTTATTTCTAAAATCCGAGAAGCAAAGAAAGGACCAAAGGCTCGCGCAGCATAGCCTGGAAAAACGAAGAGAAAAAACGGCCAATCTTTATTTTGAAGGATCATTCGCGGATGATCTTGTGCAACTTAGAAAAGTTAAGGAGGTCGATCAGCGACTTACAAACGATCTCCCTCCCATATTAATCGATGGCCCCACCGGTTCAGGAAAATCAACTTATGCAAGATGGATTCATGATAACGGTCCAAGGCAGGATGCTCCTTTCGTGGCTATTAATTGTTCCGCCATTCCTGATAACTTAGTTGAGTCAGAACTATTCGGACACGAAAAAGGGGCCTTCACCGACGCCAAGAATGCCCGGATAGGACTTTTCGAAGCCGCCGATCATGGAACACTTTTCCTCGATGAAATTACCAGCCTTTCCCTCGAAGCACAGGCAAAACTGCTCCTCTCTCTTGAGAGCAAAATCATAAGACGGGTGGGAGGCATCAAAGAAATCAAAGTAGATGTGCGTATCATTGGGGCCGCGAACCAGGATCTACGAAAAATGATTGCCGAGGGCTCTTTCAGGGAAGATCTCTTTCACCGTCTTGATCTTTTGCGAATCCAAATTCCTCCTCTCGTCACCCGTGGAAAAGGCATTGTGGGCATGGCGGAACACTTGCTCGTCTCCCTTGCCAATAAATACAACGTATCTACTCCGCAAATTAGTTCTGAGTCTAAAAATCATCTCATCTCTAATCCATGGACAGGAAACATACGTGAATTGATTCATGAACTTGAGAGAGGCCTGATTTTAACAGAACCGGGGAACGTTCTAGAGATAAAAACCAATCATCCCATACATTCAATTTCAAATCCTGATGATTGGTTGAATGAAAACTTTTCTTTTCCAGAAAGTGGTTTCGATTTGGAAAAAGAAATGATGCGACTTATTCAAATGGCGATAGTCCAGGCGAATGGAAATATTTCGGAAGCGGCAAGAATTCTTGGCGTTCCACGGGATTACATCCGTTACCGGTTAAAGAAAAAGCAATAGGACCCATTTTGGGAATTATTTCCCAACGAATGGCAAATGTCATGGGAAATAATTCCCAAAACAGTGAGATTTAACTCAATGGCAAATCAGATGGGTTTCCACAAGGTATTGTTGATTATAGCCATGCAAAAACAAAAAGTGTTGGCACTTAACCTGCAAGGCTATTGAATACATCAACTTAAAACCATTAGATCATATGAAAAAATTAATTGTGTTGGCATTTACACTGCTTCTTGGAGGACCTCTTCTTTTCTCCGAAAAACCGGTACAAGAGAAGCCTGATAAAGATTCCCTTACCGACGCAAAATTTCCATTACACTGGGGAAAACCGCCCGCAGCTCAAACAAAAGATCTTGTTGATCTTCCTGGGAGATTTGGAAAAGGCAGCTCTACTTTGGCAAGATGGATCAAGGAAAACATTGAAGAAGACAAGGCGAATGGCAAAAAACCTCTAGTTGAACGAGACCCCAGACCCAAACCTCGTTTTCCAGTCGAATGGGGAAGTCCTCCAGAAATCCAATTGACAGATGTCGTAAAACTTCCCGGTAGGTTCGGCATGGGAAGTTCCACACTCGCCATTTGGATTAAAGAAAAGATCGAAGAGCATGGAATGCCCGAGAAACCAGTACTTGACCCTTCCGACGCAAGACGCATCGAAAAAGAAACTCTTCAAGCAGTAAGAGAGGGTAAAATCACCAAAGAGGAAGCTCGTAAAAAGCTCGATGCACTCCGCAAGGATATGGCAGATAACGGTCAGCGCAAGAGGCCACAACGCCCACAGAAACCAGAAATTTCAGATGAAGTGAAAGCTCAAATTGATGCGGTCAAAGACCTGGAGAAAGCGTTGCATACAGAGATCAAAGAAAAAGTGAATGAACTCGGTAAGGATGCAACTCGCGAAGAAATCAAGGCAACCGTCGAATCATTTAAAGAAAGTAACAAAGACAGATTTGAAGAGATTAAAGAGGCACACACCGCAATCCGTGAAAACATAGAAGCCAATCGTCCAGAAAAACCAGAAAGACCTGAACTTACCGAGGATTTAAAAGCAAAAGTCGATGCTCTTCATGCCAAACGAAAAGAAATGCATGAAGCACAGAAAGAGCTCCACCAAAATCTCAAAGAGGCATCGAAGGAAGAGCGTGAAGTCTTAATTACTGCCTTCAAGGAAGCGAACAAAGCAAAGCACGAAGAAATTAAAACCCAAGCCAAAGAGGTGAAAGAAGAAATTCGATCTTTAGTAGAGACCGAAGCGACTCGCACCTCTGATCTGTAATTTTTTTGCCCTACAGTTTGCCGNTGCAAAATATCAAGCGGGGTGGTCCAAGGTCACCCCGCTTTTCTGCTTTAAAAGGATACCAACAAACATTTTTAACAACTCTGGCTCTCTTGCTGTTTTCTGCCCAAATTACTCTTAAGGCAGATGATGAAAGTAACCTCTATTCGGATGAGGAACTTTATGAAATGTTGTTTCGTGATACCCCTACGGAACCTCCTAACAAAAAGAAAATTAAATGGACTCCATCCTACACATTTGAGACGGGGGTTGGGTTTTCTGATAATCCTTTATACGGACCATTCGTTCAGGAGGAAGCTACCTTTTGGGAAAATTCACTGGAAGGATTTTATCTGATCGAAAGCCAGCCTGAATTTTTCACCTATTTATATTTGTATGGAGAGGGAAAAATTTATGAAGAATTACCCGAGCATAATACAAACTCTATTTATCTTGGACAATTCGAACACGCCTATACCCCAAGTGAATCAAGTCATACTTACGGTTTTCGGATCAGGTATACCTATTACAACCAAGCATTTGATTTCTCTGAACTAGGCCTTCCCTACTCTCTTAGCATAACATCCGATAAATCTGAAATTATCCCGTACCTTTCCCATGAAATTTCAAACAACATAATTGTAACCATGGAAATATTATTAGCTAATGAAGATTTTAAATCGATTACAGATGACAATAAGGATGTAGGGATATCGTTAATACTTAAGGGGTCTTCTGATATTTTAAATTGGAAATTTCAAAGTGAATATATCGAAAAAAAATATCAGGAACGATCCAAGCGGCATTGGAACGGCAACAACATGGAAGGAATCCTTAAAACTGAAAAAGTAAACTTTGCCCTCACCTTGGAAAAAGATCTCGAGCAGGAATCAGTAAGAAATTCTAAAGCAAAGCTTCTATGGACAAACTTACAGGATGATGGNGGGGGCTATTATGATTACGAAAAACTTAGCCTTTCTCTCCGGCAGGAATTCAAAGTTTCAACTTATGAAATCGAGTTTTCCCTTGGAGGGGCACAAACCAAGTATGACCGCAGGCTTACCGACGCCGGCGAAATTTTTAAAAGAGACAGTCTAACCTGTGGTCTCTCTATAACCCGTAAAATCTCCGAAAATATTGATGGCTATTTTCGATGGTCTCGTGAAGAAGATTTTTCCAAAGCAAGAGATTATGAATATTCATCAAATTTTTGGTCTATCGGAGTAGCTTGGGAAATTTAATTCATGATTAATCTTCGCAAGGAATGGTTGGGCTTTTTTCTATCTTTAGGAGTTCTATTTCTTTTGACCTGCATTTTGCTATTNCATTCNAGGAATCANTTCCNNGAACAAGTAATNNANTCGAANCACNANCTNCTTAANNCNGANCTNAANAAGCTNACNGANGANATCNCNTTNANATTNCTGGATCGAGATNTGGTCNTNNTNNATCTCGATTTNCCGGAGATNACNTCAANCCNNAAACAAATGCTTGAAGANGTGATTCTTGANTTANTGANNNTNCCNANNGTNNTNCAAGCNTTCGCCTANNANNNAAACGGNNCTCCGATCNNCCTTTCAATTGGTTCACAAANNAACCAGGACGCCNTNCNNTTCTCCTCCCTNAANAATTNTGATANCCCTTTTTATGTTCATTNTNCNNNNCANNACTTNTCNTATTTTTTNANANCNGANAGNTTGNATGATTCTTTTATCATNGANATNCANNTAGANGAAAAATACATCCTNGAAGAATGGGGCGTAATTGATCAGGAAATCAAAAGACTCGGNNTGANNAGTTTNTTTACAGGTACCCTGTTGCTTTTCTTAATTTTCAAGTTTTTGAGCGATCGAGTAAAAGACCGCGAAGTTAAACTGGAGCAGAAGAATTCGCTTCTACAAAAAACAAATCAAAAACTGGCACAATCTTATAAAAGTGTCGGTCTGGGAGCTTTAAGCGGTCATTTGATGCATTCCCTCAAAACTCCCCTCACTCACTTACAAATGATTACTAAAGAGGCGGAAGAAAGAAAAGAAATTGATGTACAAGAATTGCGTGAAGTCCAAATGCGGATAGGTGAATTGGTCTCTCAGTCCCTTCATTCTCTCCAGGATGTTGAGAACCGACAAACAGCTTACACGATTTCCCTTGCTGAACTTTTTCAACAAGTCGTAAGAAAAAAGGTGGGGATCTCTACAGATGGAAGCGTGACGGTTAAGGCTTCCAAAGCTTTATCGCAATCAGTTGATAACTTACAAAGTAATCTGTTACTTGCGATTATTACCTCGCTGGTTGAAAACGCTTTTGAGACATTTCCCGGAGCGGATGTTTCCCTAAGTGCCCGTATCGAAAGTCAAAAAGTAATCATCGAGGTAGAAGACAATTGTGGTGGAATACCAGAAAACGAAAAACCTTTTCTTTTCGATCCATCCAAGAGCAGAAAAAAAGGAGGAACGGGCCTCGGTCTTGCCATATCAAAACAGCTTGCCCTCTGTATGGACGCAGAATTGAGTCTCAACAAAAGTGATGAGTCTGGCTCTGTATTCAAGATATCATTTAAGGTGAAAGAGTTGGCTATTTAAATACTAACTTTCATGTATTATTCAGGCCCTAAATGCTAATAGAAATTGTGAGATACTTCCCATCGGTAATCCTATCCGCCTTTTTGACTGCCAGTGCCTTGTGGGACCTTTCTGCAAATTCTTTTTCACATGCATCCATGGATTGGAATGCGACGACAGGAGGGGTCATTTTTTCTTCGCCCGCCATTGCTGCCGATGGATCCATCTATATCGGATCAAATGACAATATGCTTCACGCATTCAATGCCGATGGTACAAATAAGTGGAGTTTTGAAACAGGAAACTGGGTTGACTCTACACCATCAATAGGCCCGGACGGCACCATCTATGTCGGTTCCTGGGATAACAAAATCTATGCCCTTAACCCTGACAACGGAAACAAGAATTGGGAGTATGAAACCAATAGTTATATAGTGGCAAGCCCGGCTATCGGGGCAGACGGAAAGATTTATATCGGCTCCAAGGACTCGATCTTTTATGCATTTGAGAGCAATGGCTCGGTTGCATGGGAATATTTTGCAGGGGAACCGATCACCTCTTCCGCAGCGTTGGGACAGGATGGAACGATTTACTTTGGTGATGAAAACGGAACTTTTCATGCAGTCAATCCAGATGGCTCCGGCAAATGGACCTACACGGTAGATACTGTAAATGACACCAATAAATCAATTCTATCGTCACCTGCCCTAGATCTTTCCGGAAATATATATTTTGGTTCCGGTAACGGAAATTGTTATTCCATTATAGATAATGGAGAAAATGCATCTCTCAACTGGTCATTCCCCGCTTTTGATCGGGTGGACGCATCTCCTGTCCTGGGAATAAACGATGAAATCTTTTTCGTTTCCCGTGATGGATATCTTCGCTCGTTATCCACACTCACAGGTAACTTAAATTGGGATGCATTTGTCGGAGATGTCTTTTACTCAAGCCCGGTAGTGGATGTAAATGGGAGGACTTATGTAATTGGATATACTGGAGGAGGTGAAAATCACCTGTTTGCTTTTGATCCAGATGGAACCAAGGTATGGGACACTAATGAGACCGACTGTCCATTTCAAATTGGAGGACTGGTGGATTCTTCGCTCGCCCTGAGCACAGACGGCAAATTGTATTATGGTTGCTTCGATAACCGGCTCTATTGCTTGGATGTGGGCGTTGGTCCCGCTTCATCCGACTGGCCCATGTTTCAGCGTTCGTCGCGCAGGGATGGAGCCTGGCCATCCTATCTCCTCGAGATCTTGGTTTCACCAACTGGTGTGGCCACCTCAATGGGAGAAGGAATTTACAATGAGGGAGCAACAGCTACTTTATCCCTTGCTGATATTACTACCGGGTACTCTTTCAACGAATGGACAGGGGGAGCATCCGGTAATAGTAACCCCCTAAATATCTTGATTAGCTCAAACACTACAGTGACAGCTAATTTTACCCTTAATAAATATCAACTTGTCGTTAGTGGTGGCTCGGGTGGCTCTGTCAGCGGTTCCGGTACATTTGACCATGGAACTACAGCACCCATATCGGCAACGCCCGAGCAAGGCTATTCTTTTAGTGGTTGGTCTGGCCAAGGCATCGCAAGCACGAGTGCAACCACAACAACCGTAAGCATGACCGATAATCGCACAATCACAGCTAGCTTCACTCCACGCAACTACTCAATCACTGCGATAGTTTCTCCTGAAAGCACTGGATTGGTAAGCGGTACAGGGAATTATCAATTTGGGGAAGATGTAACCCTTACGGCAACCCCCACGCTAGATGGTTACTCTTTCGTGTCGTGGTCAGGAGACATCAACAGCACGTTGAATCCATTAACCGTAAATGTTGATTCTAATCTTTCTTTGACAGCCAACTTTAGCCTCAACACCTACAGTCTTACAGTAAGTGCCGGCACTGGTGGAACCGTATCAGGTGAGGGAAATTTCCCGTATGGAACCCTAGCCGTGATTTCTGCTGATCCAGAGACAGGCTATTCTTTCAACGGATGGATGGGAAATGGTATCACAGATCCAGATTCAACAAGCACAACAGTAGAAATGACCGAAAACAGAACCATATCTGCATCCTTTGCCGTCAATCGGTTTTCGCTTAAGGTACTTTCATCAACAGGAGGATCCATTTCTGGAAATGGCAACTTCTCTCATGGTTCAACGCCTTCTATCACTGCAACTCCTGATGAGGGATTCTATTTTACGGGGTGGTTGGGAGAAGGTGTTGAAGAACCAAATGCCCTAATCTCGACAATTCTAATGACGGAAGACCGAATTGCCACGGCAATATTTTCTCCTAATGTATATACACTTAATCTCGCTTCCTCAGGTTCCGGGGAAGTATTAGGAGAGGGCAATTATACACACGGACAAATAGTTTCCATTACCGCGACTCCCAAAAATGGTTACCAGTTTGAAACATGGAGCGGTAACATTGATGGGAATTTATCATCTCCCTCCCGCACGATCATAATGGATTCAAATAAATCGATTTCCGCTCAATTTATTCCGGTAGAAGAAAATAATTTTGTATTGAGCATTCTATCAAATCCAGTAGCAGGTGGTTCCTCTTTCGGTTCCGGAACTTACTCACCTAATACTTTTGCTCCTATAACTGCAGAGCCCCTAACTGGATATGAATTCGTATCCTGGACGGGTACAGGAATTCAGGACCTAAACTCCTCACAAACCAATATTGAAGTAATCGAAACCAATACCATTACTGCAAACTTTCAAAAAAAGAAGTTCTCTCTGATCATTGGTGAATCTCCCGGAGGAAAGGTTAGTGGGCATGGGACATTTGAATATGAGTCGGAGGCTAACATTTCAGCTATCGCAAACGAAGGGTATACTTTTTCTAACTGGAATGGGACAGGTATTAGAAACCCTGGGTCACCTGACACAACAGTATTGATGTCTGAGGAACGAAACATTTCAGCTGTATTCACAATTAAACAATACATACTTACTCTACCCGCCTCCGCAGGAGGCGAGGTGAAAGGAAGTGGAATTTATAATCACGGATCAGAGGTTGAAATTTATGCAACCCCTGCGACAGGCTACTCCTTTAAAAAATGGAACGGAGGCAATCCAGATAATCCTACATCTTCTCTCGCGACGATTATTTTGACCGAAGATACCAATATAACTGCTAGTTTTGACCGAATTGTTTATACTCTGCAATTAAATGCCAGTATTGGAGGCACTGTTTCTAAAGGTGGTAAATATTATTATGGCTACCTCGCTTCCGTTTCAGCTACGCCAGAAAATGGTTATAAATTCATTAGATGGGAAGGCGATTCAGTGCAAAATCCAAACATTCCCTTTACTACCACAAGCATGATCACTGACCGTAACTTAACTGCACTTTTCGAGATCATCCCTCTCACCGATAATCTAGAAAACACAACTAAAATCGCTCCAGACTGGTATGATTCTTCTTGGTTTGGGACTTTCTTTCAGAACGAAAGCGGGTGGGCTTATCATTTGGAGTTTGGGTGGATATACCCGGTTGCTGAAGACAGCAAAAATATATGGTTCTGGCATATTCACCTAGGTTGGGTGTGGGCCACACAAGAGAGTTTCCCCGATCGATATTTATGGTCCCAAAATTCGCAGAACTGGCTTTTGTGGGAAAGCACTACCCCTACAACGATTCGCTTTTATGATTACTCGATATCTGACTGGCTTAGCTTTCCATAGCCTTGCTTAGGTATCGAGAATCTTTCTACTTTGTAATGCATTTTCCAGAGTGTTTTGATCGGCGTAGGTTACCCCACCTCCACTGGGCAAACCAAATCCAATCCGGGTAACTTTCAAATTCTCGCTCAAAAAAACCTCATTCTTCAGATAATGGCAGGTCGCTTCGCCCTCCATGTCATTACTCAGGGCAAGAATCACCTCTTCAATCTTTCCTTCAGTTATCCTCTCACTCAGGTTAGAAATATTTAATTGATCAGGTCCCACACCTTTCACCGGAGATAATTTACCCATCAGGATATGATACTTCCCATGAAAAACTCCGGCTTTTTCCATAGCAAAGAGATCAGTAACAGATTCTACAACGCAAAGTCTTTCGCTTTCCCTTTCTTCGGATGCACAAATTTCACAAATCTCCTGATCGGTCAGATTACCGCAAATACGGCAAGCTCCCAGAGTTTCTTTTGCAATTGATATTCTTTCGATCAGTTCCTTCGCTCGCTCTGGTTTTTCAACCAACAAATGCAGTGCAATCTTTTCTGCGGATCGGTACCCCAAACCTGGTAATGCTTTCAGGCTTTGAACCAGTCTTTCGTATGGTTCGCTCAAAACGAACTAATCAATGAAATAATCAGAATAAACCAGGCATTTGCATCCCGCCCGTGAGTCCGCTCATCGCATCATCATTTTTCTTCTTTGCCTGCTCCGATGCGTCCACAATTGCCTGAAGGATTGCTTCACTCACAAAATCGGGATCTTCTTTCAAGAACTCGGGGTCTAGTTTTAAGTCTTTAAATTCGCCCATTCCTGAGATTTTTATCGAAACGGCCCCACCGCCCCCCGAGACCTCGAGGATTTCATCAGAAAGGGAAGCCTGAGCTTCCTCCATCTTCTGCTGCATTTTCTGAGCCTGTTTAAGTAATTTGCCTACTCCTACCATTCTTGAGTCTTAAAGTTAAATTCCTATCCAAGCAAGCTTTCGTAACCCTGAATAAATGATGGGTACTTGGGAGACCAATTTAATTCTTTCATAATTCGCTGACTGGAAATTTTTCGATTTGGCGTATCCTCCTTATCGTCTTCTGAGAAAGAAGGGGGTGAAACTTCAAATTTATTTGCCAACCATTCCACAATCTCGCCCCTGGCGGATGGAGACGAATCGGTTAGATTATATATGCGGCCAAGATTGCTTTCATCAGCCAACAAGCAAGCAAGGATCGCAGAAACGGCATCATCACGATGAATAAGATTTAAAATACGACCGGCATTTCCATCCATCGCTACTCCATTCTTTACTTTATTCGCCAACAAATGTCGCCCGGGACCATAAATACCCCCCAATCGCAACACAAAGCTACGATTAATAGAACTGGGAGGAGGGAAGGATAGACCCTCAGCCGCTAGCAGTAGTCCTCCTTTTTCTGAAACACCGGCACAAGATGCAGTCTCCTCAACCAGTTTACGCCCAGTCTGAGGGTAGACTGAGCAGCTGCTGGTAAACAAATAACTATTCACTTTTCCTGCTTCAATCCACTTCATCGCGGATTTCTGTCCTTCAATGTAGGAAGTAACATAACCATCAAGAGATGGTGAAAATGCACCCACACAGTTGACCACGAAGTCTTGATTCGGATCGAGATAGGAATGCCACTCGTCGCTGTCCAGGCGGGAAATCACCACATCTTGAACCCCCATACTCTCAAGTTTCCTACCGGTTTCTTCATTTCGGGTTAATGCGGATACTGTCCAGTTTTTTTCCAAGGCAACTTCAGCTAATGCAGAACCGATGTAACCACATCCAAGGATTGTTAGGGTAGTTGACATAAATGACTTATCTAGTTGTTTTTGGGGCTGAATGTCAAGATTACCTCTGCATCACCATTTCTAATTTGTCTTCATTGTTTGGGAATGCCATTAAAAGTTCATGCATATATTATTTGTTTGTTGGGGAAATATTTGTCGATCTCCCGCGGCGGAAGCCACTTTCCGAAAAATTGTTGAGGAAGAGGGTCTACAGGATCAAATTACAATCGATTCCGCAGGGACAATTTCGAGTCACCAAGGAAACCCGCCAGACTCACGGATGGCCCGAGCTGCCAGAGACCGAAATATTTCCACAAGTGGGACGGCCAGAAAAGTGAATGATCTTGATTTTGAAAAAGCAGACTTACTCCTAACCATGGATAATTTTAACTTTTCCGAACTGTCGAAGCTTGCCCCCAATGATGAGCTAAAAAGCAAAATCATCCCTTTCTGTGATTTTGTAAGTTCGGGTGAGTCTGAAGTTCCCGATCCTTACTATGGGGGAGCATCTGGTTTTGAAAAAGTCCTCGATTTATTGGAGGATGGATGTGTAAGCCTCCTCGAGCACGTAAAACAAAAACTTCCCTAATTAGGTAACAACTGACTATCATGCCTGTTTATTCATCGGTCGAGGTAGCGATCAGTCAAATGACTGGAGAAGCATTTGAAACAAATAAGTCTTCTTCCATAAGCGGTGGGAGTATAAGCCAAAGTCAGTGTATCACAGGAAAGGATGACCGGGTCTTTTTTACCAAAGAGAATGATCTGTCTTTTTTACCATTTTTTGAAGCCGAGGCACTCGCCCTAAATGAAATCCATGCGACTCACACAATCCGTACTCCTAAAGTAATTGGTTTTGGATCAACCGAGGTGGCTTCGTTTCTTGTTTTGGAATTTATAAAAGAGGGATCCTCATCATCCTCTGGTCAGCAGGAAATGGGAACGCAGCTGGCGAGACTCCACAAAATTGAACAGCCTTTCTTCGGATGGGTAAGGGATAACTGTATTGGATCAACTCCTCAACCAAACCCTAGGAATGACAACTGGGTTCAATTCTACCAGCAGCACCGTTTGCAGCATCAACTTCAACTGGCTGCAAGCAAAGGCCGCTCCTTTGAAAAAGCTGAAGTACTTTTGCTCAACCTCGAATTTTTCTTCCAGGATTATGCACCGCACCCTTCCCTGCTTCACGGAGACCTGTGGGGAGGAAATGCCAGTGAAGACCTTTCAGGCATTCCTTTCATTTATGATCCTGCCAGCTATTACGGAGATCGAGAAGCAGATATCGCTTTTACTTACATGTTTGGCGGATTCAGTTCTTCTTTCTACGAGGCGTATGAAAAAGAATTCCCTCTGAATAACGGCTTTAAAACAAGGAAGACTCTCTACAACCTTTACCACGAGCTAAACCACTTCAATCTATTCGGTGGAGGATATGCATCCTCCGCACAGTCGAGTATCAATCAATTGGTTTCCTTATTATGATAAATGCTGATTTAGAAAAAGTTATACTCTCCGCAGAGGAAATTAACTCAAGAATCCTGGAAGTTGCAGACGAGATTAATCGACATTACCATCATACGGTGCGTGAAATTATTCTCATTACCCTGCTAGATGGTGCAATCGTCTTCACCGCTGATCTCATTCGCCATCTATCGGTACCGCTTCGCTTGGATTGCATTCGCGTTTCCAGTTACGGAAACTCGACAAACCCGGAAACAGCTCCAAGGATTCTCGGAACCTTGAAATCAGATGTAGAGGACAAACATGTCCTGCTGGTGGATGACATTTTAGATACCGGAAACACCATGCAAAAAGTGTTCAGCGAAGTAGCTGCAAAAAAACCCGCTTCGCTCAAGACCTGCGTGTTTCTTGACAAGCCTGACAGGAGGCAAAATAATTTCCAAGCTGACTGGTCCGGTTTCAGTATACCGGATGAATTTGTTGTTGGGTATGGCTTGGACTACGCAGGTAGATATCGAGAGCTTCCTTACCTTGGTACTCTCAAACCATCTATTTACTCCCAAAGCTCCTCATGAGTCAAAAATCCACCTCCTCCAATCCTCTTCGTAAGGTTTATAACTGGACGCTTTCATTGGCCGAAAAAAAGTTGGCAGGTCTATGGCTGGGATTACTGTCCTTTGCCGAAGCCAGCTTCTTCCCCATTCCCCCCGATGTCCTGCTCATTCCTCTCTGCCTGGGCAAAATGAAAAAAGCCTTCAAGTTCGCCTTTATTTGTTCGATTGCTTCCGTTTTTGGTGGTCTTGCAGGGTACGCTCTGGGTGCCTTTGCCTGGGACGAATTATCTGGAGTATTCTTTCAGTACATCCCGGGTTTTACCGAGGAGAAATTCGAAAGACTGAAAGATTGGTATGAAGAATGGGGCTGGCCCCTCGTCTTTCTTGCCGGATTTTCTCCTATACCTTATAAAATATTTACTGTGGCCAGCGGGGTACTGGGAATGGCATTAGGGCCTTTTATCCTCGCATCTGCAGTGAGTCGCTCCGCCCGTTTTTTCCTTGTCGCATTTCTTATGGCAAAATTCGGTGAACCGATGAAGGAGAAAATAGACAAGCACTTCAATCTATTGGCGATCGTCTTTGGGATTCTTTTTATTGGTGGAATTGTGGTGCTGAAATTCCTAAAATAAAAGAAATTTCAAATAATCGACTCGGTGCTTATGAAATCTGCACTGAAAAAACATTTCCGGCAAAATGAAATGTATCTTTCATTTCCACCGATCTCGATTTGCTCCCCATCCCTTTCAATTTCACCATTAGCATTCACTCTGGCATTCATGGTGGCTTTTTTTCCACAGCTACAGATTGCCTTGATCTCCCGAATTTCATCAGCCCAAGCCAGTAGATACTGGCTACCCTCAAATGTCTCGCCCCGAAAATCAGTCCGTAATCCATAAGCAAGAACCGGAATGTTATCTCGATCCACCAACTCGGCAAGCTGCCTGACTTGCTTACGGGTAAGGAATTGAGCCTCGTCAATTAAAACACACCCTATTGATTGATTAGCCAACCTTGCACGGGTAATTTCTGCAAGATCATCCGTTTTCTCAAAAGCGACGGCCTGGGTTTCTATGCCGATTCTTGATTTGATTACACCCTTCCCTGCCCGATCATCAATACCTGCAGTAAAAAGAAGCGTCTCCATACCTCGTTCCTGGTAGTTATGATTTGCTTGGAGCAGGGCCGTTGACTTACCTGCATTCATGGCCGAATAATTAAAGTGAAGCTTAGCCATGAGAGCTTTTCGGTGTTAACCCGCCTCAACCTCCAACCGCTCCATATACTCTGTTACATTACAGGTGAGCATTCGAGCCGTATTCGTGGAGATTTCCAAAACCTTGGTGACGACCCCATCCAAAAAGGAACGGTCATGACTCACGATTAGGGCCGTCCCTTCAAACAAATTCAGAGCTTCCTGGAGTACTTCTTTACTCCGAATATCCAAGTGGTTGGTAGGCTCGTCCATCACCAAAAAATTACATGGCGTCATTAACAGTTTGGCAAGAGCAACCCGATTCCTCTCCCCTCCGGACAAGACGGAGGTCTTTTTAAAAACATCATTTCCACTAAACAGCAAGGCTCCTAAAGCTGCTCTAGGGTTCGCATCAGGGTTGTGATGACACGCCTCCTCGACCTCAGCCAACACTTCATTGACAGGATTTAATTCTTCGGCCTGATGCTGGGCAAAGTATCCAATCACAGTATTTACGCCAACATCACGATTACCCTCCTGAAATGGTTCCACGCCAGCAAGGATACGGGCCAGGGTCGACTTACCGGCACCATTTACCCCGACCACCGCGATCCTGTCTCCTTTTTCAATCCTCAGATCAAGACCATCAAAAACTCGGTTATCACCATAAGCTTTGGACATCTCCTCAAGCTCCACCACTTTTTGGCTCGCGGGTGGCGAGGGAGGAAAGCGAAAATAGATTTTCTTTTCCTCCGCCTCCGGTTTCACAATTTCCATTTTCTCGAGTGCTTTTATCCGACTTTGAACCATCGCGGCCTTTTTAATATTCGAACGGAAACGATTGATAAACTCTTTCTCTTTTTGAATCTCCTTCTTCTGATTCACATAAGCTTTTCTTTGGCGCTCTATTCTGGCGGCACTCTCCTCCAAATAAAAACTGTAGTTTCCTTTATATCGGTTCAGGCTACCCATTTTCAATTCAATGGTTCTTTCAGTTACGCTTTCCAAAAACGCCCGATCGTGAGAAATGATTAAAATAGATCCCTGATATTTTCTTAAATAATGTTCCAGCCAATTTTGAGAAACGACATCCAAATGATTGGTAGGCTCATCAAGAATTAAAAGCGAAGGGCCTTGCAGGAGTAGCTTGCCCAGAGCAATACGCATCTGCCATCCACCGGAAAACTCATCAACTCTCCGGTCGATATCCCCCAAAGAAAAACCCATTCCGGTCATCACTCTTTCAATTCGCGAATTCATTTTTTCCGGTTCAAAACTGGCGAGTTGCTCTTCCCATGC
>NZEN01000048.1 GCA_002689665.1 Opitutia bacterium | reverse complement strand
GTTATCGGCCTCGATATTAATGAGAATGAACTCAGGCAAGCACCCAAAGATTCTTATGATCGTGAAATTGCCGCAGATATAACTGAGTGTAAAGGTCAAGGGGATGCCGATTTGGTTATTTGCAAGGCCTTGGTTGAAACATGTTCAAGACACTCGGAAGGCAATTATTGCTCTTTCCAGCATCATTAATAAAAAAGGTATGATCCTCATTTTCGTTCCCAGCCGTAGTGCAATTTTTGCCAGGTTAAACTTAATTGTTTCCGAATCCCTTAAAAAGAAAATACTTTTTTCTATCTTCCCCCAAACTACTTATGATCAGGGCTTCAAGGCATATTACGATCGATGTAACCCTAAAACTATGACAAAAATAGTTAAAGGGTGTGGATTAGAGGTTTGAGTATTCAAACCGTATTTCAAACCAGAATATTTTTCTATCTTTTGTAGAAAATATATGTTGTCTTCTTCGGGCTATTGGTCGAGGTCAGCACAGCTGTGATGTTCACAATGGTTGTTGGTAAGAAATAAATATTCCTTATTCACTTGGGCTTACCAAATATTATTTTCATTTCAAGCGGTCTTAACAACGGTGGTGCAGAATTAGCACTCGAGCGTCTGCTTAAGGCTAACATCAAAAAAAAGGCATTTCGCTTTGTTGTTTTCTCATTGGATGCCGTTGGTCCAGTAGGCGAGAGGATTCGTGAGATGGGGATCAAAGTAATAGCTTTGAATTTACGCAAGCACTCTCCTTTGCTTACGCTTCCCCGTTTCTTTTTCGAAATCATTAAACTTCACCCCACTCAAATTCACGGCTGGATGTATCACGGGAATCTTTTCGCATTTTTGGCATGGATTCTTCAACCCAAGAGTCAGCTGGTTTTTAACATAAGGCAAGCCTTGCACTCGTTAAATCAGGAAAAGGTCACTACTCGAGTAGCAATCCTCCTTAATGCCCTGCTTTCGAGAGTTTGCGACTTGGTGATTCACAATTCCAAATTGGGAATCAGACACCATGAAAAAGTGGGCTTCTGCCCGGGGAAATCATTGTACATACCGAATGGCTTCGATTTAGCAAAGCTATCTCCCTCTAAAGCAAAGCGGGATTCATTCAGGTCCCGGCACAAGATTCCCCGGCAAGCTCGGGTCATTACTATTTTGGCCCGTTACGATCCCATTAAGGGACACGATGTTTATCTTGAAGGCGCAAAGATACTTCTTCAGGAAAAACCTGAAGTGATTTTCCTCATGGCAGGTGAGGGTTTGTCACCCGATCATCCGAAGCTTTCGGGGTTGATCAGTCAAATTGCCTCCAATTTGATTGTCTTGGGTCATCAGGATGACATCAGTTCGATATTGAATGGGTCGGACATTCTTACTGTTTGCTCGCATAGCGAAGGCTTTCCGAACGCTTTGGGAGAGGCCATGTCCGTGGGGCTTGTTTGCGTGGCAACTGAAGTCGGTGGGGGTTCCCAAATACTCGGGGATTGCGGCAGACTTACTCCGCCGGACGAGCCTGCTTCTTTAGCCCAGTGTTGGCTTGAGTTACTCTCTATTCCGGAGAGTGAGTTTCGTAAAAATGGGTTGAAGGCAAGGCAAAGAATCAAAGACTGTTTCTCTGCTGACAAATTTGTGGATTCCTACCTAAGGATATTTTTAGCTCGTAAGAGTTGACTAGAGCAAAATTTTGAAAATCGTCGTCATAGGAACCGCTTGCTGGACATTCGAAAAGTTCCGTGGCTCTTTACTTCGGAAACTTGTTTTGCAAGGTAATGAGGTAATCGCAATCGGAACGAACCGGGATCAGGCTTCTCTTAAATTTCTCGAATCCATTGGAGTAAGCTACTATGATATAAATTTTGACAAGGGAAGAACCGATGTTTTTTCATTTTTGTTTTCATTATGCAAAATCCTTAAAATTTTTAGTAAATGTAAGCCTGATGTATGCCTAGCTTATTTTCTAAAACCTATTGTTGTCGCGACCTTCGCTAAACTTTTCTACCCTTTTCGCCTTATCTCTCTAATTGAGGGACTTGGCCACACTTTTACTGGAAGCAGGCTCACACTACTAAGAAGGTTTGTGAAATTCTTTCTACAAATAATCCTAAGATTTTCAAACAAGGTTGTATGTCTTAATACCATGGATAAAGAAGAGCTTTTTCAAGGAAAAGATTCTGGGAGTTTGGAAAAGGTTTTGGTTTTGCCTGGAATCGGAGTTGATCTTAATCATTACGAACTCTCCGCTATGCCAAAATCAGAAATAAACTTCCTTTTCCTTTCAAGGCTATTGAAGGCAAAGGGCTTGTATGAATTCATAGAAGCTGCCTTTAAGATGAAGGAGCGTGAGTCCAATGCAACCTTTTCAGTTTATGGTCAGGCTGATGATTCCATTCACGGCGTAGATCCAAAATTTATCGATGAAATGGATAAAAAAAGGGTGATTGATTATGGTGGTGTGGTTCATGATGTGAGGAAGGTAATTAAATCTGCTAATGTGCTTGTTTTGCCTACTTACTACAGGGAAGGTTTGCCACGGTGTATACAGGAAGCTATGGCCATGGGGAGACCTGTGATAACAACTGATTTTGCAGGATGTTCTGAAATTATTAAAGATAGGATAAATGGCTTTATTGTTCCTTCAAAAAATGTCTCCTCGCTAATTGAAATTATGGAGTGGTTTTGCTCAAACGCAGAGAAATTTCCAACTTTGGCATCTGATTGCAGGAAAACTGCCGAAAAGTATTTTGATTGTAATAAACCAGATAAAATTTTGTCTCAAATAATTTTGGGTAACGATTAAAATTTAGCTAATTATTATATTAGCTTCAAATTATTAGCATAAAAAATTTTCACCAAGTCTTGCTGCTGATAGTCTAGGAAAAAGTCCCAAAACTAATCCTTTTTTTACCCTAATAGGCAGACATAAAACAGATCCCTTGATTGCTCTTGGCAGTATTGAAAACAAGCAGAGTAACCGATTAGGGTTTATGGAAAGAGAGGGGAAGGTTCCCGATGATTTTAACACAATGGGTGCCAAGGAAACCGAAAACTTAATTTTTGAATAGTCATTGAGGCGGGCTTATAATGTGTCAACTCCCTAAAAACAAGCACTCGATTTGGCAAAGTGGCGAACCATTTGACAAATTATCGGTTCCCAAAGAGCTCTAGTCTTAATTATTTTCAGTTTTCTGGATAAATAGCTTTTGATTTATATTTGTTTAAATGAAGTTTTACCAAAATCAAAAGCTTTCTTCAGAAATTGACTAATTTGTAATTTTCTGTCATTTAAACCTTTAAATCTGTGACACCATCAATTTACAGTTTATTTGTTTTAGGGGCAATTTTGACCTGTATCATTACCCCAATTATTAGGCATTTGGCATTGCAAAAAGGGTATGTGGATTGTCCTCAGCGTGCCCGTAAAGTTCATCAACAAGCTACTCCAAGACTGGGCGGTGCTGCGATCTTGCTCTCTTTCCTCGCTGTTATGTGTTTAGCTGGTTTTTCTGTTCCTCAAGTTCGTGAAATGATGTGGGGAAACAATCCAATTCTCGGATGTGTCCTACTAGGATCGTTAGGAATATTTGCAATTGGATTTTTAGACGACCTTGCCAGGCTTGCTCCCAAAACAAAATTATTTGGTGAATTTTTAATCACTGGACTAGTGGTATGGGGAGCCAATTTATCTTTTACGGAGATTCAGTTTTTGGGACTAGGGTCAGTCACTATTCCAGCATTGCTAGGATTCGGATTAGCCACTTTTTGGATCGTAGGTATGGCCAATGCAGTAAATCTGATTGATGGTTTAGATGGTCTTGCTTCCGGGATTTCGTTTGCTGGGTTGGTCGCCGTTTCTGTCGTGGGCTACCTCGGTGGAATTACCAGTGTTACTTGGATGTCGACCCTTCTCGTCGGATGTCTGCTAGGATTTTTAGTGTACAATAGTCGCCCAGCTTCCATCTTTTTGGGGGATTGCGGCAGCCTGACTCTTGGATACCTGGCGGGATGTTTAACATTATTGGCAAGCTTTCGTGAAGGAGGTGTGCTCGATGGAATCTTCCCGGTTCTTGCTTTTTCCCTACCTATTCTGGATTGTATTTTTGCGATCTTTCGTAGAATGATGAGAGGCCGATCTCCCTTCTCTCCCGACATGGAACATTTTCACCATCGATTGATGGCAAAGGGGCTCTCCCATGGTAAGGCAGTGCTAGCAATGTGGGCGATGGCTGGAAGTTGCTCATTAGTTGCCATAGCAGCTGCCTTCGGAAAAGGTGATCAATTGTTTGCGATTTTCGTGTTTTTCGGACTTGGAGGGTTCATTCTCTTACGTTACCTAGGATACTTCCGATTTGAATTCTTTGGAGAAGGTCTGTCTTCTTTGATAAACGATCGCAAGAGCACGAAGTCCATTGAGCAAGCAATCAAAGATGCTGAAGGTATGGTAGTTGGGATGGACTCACTTGATAATGTGCAGTCATGTATTCAGAAAGCGTGTGAAGGTATGCAATTTCATCAAGCAGAGGTCACCTTTTATTCCACCAATGGCAGGCTTGGCTCAAATTTTGATATCGAAAATCCTACTATTGGTAAGGTTGTAAGTTGGGTGGACCCTCAGCAAAATGGATATTTTTCCAGGGATAAAGAATTTGTGGCGGAGTTTCAAATTTCCGGTAGAAATTATTCCTACGGAAAAATTCGATATGTTTTTATTGACGGGCGTAGTAATTTAAGCGTTCAGGATGAAGTACTGTTAGAACGCGTTCATGATGCATTAGCCATATTGGCTGGTAGACTTCGAAAAGCTGAATATCAATTATAGTTTTTAAGAGAATTTAAATTTACATAAGCATTCTCTACGTTGAAGAAATGAACAATGAGGAGAATGCTTTTTAGATTTTCCATCCATAATGACAAATATTCATTTAATTGTTTCATCATACAAATAAGCATAATTTCTTTTTAAGAAAAATTTAGCTCACTCAATTAATATTACCTGCAAAGCAACAATATTCATTGTGTATTAAGTTAGCTCAAAGTATGAAGTAGAATAGTTATGATAATTGTAATTCTTCCAGCATATAACGAAGAAATCTCCTTTCCCCCATTGATGGAAAAGTTAAAGCATGCACTTGATGGAACGAATGAGGATTACCGGTTGTTAGTATGTAATGATGGGAGCACCGATAACACTTCCAAAATATTAGAAGAGTACTCAGCAAAATTCCCACTTGAGGTAATTGAGCACCCCATAAACAGGGGGCTTGGAGAGTCTTCCCGAGATCTTTTTGAACGGGCAGTCAAGCTTGGCAAGAAGGGTGATATCATTATTCGTATGGATTGTGATGACACCCATGAACCCAAATACATTCCGAATATTATTAAGAAACTAAATCAGGGTTACGATGTAGTGGTGGCATCAAGGTTTGAAAAAGGGGGGGGGCAAATGGGGGTGAATGGTTACCGGGCTGTCATTAGCAGGTGTGCAAACTTGTTCATGAAAATCTTCTTTCCTATTCAAGGTCTTAGGGAATATTCATGTGGTTACCGTGGATATCGATACTCAAAAATAAAGGAAGCATTAGGTTTCTATGGAAATAATTTTATCCAGCTTAAAGGGTTGGGCTTCACCTGTACCTTGGAAAAATTAGTTAAATTGAAACTAATTGGTGCCAGCTTCGCAGAAATTCCTTTTTTGCATCGGTATGATCAAAAACAGAGTGAGAGTAAAATGGTTAGCAGTGTAACTACATTGGGCTATCTGGTGATGACAATTCTTTATCATTGGCCCTGGGGAGGATGGAAATCGGCAATAAAAAAAAATTTAGACGCGTGGAAAATCTCCAATGACATGTATTGAAAAAGTCAGAGATTTTGGAAAAACTTTGGACTACTGATTCAAAGAATCCAGCCAATTCTAGAGTTTTTTTTAAGAAGACAAAATTATATTTACGAAGTTTGGCGGGTTCAATTGATTTTGGTTTTTTACTTTTTAAAGATTCAAGCAAATCTCTTTGATTTTCTCATGTATGTGATCCTACATAAAAAATGTGCGGAATAGTTAGTATACATAGTTCAGATAATTCTTTAGAGAATATGTCTTCGCAGTTGGATGATATGCTTAAACAAATTCTCCACCGCGGTCCTGATGGTGAAGGAAAAGTATTTATTAAAGATCAAGTTCTATTGGGACACAGGCGACTTGCTGTAATCGATTTAGAGCATGGACAGCAGCCAATGGTCTCTGAGGACGGATGTTATAATTTAATTTTTAACGGCGAAATTTATAACTATTTGGAATTAAGACAATTGCTGTTAACTAAAGGCGTCGCTTTTAAAACTTCTTCTGATACGGAAGTCCTGTTACAAATGCTGATTCATTTTGGTTCAGAAGCACTGCAAGAACTCAATGGAATGTTTGCATTCATATTTCATGATGGGAAAAGAAACGAATGGATTGCAGCACGAGATCCATTTGGAATTAAACCATTATATTTTTACGAATCTGATGGTTACTTATACTTTGCTTCTGAAATAAAATGCTTTTTGGCTAATCCAAAATTCCAAGCCAAAAGAAATGATAATGCTCTACATCAGTACTTAGCTTTTCAAATGTGTCTGGATGATGAGACTATGTTTGATGGCGTTAAAAAAATTATGCCAGGTCACTTCTTAATTGGAACTGGAGCAGTAATTAAGCAGAATCAATCTTACTGGGATACAGATTATATTGTTGAAGAAAATAGTACTGAGGAGGACTTCTTAGAGAAAATAAGTTTTACCCTCAAGGATAGTGTGAGGTTACAACTTAGATCAGATGTCCCTTTAGGTTCACATCTTTCTGGAGGTATAGATTCTAGTTTAGTATGTAAACTAGCAGCAGACCAACTAGGAAATTCAATACCTTTGTTTCATGGTAAGTTTTCTGAATCTCCCGATTATGATGAATCAAAATTTGCTCGAATCGTCTCTGAAGCTACGAATGGCATTCTTCATGAAGTTATTCCATCTGCTCAAGAATTTGCAGAGATTCTTCCAAAGCTAATATACGCAATGGATGAGCCAGTTGCTGGTCCTGGTTTATTCCCTCAGTATGCTGTAAGCAAACTTGCCAAAGACCATGTGAAGGTTGTTTTGGGAGGGCAAGGTGGTGATGAATTATTTGGTGGTTACGCAAGATATTTAGTTGGTTATTTAGAGCAGGCGTTAAAAGGTGCAATTTACGAAACACAGGAAGAAGGAGAGCATTTGGTTTCGCTTAGCTCGATTGTTCCTCATTTACCAGTATTAAAACAATATGCACCACTTCTTTCCCAGTTTTGGGAAAAAGGACTATTCGGAGAAATGGACCACAGGTATTTTCGCTTAATCGACCGAAGTCAGGGAGTTCAAAGACTTTTCCACAACGAAATGTTAGAGAGTTTCAACAAGGATTATCTATTTTCAACTTTTCAAAAGGTTTTTAACCACCCAGATACTTTGTCTTACATTAACAAAATGACACATTTTGATCAAAAGACACTTTTACCAGCTCTTTTGCAGGTTGAGGATAGGGTTAGTATGAATGTATCCCTAGAGTCCAGAGTTCCTTTGCTAGACACTCGAATTGTAGATCTTGTTACTAAAATACCCCCCCCTTTTAAATTTCATGGTGGTCGGACTAAACATTTGCTAAAAGAAACCGCTAAAAAATTATTGCCTGAAGCTATTTTAAATCGAAAAGACAAAATGGGTTTTCCGGTTCCTCTAAAGGAGTGGATGCAGAGTGGGCCTGTGAAAGAATTTGTTTCTGACATTTTACTTTCTCAAAAGAGTAAAAGCAGGGGTATATACAGTGTAAAATCTTTAGAAGAAATAATCAGAAATCCAGGGGTGGGAAGTCGCCAACTTTGGGGAGCATTATCGTTGGAACTTTGGCATCAGCAATTTATTGACCGCTGAAATAAAACTCCCCGAGAGAAAAGTATTAATTTCTCATATTATTTCTTCTTTGGGTGAATATTGGGAAAAAAATTCCGAACATGTCTCTTCATTACCAGTTTGTAATTATCAGAAAAATCTTAGGGTTATTATTCCTCTGAAAATGATCTCGGTAGAGCTACCAAACTGGGCAAATTCTTATGGGATTGAAAATCAGCTTTTAGTTCCGCAGGAATGTATTGATCAAAATGATAATTCAGATAACTGGTGGAAAGTTGACTGGTGGCTCGCCATGTTTTTGTTGATGGAGGGTTGGCACGAGAGACTTTGGGAACAGAAAAATGGTACTATCCATTCTTACAGCTTTAGATTAAAAGGATGGGACTGTCGTGCATGGGACCATGCTTGGGTCAACCGAATATGCTTATTTCTCAGAAGGTGGTACACAGAGATACACAATACCAGCATAAATTTTTTTGGTAACCTGCCTGATGCCAATATTGTTCTTTCACATGATGTTGACGCGGTCTGCAAAACTCATCCAATTCGAATCAAGCAAAGTATTTTTCACTTCTTTAATTCACTGGTTCTTTTGTTTAGATTCAGAATTATAGAATCAGTAAGAAGGTTTTCAAAGGGATTTAAGTTTCTCTTTGGCAATGAAGATTGGTGGATTTTTGATAAGTTACTCAAAGTTGAAAAGTCTGCCGGGATTTCAGCAGTTTATCATTTCTATTCAGATCAAAGACCAAAGACTTTTAAGCGATGGTTGATGGATCCTGGCTATAACATTAAAAGCGAACGCTTGAGGTCTTTGTTGAGTGAACTTAAAGATGCCGGTCATGAAGTTGGACTTCATTCAACCTATGACTCATGGAACGATTCAGAACTTATTGAAGAACAAAAGAAAACATTGGAGAAAAGTCTTGGTTCTGAAGTCACTTCATGTAGGCAACATTGGCTAAGGTTCAGTTGGAATGATACATGGTTCAATCAATCGCTTGCCGGACTTAAATACGATTCTACCCTGATGTTTAATGATAGATCAGGTTTTAGAAATAGTTGTGCTACGAATTGGAAACCTTGGAATCAAATTGATAACAAGGCTCATCAAATCACTTGTTCAACAAGCGTACTTATGGATTCCCATCTTTTTGACTATAATGATTTCAATAAACATGAAAGAAATGATTACCTTAGATTTTGGGTGATGGAATGTAAGGATATTGGTGGTGAAATTTCTTTTCTTTGGCATCCTCATACTCTGTCAAAAGATTATGGATGGGTAGAAAATTTCAAAGACCTAGTTAACATCATAAAGTAAATTGAAAAGAGCTACCTGGTTGTACAAAGTTCTTTTAGTCGGGTCATTTCTGGGCTTTCTGTTTCCAGTACTTTCACTTTTTTCAAGATTATCTGCAAATGAAGGTAAATATCTTGGGAAATTGATTGAATCAGTTGGATATGAAAATCTTTTGGGTTGGATCATTTACTTCCCTAGTTGGCATTATGGAGAAGATATCGGTTTTCCCTACAATCTCTACCTAAGGTGGTCAGTATATGGTTTGATTTCATTATTGGTTTTGTTCTTTTTCAGAAAAAAATTCTCACCTTTAGTAAACAGAATTGAATCTTATTTGGTTGGAAACAAAAAAATTTACATCTTTGTACTTTTTGCAGTTTTTATTTTCCAAAGTAAGTTCTTTGCAGGTTGGTGGTTTCACGGGATTGGAGGTTGGGAGTTTAGTAAATATAAATCGAAAATAATTTGGGGAACACAGGCCCCAGCAAAATACCCTCAATACTTAAATTCAGCCGTTCATTGGGAAAATTTCGTTCTCCTAAGTTGTGCTCAAAAAAAACCTTTTACGATATCAGGAAAAGCTTTGATCGCTTTTACTGAAACTAACTGCACCATCCCTATTAATCTTGGTTTACTGGAAATCGTTTTCCCAAATCGTTTCATGAGTGATCAGAAGACTTTTATAAAGTTGATTAACTACAAAATTCCAATGATCAAAGATTATCAAAGTCTTTATCCGGAGCATAATCCCTATGCAAGGATTGATTACAATGAATTCAATGTTAGCAAAATTACCAAAGTTGAATACTGGGACTTAAATTTAAGCTCCGATGGTTATGTTAACATAATCTCCTCTGCTAATATGAAAAAGGTTTTCTATCAATGAACGATTTGTACGATTACCGAAAAAAAGATTACCCATATCACTTTTGGTTAGTTCAGTTTGTAGTCTTTTCATACTGCATTATCAGATTGGCTTCCAGAGATTATTCAATTTACGGCGAATTACCAATTGAATATTTCAATTACACGAGACCTTTTTTAAGCGTTTATCCATCTTTTCTTCTCGAAATTTTTAATACACACTTTGTTTATTGGTTTGTAGACTATCCCTCGAGCACAACTCTGTATTTTTTTCAAAAAATCGCAATTTCTCTCGGTGTTTTGGGATTGATCGGTGTTTTCCCAAAAATTTGTGCATTGTGCCTTTTTATTATGCTCACGCATTTCACAGGCTTCATTCAAGCAACAAATGCAGAAATAGAGGGTGGAACTCTACTCCTTGCGGTTTTACTTATCTTGTCCTTCAGTTCAAGTTCATCGTTCTATTGTCTTTTCAAGAAAAACGAAACAACCAGAAAAAACGACAACAGATGGCCAATTTTTTTCGTTTTTTTGATCGTAGGAATTTTTTACACTACTTCTGGACTCAATAAACTGATTGATGTCGGACCTTGGTGGCCATTCTTCCTACACCTTGAAAGACTTGCTCAAGTGTCTCTAGAAAATTCGCTTTTTCTTGAAAGTAGAAGAGTAAACGCTGTTTTTTGTTTAACAGTTTTGAATGCAGGTTACATGTGGTCCTTCATTGCTGGTATAATAACTTTAGTTGGTGAATTAGCATTTATTGCAATTCTGTTCTATCCAAAATACCGTCTTCTTCTTGTAACAAATATGTTCATTCTTCACTACTTCGTTTATCTATCTGCTGGAATAAACTTTTTGGGAAGTACTTTTATTCTTTTACTTTGCCTTGATTGGAACTCTTTTTTTAGAGGGGCAACAATCATTTACGACCCAAACTGCATAGAGAAACGAAATTTTGTAAAATTAACCAAACGTTTCGACTTATTTGATAGGCTTACATTAATAAGTAGCGAAGATCCAAAATCAAAGGATTTAGTCACACAAAATGGAAAAAGTAATTTTGTTGTAATCGAGGAGTCTAGCTCAGAACGGCACGGAAGTCATGCATTAGCCATCATTTTCCATAAAGTTCCATTATTTTGGTCTTTAGCTTTTTTATCCAAAATCCCATTCATAGAATTCCTTGCTGTGCGATTATGTAACAAGTTCAATAATAAATTTTATAAATCTTTGTTGGTCTAGGAAAATAAATGTTAGCTCGTGACCTTATTCCTAGTTTCTTGTCCAAAAAACTCTGGGGAGATAGAGCTAAATATGGTGTCGAGCCTATAATGCAGGATCCTCAATGGATTGAGTGGCAGCAGATACAATTGGAGTTTTATAAATTGAATCAAAGAAAGGGGATTGGTTCATTTGTGAATGATTCAGGATATTCCGTAATGGGAGAAATCGACCTAAAGGAAAAATGCGTACTTGAATTCGGCCCTGGTGATTTAAGGCATCACCAATTTTGGAACTCAAAACCTGATAAATATATTATCGCAGATGTTCATGAGGGTATGATGAATGTAGCAACGAAAATTTTTCAAAAAGATAAGATCAATTTTGAATCATTCTTAATAGAGCGAAATGAGAAGCTACCAATAACACAGAATTCCGTAGATATTATTGTATCCTTTTATTCTCTAGAGCATCTCTACCCCCTGAAAAATTATCTGGAAGAAATGAAGTATTATCTTAAACCAGGTGGTATTATTGTTGGAGCGATTCCTGCGGAAGGAGGATTACTTTGGGCTTTGGGAAGATTATTAACTTCAAGACGTTGGCTTCACAAAAATACCAATATTAACTACGATAAATTGATTTGTTGGGAGCATCCCAACTTTTGCGACCATATAATTTTGCAACTAGACAGAAATTTCCAAAGATTAAAAGTCAAAAGCTGGCCGCTCAGCCTAATACCGCTTTTAGATACTAATCTAACATTTAGTTTTTGTTACAAACATAATAGTGTCTAAAGAGAATTTATATTTAGAAGAAATAGTTAAAAATCTTCCAAGAATTTTATCATTAATTGATAACGATAAAACAAGCTGTGGATATGGGCTTGGAGATCGCTATTATTGGGCATGGGGTTTGACTGATTTTGGAAATGGTACATTCCAGGGAATTGCCAACGGTCTTTCTCAGCTATGGGTTTCAGGTCTTTGGCCTTTTCAAACAAGTTTTAATACTTTTGCTGAGCGTATTGATTCCCTTTTCTTGGGAGCCAAAAAGCTTACGAGAAAAGATGGAAGTCTTGAAGAAGCCTTTCCAAACGAGGGCTCTTATTGCGTAACTGCCCTAGTCGCATTTGATTTATTAGTGACCATTGATCTTTTAGACAGTCTAGTTGATCAGGAGAAAAAGCAAGAATGGATAAGTATACTAGAACCATTAGTTCGATTCTTAATCAAAAAAGATGAAACACATGCTTTTATCTCTAATCATCTCGCAACAGCTGCTGCTGCTTTATTTAGATGGTATGATCTAACTAATCAAGACTCCGGTGCTTCAACTAAAGCAGAGTTGCTCGTTTCAAGAATATTAAAAAATCAATCAAAAGAAGGTTGGTTCAAGGAGTATGAGGGAGCTGATCCTGGTTATCAAACATTATGTACTTATTATTTGGCGGATTTACATCTAAAACAGAAGCATCTTAAGTTATTAGATCCTTTGGCCAAGTCCCTTCAGTTTTTATGGCATTTTGCTCATCCTGATGGTTCCTTTGGTGGATACTATGGGAGTCGTTCAACAAAGTTTTACAACCCTGCAGGTATTCTTGCCTTGGGTGAAGAAATTCCGGAAGCTAGAGCACTCTCCTTTTTTATGAGCAGTTCCATAAAGGAATCTAGGGTTGTTACTTTATCAAGTATGGATGAGCCTAATCTTGTTCCAATGTTCAACTCATTTGCATGGTCAGCATCTTTGATAAAAAAGTTTTCTGTTAATAAGGAGTCTGTACCTCAAGATTTGAATCTTCCTTGTAATGATCAAAACTTTTTTAAAGAAACCTTTCCTGACGCTGGATTGCTTATTGATCGTGGGCCAGAATATTATTCAGTTATTAACTATCGTAAGGGTGGGGTGGTTCAGCATTACGAAAATAGTGCTTTGAAAATTCTGAATACAGGAGTTGTTTTTAAAAACTCGGTGGGAAAATTAGGAAGCAATCAATCCTTTAATAGTGATTTCAAATATAAGCACGACGGCAAGAAGATCTTAATTCGGAACCAAGTTACTGAGATGCCCAAACAATTACCATCTTGTTTACAGTTTTTACTTTTGAGGATTTGCTGTTTTACAATTTTTCGTTCATCTTTAATCCGAGAATTAACTAAGCGTTTTCTTGTTAAATATCTAATCACCAAGCCTAAGAAATGGCCATTTTGGAATGAGAGAGAGATAATTTTAGGTAAGTCATTGGAGATTCAAGACAAACACCAAGAAGTGAAAGGATTTACAAAACTTGAAACTTCAAAACCCTTTGTTGCTATTCATATGGCTAGTAAGGGATATTGGCAGATTCAAGATGAAGTTTCCACATAATGATACCTCGTTTTAAGCCTGCATTGGGTTGGTCCGAACTTCTTGCTTTATTCAAGTTCAAAAGAGGGGCAGTGAAAAAATTCGAGCAAGCATTTGCCAGAAAATTTGAAGCAGTTGACGCGGTTTCTTTCCCCTACGGTCGGTCGGCACAGTGGGCATTCTTCAAGGCTCTGGGTATTGAAGGTGCAGAAGTGATTATGCCATCATATACCTGCTCGGTTGTTGCTCATGCTGTAAGTCTTAGTGGTAATATTCCCCGATTTGTAGATATAGATTTGCATGATTACAATATGGATCTAGGAATTGCTGAAGCATTAATTACATCAAAAACGCGAGCGATTATTGCTACGCACACTTTTGGATATCCGCAAAATCTTGAGCGATTGGAAAAAATGGTAAAGAAAGCCGAACAAGAACATGGACATAAAGTTTGGCTGATTCAAGATTGTTGCCATGCCTTCGGAGCTAAATGGAAAAGTAGAATCATTGGCAGTTCAGGTGATGTTGCGATATACGCTTTTAATATTAGCAAGATGATCACCACCATCTTCGGTGGTATGCTAACATTTCAAGATCAAGAATTAGCTAACAAACTTAGAACATGGCGAGATGCTCATTACCAAAAACCAAGCTTTATTAAATCGTTCAAAAGACGCTTTTATCTTTTAGCAGTTTTTTTTGCATTCAATTCAGTCATTTATGGATTGGTATGGTGGTTACAGAGTAAAACGCCGTTTTTAAATAAACTTACCAAAGCATATCATTTGGATAATAAGATTCATTTTCCACCGGATTACAAAGATAAGATGTTAGATGTCGAAGCCTCGGTCGGACTATTGCAACTCGGTAGATATGATAAGATTATTCGGGATAGAAGAAGGATAGCTGAAGACTACAATAATAAGCTAGAAATTAGAACTGGTTGGGTTCTTCCTCCTATTGTCGAGGGTGCGACTTACTCGCACTACACAATAAGAGTTCCTAATCGTGAAGAAATAAAGAAAGAGTATGCAGCGAAATCGGTAGAGATCGGGGAACTTATCCAATATTCGGTTCCAGATTTAAAGTGTTACACCGATAATAATTCAGAGTGCAAAAACGCTACTCTATGTAGCCGAGAGACCATCAACCTCCCTTTGCACAACAATGTCTAATCTACTCGTTCTAGGAAATGATAAAATTGCAGGTCTAGCCTACAAAAAGATTTCAGATTTAGATGGTATTGATGTCCTCATTGATAAGTCCACTAATGTAAAACGGATAATTAAATTACTCCGAAAAAAGAGAATTCAAATTGGGTTGGTACTGAAAATGTTTTGGGCTGAGTTAAGCCGAAACGGAAGTAAACCTCCGAGCCATTTATCATCTATCTATTCAAACAAGGATTTGTGCCAAAAATTGCAGAAAGCGTCCTACAAAAAGGTTTATCTATTTAGAGCCGGTCTTGTTATTAATGAATCGGTATTAAAATTAGGTTTTCTAATTTTGAACATCCATGCGGCGAGAATACCTGAATATGGAGGAATAGGTTCAATTAATCGTGCTCTAAAGGATAGAGTCTATGAGCAATGTGCCTCTTTGCATGTTATAACCAAAGAAATAGATCAAGGGGAGGTTCTAGACCAAGAGCCTTATATCCTAAATCAATCTCAGTCTTACTTGAAGAATGAAGAAATAGCTTATAATGCGGCAATTTCCTTACTTGTGCGTTCTCTTTATACTGAAAGAATTGATTCTGAATCGTTTTAAACAACTCGGTAAAGATTCTATCATCTATGGTTTGGGAGGCATTCTCGCAAAGAGTGTTTCCTTTTTCATGCTGCCTGTATATACAAGAATTTTTTCTCGTTCTGATTATGGAACGATTGAAATGCTGACTGTAATTAGCAGTTTTGTCGGGGCAATCCTTGTCATGGGAATGGACTCAGCTCAGTCGATGTACTTTTTTAAGAACAAAGAAGAAGGTAAGCCAGCTCAAGTACGCTTGGTTTCGTCTATATTACAATGGAGACTTCTATGGGGTACGTTTATAGTTTTACTTTCAACCCTGCTAGCTCCGTTGCTAAACTTATTTTTTTTCAATGGAAATTTAAGTGTGTTGTACTTCGCTATTGCATTCTCCAGTGCTCTTTTTGCTCAAGTGATGAGTCAAAGTTCTGAAGTCATGAGACTGCTTTATCGTCCATGGAGTTACATTGGTATTACAATTTCACAATCTTTATTTGCCGCTGGATTGATCATGGTTTTCGTATTGGGATGCAAGATGGGCGTGTTAGGCTTTTTTATTGGTGTGGCATTATCTTCAGTCCTTGTTTCAATATTCGGATGGTGCCTTGCCCGTGAATATTTGGATTTTTCACAATTACAAAAAGACTTATGGCCCAAACTAATTCGTTTTGGTGCACCCTTAGTTCCAGCTGGATTGGCACTGTATTTCATGAGTAGTGCTGATCGTTGGTTTATTCAATATTTCCATGGTCCGTCTGCCTTAGGACTTTTTGCAGTGGGAGCTAAGTTCAGCATGCTCATGGCTTTTGCCGCTGAAACATTTCGTAAGGCTTGGTGGCCTATAGCCATGGATTCAATGCACAATGCAGACGGTCCGGAAACCTTTCGTATGATTTCTCGTCTTTACATGGGCTTGGGAACTACAATGATAATTATCGTAACATTATTGTCCCCTTGGCTGGTAGAATTACTTACCACGAATGAATATTACAGCTCGTGGCCAATTGTAGGAATTTTGGCGTGGCAATCGTTGTTTTATGGATTTTTCCTGATTGCTTCAGCGGGAATTTGGAAAGTGGAAAAAACATCGCTAAATCTTTATCTTACCCTTGCGTCCACGGCTTTGGGTTTAATTTTGAATTGGTTTTTGGTCCCTAAATACGCAGAAGTTGGTGCAGCTATTGCGACAGCAATTACGTATTTATTTTGGGTTGTGATTTCAATGTTAGTTAGCGAATTCTATTGGAAAACAGGATTTTCCTGGATGGTTTTTGCAATTCAGGTTTCTTGCGGTGTTGTGTTCGTAGTTTGGTACATAGTTGAGGGATTTATTTATAATTTATATATTACCTTAACCGTCTCTCTTTTCGTTGCGGGAATTCTTTTGCTCACATCTATAGAGAAGCCCAAATTAATGTCGCTAATTAGACCATTTAAGACTGAGTGAAAATGTGGAAGAAATTTTTAAGTTTTCCTACTGATTTACAGATTTCTCTTATTTTTTATCCATTTCTTCTATTCTACATGATGCCTGTAGCCTGGTTTAAATCAATTTGGCAAGCTCGTGTCTTATTTAAAGGCCGCTGGCACAAATATATGGGATTTCATCCACTTAATGCCATCAATAGCCTTTTTTACAGAACGCAATGGATAAACCTTAGGAAATTTGGAAGAAATGGAAGTAGCTCATTAATTGGATTAGGAAATTTTCCTCTATGGAAATGGTTCCACCTTTCATATCTAGGAAGTTTTTTTTACGCCAACGCCGCTCCAATCATTACTTTATTTGGCTCTCTCTTTTGGGCTCTCTCGCATTTAGTATGGATGACACAAATAAATACTTTCTGGTCGATTTTTTTGACCCTCAGTCTTCTTTTTAGCTCTACTTCCTATGCGATGGCTTTTGCCAGGCAAAATTATCAAATTTTGGGATGGATGTTTTTCCCTTTGGGACTCTTTTTCCTAGATTCTAATGATTTATTTGGTACGACAACAGTTTTCCTTTTGATGACTATTGGAGGTGGGATTACACAGATTTTTTTTGCTGCACCCATTGTCGTTTATTTTTCATATTACCACTCTGAACCTTTGATTTTGGCTACACTTTTACCAGCCGGTATTTTTATCTTATCTCGCTTTATTCCACTGGTTGCAAATAGATCCATTGCAACTTCTCTTAATGAAACAGCAAAACTGATAGGAATTACATCCAAGCAAGTTAGGTACAACCGAGAAATGAATAAGTTGTCAAATTATTCAATTTATTTTCTGATTCTTTTTTCTGTAGGTACTTTTTTATTGTTTATTTCGACAACTGTTTTTCCAGTTTTGGCAATTTTCGGTTTAATTGCATTTTTCATTAATCAAAGATTCGTTAGAGTAGCAGATGAAGAATCAATGATTTTACTTTTCTTGAGTCTTTTTGCTTTTCATGTGCCTCAGGCGGAAAGTAATTTTTTAGCTCTTACGGCCTTGTGGTTGGTAGCAAGTCCACTACCAATATTTTTGTCAGTTCAAGAGTCTCTGTTGGACGAGAAATTTGGTAAAATAATCATTAATTCACCTTTCGATCACACAGAAATAGAGAAAGCTCTGGAGAAATTTTTTGTCTCTGTTTGTAAAGGAGACTCAGTATATTTTGCTTTTTCAGATCCAGAAGGAAGTTACAACAATTGTTTTGATGGTTACCGGCATATAATAGAAATGCCATTATATTTGGCCTCAAAAAAAGAATTTCATCTTTTTCCGGACTGGTATGCAGTAAGTCAAACTAATTACCAGGGTGCTCCTAATTGTTGGGGTAGGTGTCCAGAAAAAGTTTCAGAGAATATGGAGAAGTGGCGTGCTAAGTTTAGTATTATCTATCAGGAGTCAGGTAGTGATTTAGAAAAAAAATGGTTAAGTCATTATGAATTAATTTCAACTTTCGATTGGAAAGAGTATTTACCATCTTTAAGGGGAGTTCGAATGTGGAACCAAACACTAAACACACCAAAATGGTTTTTGTTGAAATCGATTACACCTACTGCACATAAAGCGTAATTTACCTTAAAAATTATTAAACAGATAGGTCATATATTCCTCTCACCATGTACTCATGAGTCTAGGATGTTTAAGGAGGTTGAATCAGTTATTGATTCCAAGATTTGTGATGAAGTTGTAATTTTTGGTCTTTGGAAAGAAGGGTTACCAAAAACACAGCAATTTTCTTTAAATTGTAAGATAAAAAGAATTCCGGTTGTGTGCTCATCACTTCCTTCAAACTTTTTTTTCTCAATCCTAAAATATATTGAATGGACTGTAAAACTACTGATTCTTGCTAGGAGTAATTACATTCAAGTCTTTCATGCCCACGGACTCAAGGCATTGCCTGTTTCTATTTTTGTTAAATTTGCGACTGGTTCTGCACTAATTTACGATGCTCATGAACTAGAAACTGAAGCAAATGGGTTAAGGGGAAAAATAAAAGATATTTGTAAAATTTTTGAAAAATTCCTCATCAAGTATTCCGATGAAGTGATAACCGTCAGCGAGTCAATTTCTAAACACTACAGTACCCAATATCCAAATATTAATCCACTTGTCGTTAGAAATGTTCCCCAAATTACCAACCAAGATTTAGCTAAATCTAATCTCAGGAAAAAATTTAATATTCTGAGTAATGATATACTTCTTTTGTATTTGGGGGGATTTATCAAAGGGCGCGGAATTGAACTTATTTTAAATTCTTTTCCTTCCGAACTCGAAAGTTATCATCTTGCGTTCATTGGATCTGGCGTTTTGGAAAAGAAGATTCAATCAAGTGCTTGTGTTCAAAAAAATATACATATTCATGGTTCAGTACCGACTAATAAAGTTATTACCCATGCTAAAGAAGCAGATATCGGGTTGTGTTTAATCGAAGATTTATGTCTGAGTTATCGCTTTTCATTGCCAAATAAACTTTTTGAATACCTCCTTGCGGGAATACCAGTAGTTGTAAATGACTTACCTGAACAGCGAAAATTTATCGATAAATACAAATGTGGATGGGTTTTATCGAATCCCGCCGATGACTTTCGCGATTTTCTAAAAGAATTAACTTTAAAAGAAATCTTGGAGAAAAAAAAAGGTGCCGCTAAAGTTGGTGAAAGAATTTCATGGGAAAGAGAAGTGGACCCTTATTTGCAAGTCGTTAAGCGATATATTTGAAGGTCCGACCGTTCTAGATGTATACCCAAAACTAATTTTTGATCATGATTGTTGTAATTGATTATGGTATAAATAATTCCAGTTCGGTTGTTCGAATGATCCAAAAAGTAGGTGGGAATGTTAAAATAGGCAGTAAACCTGAAGATTTAAATGAAGCTACCAAAATTGTACTTCCTGGGGTTGGTCATTTTGATGAAGGAATGAAACTCCTGGATGAATCAGGTTTTTCTGAATCCATAAAAGAATGTGTCTTAAATAAAAAAATACCTGTTTTGGGAATTTGTTTGGGTATGCAATTACTTTGCGAATGTAGTGAGGAAGGAAATAAAAAAGGTCTTGGGTTAGTTTCTGCTGAAGTTTTACATCTCAATGATTCAAGCAGAAGAGAATTAAAAATTCCTCATATGGGTTGGAATACTTTGGACATTACAAGATGCAATCCACTGCTTGAAAACGACCCTGAAGAACAAAGATTCTATTTTGTCCATTCGTATTATGTTAAGCCTAACGCTAGTGAATTATGTATTGCGAAAACTTTATACGGGTCTGAATTCTGTTCAGCATTTAATTCTGATAATATTTTTGGTGTTCAATTTCATCCGGAAAAAAGCCATCGATTTGGAATTTCTTTGATGAAGAAATTTGTAAATATTTAAAAATGCTTAAGCATCGTGTAATCCCAACTCTTTTAATTCAAAATGGAGATTTAATTAAAACATGTAAGTTTAAAAACCCGGAGTATATTGGCGACCCAGTTAATGCGATCAAGATTTTTAATGAAAAAGAAGTAGATGAATTAATTGTTTTAGATGTAAGTAAATCTAAAGATAANCTNGAACCTGACTATGCCCTGATTGAAGAATTTGCCGGCGAATGTTTTATGCCATTAACCTACGGTGGAGGAGTAAAAAACATTGAACAAGCGGGCCGTATCTTTCGGCTTGGGGTTGAAAAAATCTGCCTTAATTCCCTCTGTTTTGATAATATCGAAACAATAAAATCAATGGTAAATAGATTTGGCAGTCAAAGCATTGTTGCTTCCCTAGATGTAAAGAAGTCAGTCCTAGGCGGTTACAAATTACAAGATTCTTCAAATTCTACTTTGTATAACACCGACTATTTCGAAACTCACTTAGAGCAATTGCTTGAAGCGGGAGTTGGTGAAATAATGCTAGGTGCAATCGATAAAGATGGAACTTTAAGTGGACCTGATCTTAAACTAATTAAAAAAGTGTCTGAAGGAATTGGAGTGCCTTTAATTTCAGTAGGTGGAATTTCTTCATTGGAAGAAATCAAGAACTCTGTTCAGGCAGGTGCTAGTGCAGTAGCAGCTGGCGCCTTTTTTGTTTTTCATGGAAAAAGAAGGGCAGTTCTCATTACTTATCCTCCTTACCACGAATTAGAAGCCTTACTGAACTAGAAGTCACCTAAATGTTTTAGGCTAACATAAAAGATATTTAGAATGAAAAAAGTTGTATGTAAAAATTGTGTTATGGATACCTCTGATCCAGAAATTAGTTTTGATGAAGAGGGAGTATGTAATCATTGCCACAAATTTAATAACGAAATAAGCAAGCGATGGTACCCAAACGAAGAAGGCGAAAAAAAATTAAATACCATCATCCATGAGATTAAGCAGGTTGGAAAAGGTAAGGAATATGATTGTATAATTGGTCTTAGCGGAGGAGTCGACAGTTCATATTTAGCACTTAAGGCAAGTGCTTGGGGATTGCGTCCATTAGTTGTCCATGTTGATGGTGGTTGGAATTCAGAATTAGCAGTCGCTAATATTGAAAAGATACTAAAATACTGTAATTTTGACTTGCATACGCATGTAGTTGATTGGAGTGAAATGCGAGACTTACAATTATCTTATCTTAAATCTGGAATATCTAATCAAGATGTACCCCAAGATCATATTTTCTTTTCAACCCTAAACCATTTCGCTACCGCAAATAATATCAAGTATTTCTTGTCTGGTGGAAATCTTGCAACTGAGTCTATTTTACCTCGGTCCTGGCATGGACCCGCAATGGACGCTATCAATCTCAAAGCTATCCATCGAAAGTTCGGTAAGAAAAAATTAAAAAAGTACAAAACTATAAGTTTTTTCGAGTATTACATTTGGTATCCCGTATTTAAAAAAATGCGGACGGTCAGACCATTAGATTTAATGCCATACAATAAGGAAGAAGCTTTAATTCAACTCCAGGAAACCATAGGCTACACTCCTTATCCTCGTAAACATGGCGAATCTGTTTTTACGAAATTTTTTCAAAATTATTGGTTGCCTCAAAAATTTGGCTTCGATAAGCGAAGACCACATTTTTCGAGTATGATTGTTTCAGATCAAATGTCACGAGACGAGGCTCTAAAAAAACTAGATGAACCTCTGTATGATTCTAAAGAACTTGAAGAAGATATAGTATATTTTTGTAAGAAACTACGAATTAGCAGAGCTGATTTTGATGAGCTTATGAAAGTGCCCTGCAGCCATTACAAAGATTTTCCCAATTGGGATTTTAGGTATAAGTTATTGAGGTCTGCTAAAAATCTATTTGAGATGTTTACGGGTTTTAAGTTGAAAGTTTCGCACTAGGTAATTCCTTGAAAGTTGCTTCTTTAGTACACAATCATTTTACAAATGATTCTAGAGTTGAAAAACAAGCAATGACTTTGGCCAGCTCTGGTTATGATTTAACGGTTTTTGGATTGTGGGATAAAGGACTATATGAGGAGGAAGCTAAGGTAGGGTTCAAAGTGATTAGGATAAAAATTTTTAGCTCTTTTTTTACAGGACCCTTCGGCCGATTTATTAAATTCATTGAATTTACATGTAAAGTATCTTGGAGAATAAAAGGAATGGATGTAGTTCATTGCCATGATTATCATCCGCTCCCTGCTACGCTATTAGCAAGTTTGGTTTTTCGAGCAAATTTTCGCATAATTTACGACGCCCATGAGTACGAAAGTCAAAAATTGGGCCTTGGGAAAACAAGTAAAGTTGCACTTCGAGTTCTTGAAAAATTATCATCTCATTTTATAGACGGGTTCATTACCGTAAGTGATTCAATAATGAAAGCTTATGAAAAGATCTTTCCGCGTATTCCAAGAACCTTGATATTGAATTGTCCACCTAAGTGGCAAAAGAGTTCGAAAAATTTATACAGAAAAAAATTTAACATCACTGAACAATCTTTGGTTGGTTTATATCAAGGTGGTTTTATGCCAGGAAGAGCAATTTCGATTATGTTGGAAGCATTCGAAAGTTTAGAGGCAAAGAATGTGGATTTTGTTTTTATGGGCTACCCAGCATCGACACAGCCAGGTCGTGATACTTTCTCTTTAATTTTAAAAAAATCTAAAAAATCTAAAAATATTCACTTCCATGAACCTGTTAGCTCAAATTCATTACAAGATTACACTAGTTCTGCAGATGTGGGGCTCTGTTTGATAGAAGATTATTGTTTAAGCTACAGGTTTTGTCTCCCAAACAAGTTTTTTGAATATGCAATGGCGGAGTTGCCTGTCTTGGTAAGTGACCTTCCCGAGATGAGAAAATTAGTCGAGGAATATAACTGCGGAGTAATTTGCGAATCGGTCACGCCAGAAGGTGTAGTTAAGGGGTTAAAAGAACTACTCAACAAAGACCTTGAAAAATTAGGTAAAAATGCAAGAAGGATGGCCGAAGACCACTCTTGGGAGGCTCAAGAAGAAAAATTGATTAACTTGTATGATAGAGTCTTGATGAAAAAGGTTTCATGAAAGTACTAACTGTAATAGGAGCACGGCCCCAATTTATAAAAGCTGCGGTTGTTTCTAATGCTTTCAGGACTAGGAATATAGAAGAATTTTTGATTCATACCGGTCAACACTTCGACGAAAATATGTCCAAAGTCTTCTTTGATGAAATGGGTATTTCCGAACCACAAGCTAATCTTGGAATTTCCGGTGGTAGTCACGGGGAAATGACCGGAGAGATGCTGATTGAAGTAGAAAAGTTAGTCCTCGAACAAAAGCCCGACTGGGTATTGGTTTATGGTGATACAAATTCAACTTTGGCTGGTTCCCTTGCTGCTTCAAAACTGAATGTGCCATGTGCTCATGTCGAGGCTGGACTGAGATCTGATAATCGAAATATGCCGGAGGAGATTAATCGAATTCTAACCGATCATGCATCCGATCTTTTATTTGCACCCACAAGAATAGCCTATGACAGACTTTTGTCCGAGGGAATTCCTGAAAAGAAAATCGTGAGAACAGGGGATGTCATGCTCGATGCGGCAAGATCTTTTGAAAAAGTTGCTTTTGCGAATTCAACAATTCTGTCTGATCTTAATTTGACTGAGCAAAGTTTTGTATTATGCACGCTGCACAGGGCAGAGAATGTTGATGATCCTGAAATTTTAGAATGGATTGTAAATGGTTTGAACCAAACTTCCAAAGAGATGCCCATCGTTCTGCCTCTTCATCCTAGAAGTAAAGCAAAGTTAAAAGAGTTTGGTTTGTTTGAAAAAATTTTGTCTGCAATAAAATTGATTCCGCCAGTCGGTTTCCTTGATATTTTGGTATTACAATCATCTTCATCCCTCATTGTAACTGATTCAGGTGGTATGCAAAAAGAAGCTTTTTTTCAAAAGAAACCATGTGTTACAGTTAGAACGGAGACGGAATGGGCTGAACTTTTGGAGGGTGGACATAATCGATTGGCTAGACCGATGGTTAATAAGATTAGGGATAAGGCAAAGGACGCTCTAGAAGCTAATATAGATTGGTCTATTGAATTGTATGGGGATGGGCATTCATCAGAAACTATCGCTGATTCGCTTTTGAAAAAGTAGGTTGAGAATAGCCGTTATAACTTCTGAGTTTCCTCCAATTAATGCGGCAGCCTCCGCCAGAATAGAACCGTGGGTAAAGGAACTGACTAAGAGAGGAAATCAAGTAAAAGTATTTTCCTCAAAAGGGTCCCAGCAGATGAAAGGGACCGAGCATTATGCTTCACCATTTTCTGTTCCTTCGAATAAGGTAGGAATATTCAGAAGATTTTTCCAGGAAATGAGATTAGCTCGGGATCTTGGTTCTATGGTTCGATCTATCGCTGATAAATTAGATTCTTTGATCATTACATCTCCTCCTTTTTTTATGGCAACATACATTGCGAAAATAGCGAAAGATAAAAATATTCCTTATCTGTTCGATATTCGCGACCGTTATCCCAATGTTTTGTTTGATTTAGGGGTAATACCTGAAAGAGGGTTGCTGGGTAGGAAACTTCTTGAAAGGGAAGATTCCTGCTATCAAAAAAGCCATTTACTTACAACGGTAACCGAGGGAATCAATCAACAATTAAGCACTTTCAATAAACCACATGCACATTTACCCAATGGATTTGATGGTGGTTTGTTTGATCTCTCTAGCTACACTAAAAAAGATGATGTTTTCCGAATTGTATATCACGGAAGATTTAGTCGTCTTCATGATGTTGAAGCATTGCGTAAAATTTCAATAAGGGTTCTAGAGTTAAATCCTGAAATCGAATTTCTGATTATCGGTCCAATTCCGGAAACATACAAAAGGCAAAAATGGGGCAATGTTCGTTTTGCTGGGGAAAAAAAACGCGATGAGATTCCCGCACTTTTAGCCAGTGGGTCTGTAGGAATCAGTCTCATGAAAGATATGACTTCAACTAAAGTTGCAATGCCTGCAAAGGTCTATGAATACATTGGGATGGGTTTGCCGTTGGTGGTGGCTCCATCAGGTGAATTGCACGACTTTGTTAAGGTGAATAAAATTGGGCTCGCTTTCAAAGAAATGAATATTCTTCAAATAACTGAGGAAATCATTGCGTTAGAGAAGAGTTCCGAAAGTGTTTCAAGATTTCAGCGAAATGTATTTTCGATTCAGTCAACTTTTGACCGTCGCAAACAGGCAGTTTATTTTGCAGATTTGATTGAAAAATATTTTAAGACTGAGAATGCAGAAAAAATTAGTTTAAACTGATGGATTCGAGATTAGCAAAGTCATTCAAGTTGTTTTTTGATTTCTGCATTGCTGTGGCAGTTGTGGTTATCGTTCCTCTTTTATTTTCACCGACTAGCGAGACATTATTTTTGGTTTCTAAAGAGCGTATGATAATCTATGGGCTGTCTTTCGGCTTATCATTTCTTTTATTTGGTGAAGTATTAGGATTAAGGGAGCAAAATTTTCAGATTGGTTTTGCAAAGCGATTCCTGCTTCCTGTGATAAGTTCATTTTTAGCCAGTCTTTTACTTCTCCTGCTTGTCTGGGCTGTTGAGTATGATTTTATAGGCAGATTCGCTCTCGGTAAGATTGTCTTATCAACAGCATTTGCCTCTTATATTTCGAACATTTTGGTAAATAGTTTTTTTTCTAAACATCCAACAAATTGTTTGCTATTAGTATCTCCTGAAAGGTGTCAGCAAATTATCGAGGCAACTAAAGAAAGGGCCCAACTTTTCAATTGGGTTGATTCCAAATTAACTCAAGGCAACCCTCAAAATAGCATTCAAATAAAATGCAAAGAAAGTGACGTTGATTTACTTGTCATTGAAGATGAAAATTCTAAGACCGATTTCGACATAGTACAAATCTTGTCCGAAGGCACACAAGTTATTGGGGTATTAGACTTTTGGCAGAAATATGTAGGCTGCATACCCCCATCAGAAGTTAATCAATCTTGGCTCACAAAACTGGATTTGAGAATGCGGAACCCGGTTGCTTTAAAACTCAAAAGGGTTTCGGATATTATATTTTCAACTTTTGCATTAATTCTGTCTGCACCTCTCTTGCTAATAGTTTTCTTTATAGTGGCAATCGATTCAGGCTTCCCGGTTATTTTTTCACAAACCCGAACCGGTTTCTTAAACAAAAATTTTACGATATATAAAATCCGCACCATGAAGAATGACGCAGAAAAAGAGGGTGCCGCTTGGGCTAGTGAAAATGATAACCGTATTACAACTTTTGGTAAAATATTGCGAAAGATGAGAATTGATGAGATTCCACAATTTTGGAATGTAATTAAGGGGGATATGTCGATTGTCGGACCAAGACCAGAGCGACCTGAGTTTCAGAATGAATTAGTCCAGTCTGTTCCTCATTGGAACACTAGGCATTTGGTAAAACCTGGTATTACGGGTTGGGCGCAGATCAAATTTAAATATGCCTCCACCATGCAGGCATCCGAACAAAAGTTAGCGTACGATCTGTATTACCTTAGAAATTTGTCCTTTGCCTTGGATTTTGAAATCATTCTTGGTACTCTTCGTTCCATTGGAAAAGGGAGTCGATGAGTAAGGTTTTAGTAACTGGAGGAGCGGGATATATCGGTAGTCATACCGTACTTGCTCTGTTACAGTCGGGTAATGATGTTATTATTGTCGATAATTTTTCAAATTCATCGGCTGAATCTTTGAACAGGGTATCCCGTATCACTGGAAGAAGTCCTCTTGTTATCGAGGAAAGCATCACTGATGTAGCTAAGATTGAAAAGATCTTTGTGGAAAATACTGATATATCGTCAGTGATCCATTTTGCTGCATTAAAGGCTGTTGGCGAGTCGACAAAACATCCTTTGAGATATTATCATAACAATGTCACAGGCTCAGTCATCTTGCTGGATGCAATGCAAAGAGCAGGGGTTAAAAATCTTGTATTTAGTTCATCTTGTACTGTTTACGGAGAACCAGAGAAAGTTCCAATATCTGAAGATTTCCCGGTGGGTTCTGTTTCGAGTCCCTATGGACGGACAAAATACATGATGGAGAAAATTATTGAGGACTATGCAAAGTCTGATCCCGCTTTCTGTTGTGCCGTGCTTCGTTACTTCAACCCAGTTGGGGCCCACTCCAGCGGTGAAATTGGAGAGGATCCGAATGGAATTCCTGATAACTTGGTTCCTTTTGTTTGTCAGGTTGCTACGGGGAAGTTGGAAAAATTAAAAGTTTTCGGTAACGATTACCCTACGCCGGATGGTACCGCTGTTCGGGATTACCTGCATGTGGTGGATTTGGCGGATGCACATATCAAAGCTTTGCGAGCTCTTGAACAAAACAAAGAAGGATTCATTTGTAATCTCGGGACAGGAACTGGTTCATCTGTTTTGGAAGTGATTGATGCCTTTGAAAAGGCCAATGGCATTCGCATTCCTTATGAATTTGCTTCCCGCCGATCAGGCGATGTAACGGAAGCATGGGCGGATCCTACTTATGCTAAAAAGAAGCTAGGATGGGAATCAAATCATGATCTTGTGGATATGCTTCGGGATGCATGGAATTGGCAAAGTAAAAACCCTAATGGATATAAATAGGCTTTTTTACATNTTGTAGTCGCTGGGATTTAAACCACGTTCTTCAATTATTTCAGAAACCCTTTTTAGTAAAACTTTAGATCCTATCGAAATGCCTAATTTTTTATACGCACCTGCATTTAATTCTAAAACAAATTTGATGTCATTGGATCGTGATGGAACNCCGGAAGTGTCATGNGGTTTAGCTTTGTGTATTTCAAGTAAAACTCCTGACGATGATAAATANCCAATATCAAGTGGTATNCGTGTNTTTTTCATCCAAAAGCGTTGAGAAGTACCTTCGGCAAANATGAAAAACATNCCNTCATTGAGTGCCATCGATTCACGAAACATTAATCCTTTTGNTCTTTCTTCCGGTAGGGCAGCAANTTCTANTTTTAGNGGTACCNCACCAANTTNAAAATCAAAAAAATGATTTNTGCTCCTTTCTGNNGTNTTAATCTCATTGGCTTCTTTTCTTTCCTTACATCCTAAATTGGAAAAGATTAAACTTATCAAAATTACNTTGGCTTTTATGATTATCCCTCTTNTCACTACTTACAGATGAAAGAATTTCTCAATCGAATCAAGAGCCTAAACGTNCTTGTCATCGGTGATGTGATGCTCGATCGATATGTGATTGGAGAAGTTAACAGGATTTCTCCAGAAGCTCCCGTGCCTGTGTTGGCAGTGAAGGAGGANAAGTCTGTAGCTGGTGGTGCNGCAAATGTAGCCTTAAACATAAAATCCCTTGNAGCAAATGTTGAAACGATTGGATGGTTTGGCACTGACGAAAGAGGGGATGAATTAGTTGAAATCTTAGAGCGAAAAAAAATCGTTGTTGATCCGAAATGTCGTTTTTCTTCAGCCCCAACCATAAGCAAAACAAGGGTAACTTCCTNGAACCAACAAATTTGTCGAGTAGACCGTGAGTCTTCCCTGGAATCTTATTCCTCAGACTCAAATGAAATTAGGAATGAAATTATCGAAAAAGTTCGTAGATCAGATGCTGTAATCGTATCTGACTATGGTAAAGGGTTTGTAACTAATAAGCTTCTGGATCTCGTCCGTGAAAATGCCAATTTTGTTTCCATCGATCCGAAACCAAGTCGCCAGTTAAAATATACAACCCCGGATTTANTNACCCCAAATCGCTTTGAAGCACTTGAGCTTGCAGGACTCTCCAGAGATAGTTGNGATCCTTTTCCTCANGAAGAGGTGGTNAGTAAAATCTTCGAGAGGTTCGCTCCTAANTTACTCGCNGTGACATTAGGTNCAGAGGGAATGCTTTTGGCTGAGAATGGAGTCATTAATAAAGTNATTCCTACTTTTGCGAAAGAGGTNTTTGATGTTTCTGGAGCGGGAGANACTGTTATCGCTGCTTTGACCTTAGGTTTGATTGGAGAACAAAATTTTGCCGAAGCAGCTGAGTTTGCAAACTTGGCTGCCGGAGTTGTAGTTGGAAAAGTTGGAACCGCCACAGTATCACCAGAAGAAATTCTTGGTTCGGTTAATTAGATGGCTGAAAATAAGGCACTTTTTCTCGATCGCGATGGAACATTAATTCGAGATGCTCACTATCTCAAAGACCCAAAGAAAGTTGAGATTATTCAAGGGATTTCTGAAGCACTTCATGAAGCTAGGCATTTAGGGTACCTACTCTTTATGCACACGAATCAATCCGGAATTGCCCGTGGTTATTATGACTGGTCGGATGTTCATGCATGCAATAAAAAAATGTTTCAAGACTTCGGTTGGCCAAAAGACTTTTTTACTGAAATTTGTATTGCACCGGAGGAACCAACTGCTACCGAGGGATACCGAAAGCCATCTCCAAAGTTTGAATTTGAAATGATTGAGAAGTTTGAGCTAAACCCCAGGAAATGTTGGGTAGTCGGGGATAAATGGATCGACCCACAAACTGGCTTGAAGGCATCAATGAGGGGAGCACTTGTCAAAACTGGAAAGCCCATCACAATTGAAATGCAAAAACAGGCCGCCTCCGAAGAAGTGCCAATTTATGAAAATATTGCAGAATTTGCAAAGAAAGAGATTTTGTTACATGTCTAAAAATT
>NZEN01000002.1 GCA_002689665.1 Opitutia bacterium | reverse complement strand
TCACATACCTCGACCCCGGTGGGAAACTGATTAAAAAGAATACGGCCTGCAATGGTCTCTAGATGATCAACCAGTCCCTGATCATTTTTGAGATCTTCTTGCACGCCGAAGACTGAAGCCGTCAGCTGGCCTTCCATCGTGCTAACGACTTCGACCAACTGCCCCAGGTCATCATAGGCAACCAGGAGCGTGGACGGGCCAAAAACCTCATCCATCATTGCGGGATCCGCAATAAATTCTTTGACCGAAGTACTGAGAACACAGGGGCCAGCCTGGCTACCCACTCCCTCCGCAAAATTATTGAAACGGTACTCTACAGTCACCCCTTCACAACTGGTAAGTTTTTGAATGCCCTGATTGTACGAATCACAGATACCTTGATGTAGCATTACACCGGCATCCACATTTTTCATCTTTTCCACATAAGCAATCTTAAGCTGATCACCAAATTCGCCAGCTGGATGAAANACAATTCCCGGATTCGTNCAAAACTGACCNACACCCAGGGTNGCTGANCCGGCTAACCCAGTGGAAAAACCATCAATGCCATCGGGCTTCATACCCGGCAGAATGAAAATTGGATTAACACTGCTCATCTCCGCAAATACCGGGATCGGTTCGTCCCGGGCATTCGCCAGATCAAATAAAGCACGACCACCGCTTCTGGATCCGGTGAACCCAACAGCCTTGATCGCTTTATTTTTAACCAGGCTCTGCCCAACCGTTCTGCCCTCTCCAAAAAGTAGGGAAAAAGCTCCCTCAGGCCAGTTGCATTTTTTTAAAGTGGCAACCACCACATTTCCCACCAACAGGGCCGTACCAGGGTGAGCATGATGAGCCTTGACGACCACCGGGCATCCGGCCGCCCAGGCGGAGGCTGAATCTCCACCGGCCACCGAAAAAGCCAATGGGAAATTACTGGCACAGAATACCGCTACCGGTCCTACCGGACGTAGCATTGCCCGTAAGTCAGGCTTGGGTAAAGGTTGGCGATCAGGCTGGGCACGATCGATCCTTGCATCCACCCAATTTCCCGCTTCCACCAACTTGGCAAACATTCTTAATTGACCCGAGGTCCTGCCGGTTTCCGCCCGAACTCTCGGTTCGGGCAATCCCGTTTCAGCCTTCATTACAGGGACCAACTCTTCGACAATACCATCGATACCATCGGCCAGTGCATTTAAAAACTCAGCTTTCTTCGTTCTCCCAAACTGAGCCATCTCTAAGGCTGCCTCACCTGCCAGGCGACAGGCTTCTTCAACNTCCTCTTCTGAAGCCATCGCATAATTTACATCAATCGATGCATTATTTGCAGGGTTAACAGCCTTGAAAGTTTTGGCACTGGCATCGCCTCTTGAGAATCCAATGATAGAGCTTTCCATAATTCTGTGTAAAATTTAGTTTTGAGGATTATTGATCACCTACAAAATTGATCAAAGTGCCAATTGATTCAATGGTAATCGATACTTTATCTTTCGGTTTCAGGGTAAAATCCGTTCCCGGAACAATTCCCGTACCCGTCATCAAAAAAACACCTCCGGGAAAAGAGGTCTCCCGGAAAAGAAAACCAATCAATTCTTCAGGTGTTCTCTTCATCTGATCAAGTCGGGTTTTATCCGAAAAAACCACTTCAGACCCACGCTCTATTTTTAGACTGATGCGAGTATTTTTTTCAAGTGGTTCTTTTGGCACATAAAGACAGGGTCCCAAACAAGCACACCCATCAAAGGTTTTGGCCTGAGGAAGATACAGTGGATTCTCTCCCTCTATACTCCGGGAAGACACATCGTTCCCAATGGTATAACCCACAATGTTACCATTGGAAGTGGCAAACAAAGTCAACTCTGGCTCAGGGACATCCCAGGTGGAATCTTTGCGAATCCTGAAATCTTTTCCCGGACCAACGGTACGGGCAGGAGTTGCCTTAAAAAAAATCTCCGGACGGTCCGCCACATACACTCGGCTGTAAAAATCTCCTCCTCCTGAATCTTTTGACTCTTCCATTCTGGCCAAACGACTGGAATAATAGGTGACCCCAGCAGCCCAAATTTCCTGACTTCCAATCGGAGCAAGCAGACGAATGGGGTCTGGCCCATTTTCCAAAGGCTCGCCATTCTCCCATTCATTCACCAAAAAATCATAGAGGTCATCACGATTAACCAGATCATTCCACGAACTAGTGACTGCCAAGTTTCTAAAACATTGGTCCTTTTCCAGAATGATTCCATCCATCGTTCGGTAGATTTTCATAGTTGGATCATTGTGGAATCGGTCGATAATTAAAACGATAAAATTGGTAAATATTAAATAATAAGGATTGATTGGNGGACCTCTTCGAAATGACTTTATGATTNTTCAAATGACNAAGAATTTATAAAATCGTTTGCAGACTGATTACAGATCATGTCCAACTAGGCTTAANNCCTAANCATTAAACTCATTTTCTATGAATCGANCTTTACTTCATNTTCTTATCTTATCNGTACTTTTTTACTCAAGCTCAGTCGGTGAAATAAAGAACCCAGACCCGGAGCGCTTCTCTGCCAGTTTCAAGAAATTTTCTGAACATGACTTGGCCAATAAGCCTAAAAGTCCGGAACTGATTCTCTTTACCGGAAGTTCGAGCATTCGGAGATGGGAAACCTTACAAGCGGATTTCCCGCACTTAGATCTTCTGAACCGTGGATTTGGTGGTGCTCATATTTCAGATGTTCTCTTTTTTTATGATGATCTTTTTCTCCGCTACAAACCAACCCGTGTGGTGTTTTACTGCGGAGAAAATGATCTTTGGTCCGGAAAACCGGTTTCTCAAGTGATGAAAGATTTTCTTGCTCTCTGTGCAAAGATAGAAAAAGACCTGCCCCAGTGCAGCCTGATTTATCTTTCCTGCAAACCATCCCCTAAACGAATATCCAAGTGGAACACCTACCAAGCCCTCAATCTGAGGATCAAAAACCTTTGCCTACGAAATAACCGTCTGACTTATGTGGATTTATCCCCCACCCTACTCAAGCCCAACTTTACATTTGATCCCACGCAATGGGACTCTGATCAACTACATGTGAACCAAGCGGGATATCAAAGCTGGACTCATTGGTTACAGCCCCTGCTGGCTGAAAAAAACTAAGAAATTACAGAAGGCAGAGCACTGCATATGTTTAAAGTCTAGTCGGGACGAAGACTTACGCCGGACCGCATATGATTTAAATATCGAGTCCTTACAACTACAGCCACTCCTGGAGGAAGGAATCTAGCTTCCGGGTTTGGTTATAGGAATACTTGCTAATTCTTCGGGTAAATCATCTGCCGGGAAGGTTGGAAATGTCAAGGACGCCAGGCTCAGGAAAGGAGTGCCAAAATCAGGGGCACCTCCACTCCGGTCAACAATCACAGTCACCGCCACCGGTACCCCTCCCAAATCACGAACAATCTTCAGGGCTTCTTCCACTCGGCCTCCACGCGTGACCACATCCTCAGTGATTAAGACTTTCTCCCCTTCCTTAATTTTAAAACCTCTACGCAAGGCAAGATCACCCTCCTGTTTTTCCAGGAAAATATACCTTTTATCTGCCTGTCTGGCGATTTCCTGACCTATAACTAGCCCGCCCATAGCCGGAGCCACCACCGTTTCAAAATCAAATCCTGCAACTTTCGCCAGGGTTAATTCCGCCATGCGGGTGACTGCGGACATATTTTGGCAAACCTGAGCACACTGGAAAAAATGACCGCTGTGCAATCCGGATCTGAGCACAAAATGCCCGTTNAGTAAGGCACCGGTNTTTTNAAAAAGAGTNAGAACTTCGTCTTCAGTTGATTCCATCCGAAACAAGAGAAAGAGGATGTCCTTCTTTGCCAAGCCTGAGTTATTCGCAATCCAGCAAAATAGATGAATCAAGGATCTTGCATCCGTTCAAACATTTCACGGATCGCTTCCGTTTCTTCGGCATGCTCCAGATCCCATTTGGCAATNGCNNCCTGATTTTGTTGATATTTACGAACTCCAAGGCCAATCACGATTAAGGCAAAAATTATGAAAAGAATATTAGGTAAAGTGAGCTTTCCTTTCATTCCNAATTACTCTTCACCGGTCAATAAACTGGCGGCTTCCAATCTTTGGGAAGTTTTCCTTGAGGACGCACCCCTTTTGAGCCTTTGGGAATTTTGCAATCTTTTGCCATCAGTAAAGGCAGATCATCAGGCAGGTGCTTGATCCGCATTTCCTTGTATTCGATGGTCATCGCGGGCCCCACATGAACTTGCATAGCCAAAACTCCTTCCAAGCTTCGGCCTTCTGCGTCTAAATCAATCAGGTCAGCGGTGGGATGACCGTTAATCCAATGGCGATGACGATTGGCCTCAACCAGTACCCGGTATTCATGCCATTGTCCGGGTGTAAATTCTTTGACCGGAAAATTACCAACGATCCAAGGCTGGCCATCTGGATTTACAATTACCTTCTCCCCCGTATGGGAAAGAATACGACGACCTTTTTCCTCGTAAAGCATTCCATTGTATTTCGCTGTATTGGCCACCACATCGCACTGGTAGCCTGTGACCACATCAAGTCCGAGATCNGGTCGGGATGTCCCACGATACTGAATCCCGCTGTTTCCACCAGCCGTGACTCGCACTTTTACCCGCAGATCAAAATTCCGAATGGTTGCCGACTTCCAGGTAATGAATCTGTTCATCTTCAGCGTGCCATCCGTTTTTCCGATCAGTACGCCATCTTTCTTTGACCAGTATTTCGGGTCTCCCGACCAATTTCTCATTCGGTTTCCAGCAGCTATCAAATTGGAAAACCCATCGGAACCGGGACGATCGGCGACCTGAGCAGCAGATGCAGGGTGAGGAGTTGTAGAAAGGGAAAGATCTCCATTCTTAGGAGCAAGGGGGCCGCCCAGTTCCTCAACTTTCCGATCGGTAAGGCTACGCAGTTCTTTTACTTTTTTTTGATATTTAGGATGCTTGGCCAGGTTGGTCAGTTCATCCGGGTCGCTTTGCAGATCATGAAGGAATTCGTAATTTTTTTCATCCACATAGCGGACATATTTAAAACGGCTTCCTCTCATCCCTTCGAATGCAGGGATACGATGACGCACTGCAAAATGTTCATGAAATGTGTATTTCCTCCATTCNGCCGGTTGATTCCCAGAGGTCAGTTGGTCAAAAGTTCTACCCTGATAATGTTTCGGAATATCCACTCCCGCCCAGGCCAGAAAAGTGGAAGGAAGATCGAGGTTAAGAACGGACTCGTCCCTCACCTGTCCACGAGCTTTCTCTTTTACTCTTGGATCATAGACCACCATGGGTACCCGCAGGGATTCCTCATAATGCGACCATTTACCGGCAAAGCCACGGTTCCCCATATGAAAACCGTTATCAGCAGTGTAGACAATAATTGTATTGTCCGCCAGGCCTTTGGCTTCCAAAGTCTTAATAAATCGACCAATGGCATTATCAATACCACTGACCATGCGCAGGTATGCACGCATATTGATTCGATANCTCTCATCAGTATTCCATCTCCAAAAAAATCTTTCCCGATTGATGGTCGTTTTGAGAAATTCAGGTTGCTTCTCAAAAATTTCCGGATCGTCCAAACGNGGAGCAGCAATCTCATCCTCNTCATACANTCCATCCATCGCTCTGGGCCATGGAAAATGACCGATCCCCGGACGACGATCCCCATCCTCTGCATGGCATGCATTAAACCACATATTNAGGGCAAATGGCTTTCCTTTCGGTTGATTTTCAACAAATTCAATCCCTCNGTCTACAATCAATTCGGTTTCATGTCGTAGACTACCATCCTCTTGTTTTTTATAAAACGGATTACGACCGATCGGATGAAACTCATCAAAATGATCCTGGGCTTTCCACCCCTTCGGCATCTTTGCGTGCCATTTACCGGCAAATCCAGTGCGGTATCCAGCATCTCGCAAGTGATCTACATAAAGTTTTTCCACAGCCTCGGGCTTGGCCATATCGTGATTCCCTGGAACTCCGTAGCTTCTCCCAGTAAGACCGGTAAGGATGGTGGTNCGGCTTACCCAGCAAATTGACTGACTGACAAATGCATTTGCAAAACGGGTACCCTCTTTGGCCAAGCGATCAATATTTGGAGTNTTGGCTAGAGGATGCCCGTAGCANCCGAGANCACTCGAAGTTTGATCATCAGTAAAAAAGAAAACAAGGTTTGGCTTNTCAGCCTGAACATTCCAGATGAGTCCTGGAATGACCATGAAAAAAAATAAAATAAGGGAGCGTAAAACATTCATCCTNNTTAGGATATTATTATTAAGGGAATGCAATCAATGGAAAATCTTTTGCGAAAAGACTTTTTAATTTTCAAAACTCAGGTTGACGGGTTTTCCAAGTTTGCTAATTATCGTGCTAAAGCATTTACTTTAACAAATTTTTTACCATATGAGTTCAACCACCATCACCCTTATTGTTCTGGGCATAATTACCATTCTTTTGATTTTTGCCGTAGTTGGGATCTACAACAAGCTGGTCACCCTCAAAAATCGATTTGAAAATGCATTCTCTCAGATCGAGGTACAACTGCAGAGAAGATACGATCTGATTCCTAATTTGATTGAGACTGTTAAAGGTTACATGGCTCATGAGAAAGAAACCCTCGAAGCCGTTATTCAGGCTCGTAACCAGGCACAAAGCAGCCTCCAGACTGCCTCGCAAAACCCTGGAGACGCCGCAGCCATTGCCGGCCTCGCCGGAGCAGAGGGAATGCTCGGAGGAGCCTTGGGCCGAATCTTTGCCCTCTCTGAAAGTTACCCTGANCTCAAGGCCAACCAAAACATGGCCAACCTACAGGAAGAATTAAGCAGCACGGAAAACAAGGTGGCTTTCTCTCGTCAGGCTTTTAACGACTCGGTTACTGCATATAACACTTACAAGCAGACTTTCCCGCCAGTCATTTTCGCTGGCATGTTTGGTCATGGACAGGATGGAACCCTGCTTGAATTCGAAAGCGAAAAAATCAAGGAAGCCCCCAAGGTTCAGTTTTAATTTCACTCGGTAGNCNCCTGCCGAAACAATGGATTTCTTCGACGAACAAGACCAGGCACGCAAGCGTTCCAAGTGGTTGGTGGTTCTTTTCTGCCTGGGTGTCATAAGTATCGCTCTCTCCGTCTTCTTTNTTGCCAGTTANCTGACCGAGCCAAGCTGGAATCTTTTTTGGCTAACCGGTGCAGGTACAGTTGGCGTAGTCACACTGGCCAGTCTNGGTCGGATNGCTTCCCTTTCATCGGGTGGATCCGTCGTTGCGGAATCACTCGGTGGCCAATTGATTTGTCCAAATACCAACGATCCCCAGCAAAGAAGAATTTTAAACATTGTGGAAGAAATGGCGATCGCATCCGGTACACCGGTTCCTCCAGTTTATCTAATGGAGGAAAAAGGGATCAATGCATTTGCCGCAGGAAACTCAGNCAACAACGCCGTGGTCGGAATAACNCGGGGATGNGCNGAGAAATTAAACCGTGAACAACTGCAGGGCGTAGTAGCCCATGAGTTTAGCCATATTCTCAATGGAGATATGCGTCTGAATATTAAATTAACCGGATTGATCTTCGGTATTGTATGCCTCTCTAGAATAGGGGAAATCCTTATGCGAGCGGCCGCCTTTTCAGGAGGAGGTAGAAGAAGAAAAAAAGATGATGGCACCGCTGCCCTTCTCGCCATTGGAGTCGGCCTCTTCGTTCTCGGATTGATAGGTGGATTTTTTGGCTCATTAATCAGGGCAGCCGTCAGNAGGCAGAGGGAATTTCTCGCAGATGCTTCAGCTGTGCAATTCACCCGCAACCCGGATGGAATAAGCGGAGCCCTTAANCGTATTGGNGGATTCTCTGCNGGNTCNAAATTGGAAACNGCCAGTGCCAGCGACTTTTCCCATATGTTTTTCGGATCTGCTTTGACTAGTATGTTCGCGACCCACCCTCCTCTTGACAAAAGGATTAGAAAGATTGAGCCTAACTGGAATGCATCCTATCCGGAGACTGATAAAATTTCTGAGGAAATTGATCTGCAATCAGAAAAGGCTTCCGGTCTGGCCGGNGCNTCNTCCTTCGCGGGTGGTACATCACCGACCGATAATGNACCGGTTCAGACAAATCACCATGAACAAGTTTTTCAGGGGCCCACCTCAGAAAATCTGGAATATGCNCGTGCTCTACTGGCTGGTATTCCCTCACATATTCTAGATCTTTGCCGAGAACCTTTTGGAGCGAGATGCGTTATCTTTGGACTTTTGCTGGATTCTGCAGATCAGAAAATTCGTGAACAACAACTAAGCCTTATTCATTCCCGCCTCGAACCGGAAACGGATTCTCTATCACACAAAATATTCACTGCATGCCAACCACTCTCATGCTTTGAAAAGTTTGCCCTAATCGAAGAATGTGCATCTCCGCTACGTGAACTCTCTCCCCGTCAAGTAAGTCAATTTTCAGAAGTCATGAATGGACTGGTTACCATGGATCAAAAGGTCGATCTTTTTGAATGGAGCCTTCAAAAAGTCATCTATCATCAGCTTGCCATCCAAGAAGATTCATCGAAAAAAGATCCTCACGGTTCCGGCGGAATTTCTAAAAATATTGATTTCTGCCTGCCTTTTTTGGGAGCACTCGCACTGTTCGGGGGGAACGAGAAAGATGCCCTGGATTCCTATTCACGAGGGGTGTCCATTCTTGATAACAAGGCATCCAAAGATTTACTCCCTTCAAATAAATGCGGAATTGATGCCTTGGAGAACTGCCTGCCCCGCTTACAAAAACTGAGTGCTTCCGCCAAGAGAGATTTTCTCTCTGCCTGCATCGCAACCGCCCAACATGATCAGGAAATCTCAGAGATTGAATTTCTAATTCTGCGTGGACTTGCCGCAGCAATTTCCTGCCCGATGGGGCCAAATCTCTCGATCTCCCCATAAGCTAAATTGGGTGCAGAAAGCACTGAGGAACTACCTTTTCAGGCAATCTCGACTTCTTTGCACCCGTTCTCAGCGGACTCCATACAGGCCATCATCAACTTCTGGGTAAGCAGCGTAATTTTCGGCCAGTGAGAATTTGGTTTTCCGCCGAGAACAAGATTNGAAAAATTGCGGAAAAGATTGGTCTCCTGCGAGCTAAGATGACTGCTGGCATACTCCTCAACATGATGGACCTTTTCGTGGCGTTCCATTCGAAAATCACAAACATCACACTCAAACTCAGCATTGGATGATTGNAAACCGATCCGATTTCCATAATAAGGAAGCACAAAATCATCAATCCTCAGGTTTCCCTTACTTCCACTGATGTGAGCGAGTTGCTGATGTTCCGTCAGGAAAGAACAATAAAAAGATGCTGAAACATCCCCAAAGAAAACTTCGCCGGAAAATTCCGTGGGTACAGNGTGAGGACTGTCAGCNCGACCNGAAGAATTGAGGAGACGNCCNGTTACTGCTTTNGGGGTNGCATAGTTCATTACCCAAAGGATAAAACGCAGAGTATACCAACCCAGGTCACCAAGGCATCCGTGCGGTTCGAGATCGCTGTGCATACGAATATTTTCCGTGAGAAATTCGTCCGGTGCACAAAAACTAAACTGGGTATTGATTCGACGGAGCTTGCCAATGGTGTTCCCGTCTTCGATGACTTCCCTTACCCGTTTCAAACGTTCGCTGTGCATGAACATTACTCCATCCATAAACTGCACACCTGCCCTATCACAGGCTGCAATAATCTCTTCCACCTGATCTAAATTTGTACCACAAGGTTTTTCGCAGAGAAGATGCTTCCCTGCTTCCGCTACTTTCATTGCCCATTCGGGACGTAACCCAGTTGGCAATGGTAAATAGATAGCATCCACATCGTCGCGTGCCAAAAGATCATCGTAACTACCCATGGCTTCAGGCGTGACAGTATGAGGTATCTGAGCACTGCATCGATCAATAAAGTCCTGCGACTTGGCTATATC
>NZEN01000047.1 GCA_002689665.1 Opitutia bacterium | reverse complement strand
CCCATCGCGGAATCGATCACCCAGCCATCAGCATCTGGTCTCTCATTTCCCCACCAGTTGGAGTATGATTGGTTTCCATCCACCGAGATATTAGCGTCTTCGATGATGGATTGGTTCCCGTCGATAATCGTCTCGTTACTGTCGAAAGTTTGATTCCTGTCATGAGTAATTGGCTTGGCTGTGACCACAATTTCAAAAGTTTTCTCAATCGAAGCATTCCACTCGTCGCTGAGTTTTACATTGATCAATAGGGCAGGGAGGGCTCCCTCGTACGGAATGGGTTGAACAGTAAGCAATGAGTAATTCCCATCAATCATGAATAAATCGTGATCCGTATCATTGGTGTCTGCCAACTGGATCGATAGAGTCGCATTGGTATCCGGATCATTCACCAGAAATTGTCCTACTACGGTTCCGGCAGTCGCGTTCCACTCAACTACCGAACCATTCAAATCCAAAAGGGCAGGTGCCAAATTTGCAGTAGAATTAGCATCCCTTGGGTTCGAGCCATAGCCAATCTCGTAGTTATCAGGAAATCCATCGTTGTCATCATCCTTGTCGTAAAAATCTTCGATACCATCGCTGTCTAAATCTTCCACAATATTGAGTAAGGGAATGGAAAATGTTCGCTCGATCGAAAGATTATGCTCATCAGTCACAGCAACGAGTATCGAATAGTTCCATTCATCGATCTCGTAATCGAAAGCACGGGTAGTGCGGAGACTGTCATTTTCATCGATCATGAATAAATGATTATCGTTCGATTCATTTCCATTGATCAATGAAATCGAAAGTGTGGAATTGGCATCCGGATCCGTGGCGTTAAATTCGCCAATGATGGAGCCCGCCGGAAGGTTCTCAAACAGTCGGAGATTATTAAGCGTGAGCGAGGAGGGTTGGGCATTGGGTACGGATTCATAATCAATTGGATCTGTTCCTTTCGCAATTTCCTCGCTATCGGAGAACCCGTCATTGTCATCGTCGGGATCGTAAAAATCCTCAATGCCATCACCGTCATTATCCTCAATCACATTGTTTACGATTATCCTTAAGCGTTTCTCGTCAAATCCGCTTTGCACATCAAAGACACGAACCCAAACGACATAAATATTATCAGCATTTTCATCCTGCGGGTTTTCATAATCAAATCTTGGCAAACTGTAAGAAAATAATCCTGAAGTGGTATTAAAATCAAAAAGGGCACGATCCCCTCCCGCAGTTTTAGAGAAGCTCAGTATATCATTGTCCGGGTCGGTGGCATTAAATTCGATATTGAGACCGCTATTTTCATTAATCGTAATATCCTGAAAGAGGGCTCCGCTTATATTTTGATCCCCAATATGGGTAATGACGGGAGGTTCATTCTGATCGATCAAATTTATCGTGAAAGTCTTTTCGAGAGATGCATTGTGCTCATCTGCTACCCGTATCCGAATGCTGTAATTGGATTCATTGTTTTCGTAATCAAAGACTACTGCCGAGGTAAGGGTACCGTTAGCATCGATACCAAATAGATAGTTGTCGCTTGATCCATTTCCATCCACCAAGGAAAAACTCAGGGAAGCATTGATGTCTGCATCGGTGGCATTGAACTCGGTTATGATAGTACCTACAGACTGATTTTCTAGAATAGTCAGAGGTGAAGTTGCATTTAAATCATATGGAGGTGCGTTGGCCACAGAAGCTGCACTTGCCGGGTTGGAACCATAGGCTACTTCGACTGTATCACTGAATCCATCTCCATCGGAGTCAGGATTTTGATCACTGGTACCGAGAGCCTGTTCCTGTGCGTAAGTCAACCCATCGTTGTCGTCGTCTTTATTTGGATCGTGGATGGCTTGAATAATGAAATTCTTTTCGAATGAAGCGTTTTCATCATCTGCCACCCTGATGCGAATACTAAAATTTCCTTCACTCGTGAAAACCTGATTGGTTTTCAGTTGGCGATTATCAATGGAGAAATATTGATTGCCGGTTGAGCCGTTCCCATCGGAAAGGCCAATGTCGTACACCCTAATCCCCTGTGGATCATCCTCATCATGCGGAACTAAAATACCCACCAGCTCAGAAGCAGATTTGTTAAGGTAGACTATCTGATTCGAGAGAACGAGATCATGCGGTGCCCGGTTGACCTGCTTAAAATAAAGTATGCTCGGTGATATGCGTGAGGAAATTCCACCGTCCTCCACTAAGTCAAAAATTGTGGCCTCCTGCCCAAGTGCATTTTCCTGATCATTACTAAACCCATCTCCATCGTTATCGTTCGATGGGCCAAAACCGAGATTCCCAAATTGATTCAATTCGTACCAGTCCATCACTCCATCCGCGTCGTTATCCTGTGTGGAAGGAAAATAGTGTGCAACGATAGTAGTTTCAACTGCAGGGTTGGCGGTAACCTGGCTTAAAGCCACACCCGTCGGGCCGAATTTTCTCTGCCCGTTTACTGTCCAATAACCAAAGTGATATCCATTACTGGATCCGTGAAGATTACCAGTGCTTACAGATGCATTGATTTCAACAAATCCCTCGACTGTATTTATAAATCCTATGGGATCACTCTTGATTACATATTTTACCATGGAGGTGTCCGCATAGACAAAACCGCTTGATACTCTCGATGAAATACCNCCATCGTCAACCTGATCAGGAATGGTGGCCTCCTGCCCAAGTTCACTTTCCTGCTGGTTGGTAAATCCATCCCCATCATTGTCACTGTTTGGCCCGTCCGACAAATTACCGAACTGGTTATATTCGAACCAATCCATTACGCCGTCTACATCTGTATCCTCAGTGCTTGGAATATAGTGGGCCACAATGGCTGTCTCGGTACTAAGCACTTGGCTTACTTGACTCAGGGCCACCCCGGTGGATCCTGCCTGGCGCANGCCATTGACTGACCAGTAGGCAAAATGGTAGCCATTACTTTGTCCGTGGAGATTGTTGGTGTTCACGGATGCATTCACTTCCACATAGGCGTCCACCCCACTTATAAAACCAATGGGATCACTCTTGATTGTGTAGTGGACCATGGAGGTGTCAGCATAGACGAAACCGCTGGACACTCTGGATGAAATACCGCCATCCTCCACCTGGTCCTGAATAGTTGATTCCTGGCCCAGTTCATTTTCCAGTCCGTTGGAAAATCCGTCCCCGTCATTGTCATCTGATGAAGATGAATTTAGATCTCCAAAGTTTCGGTATTCATACCAGTCCATNATTCCGTCACTGTCTGAATCCTGNGTNGATNNGAAGTAATGGGCNGTCAGGGTGGTCGCTTCACTGATCGAAACGGTTGCTTGGGTAACGGATCTTCCGCCTGTATCCGCGAGTCGATTATTTCCATTCGCCCAATATCCGAAAAAATATCCATTGGAACTCAGATTGGGTTGTACCGTTTGAAAAGAGGTACCAGTCTCCACCGCTTGGGTGCTGTTTAAATGACCTGCAGGGGAGGAAACCTGTTGTACCTGAACGAGGGCTCCATTCAGCAAACTGAAGGTGCCAAGCATGCCAGCAGTAATGGGCAATGCCTTTTTCATCAGGATGTTGAACATCAACATGGCTCCTCTATGAAGTAACAATCTTGAATTAGAAACTAGAATGGAAAAGAACGGCTCCCCCGGCATTCCATTTGTCGGGCGGAGGATCAAANTAATCAGCNCCCACTATTGTTAATCGGCCCGATGTGCNCACGGAAACNCCTAATCGNTCTGAACTCTTNNCACTNGGATGNNTTAGGACNTCNAGNANGCTGACGCTTCCATCCGGTTTTACTTTNTANATGTAGGCTGATCCNGAATTNCTGGCTATCTCNGAATNTTCATTAAANGCACCGACCACCAATCTGTCCCCGCTAAGGTCGACGGAATGTCCGAAATATCCTTCGTAACTAGGATTGGGCGAGTGCAAGGTGGCAGTGAGTTGGGCGGTGCCATTTGAATTTATTTTGTATAAATAGACGGCTCCGGAATAGTTTTGAATGTGACTTCTTCTTTGCTCTCCAATCACTAAAAAATTCCCGGATATGGAGACAGATACCCCAAAGAATGAACTGCTATTGGGCAATGGTGCAGTCAGTGTGGCCGTACGGGTAATATTTCCCGCCCCATCCACTTTGAACAAAGTTACGGAACCTGCATCGCCTCGATTGGATCCCGAAACTAGCACATCATCACTAGAGGCACCTACAGCAATAATGTCATTTTCTATGGCTACGGAATTGCCGAACTGATCACTACTTTTGGGATTTTCATGGATAAGTTTACCCAGCTCAGTTATGGTGCCGTTTGCTTCCCGCTTAAATAGGTAGGCCGCTCCGCTATTGCTGTTCCCGGCAATATCCTCGCCGGACGCACCCCCTACAATTAGGTCGCCGGACATATCCACGGAACTTCCAAGGTAGTCGCTACTTGTTCCATCAGATGCGGTAATTCTCGCTATCTGATTGGGAGTACTGCCATTAAAGTCAAAAAGATAGATCGCACCCGCACGGCTAATGTTATTCACATATGCATCTCTCGCTCCGACAACGGTACTGTTTGCATCCAATGCAAAAGAATTGCCAAACCAGTTTGCTTTGCCGTTGGATGTGGAATTAGGAACAATTTGATTAAGATATTGCAGGCTCCCATTGGTATCATTGGCTTCGTAGTGATAAAGCTTTCTTTGGTTGGAATCACCAAATCCAATGACTACCCGCTCTCCAGCGATTGCAACATTTCTTCCGAACTGTTGATTCTGAGAACCATTAATGTCAAAAGGAGTGACCGAAAAATTTGGAATAGGTAGAGTACTCGCCTTGACCACCCACCATGCCCTTGAACCATGACTTCCTGTATCAAAGCCAAATTCATTCACCTTATTGGGCAAGTTGCGGGGCATGATCTGCCCCGTCGGCGTCCAGGCATTGATTCCACCGGGCGTGGATGCCTCCTTCGCCAGGCTTAGTTCTGCCTGTTTGGCCCACCTATGACCAATTGCATTCATGAAGGCATCCTTTCCTGCAGGCGAAACCTGAAGGTTTGTTTCCAACAAAACGGTACCGTTGGTATCCTTGATCCTGTCATTAGCTAGGGAAACAGCAGAGGATCCGGTGGCGAGTAAATACTTAAAGTAATTCGCAAAGTCGCTATCCTTAATCGGTGAACGGCTGATAGTTACATTACCATCGGGTAGGGGAAGCTGGAGGAAATGAAGATCTACTGGCGAAGATCGGCGTGCATCCTTACAGAAAACCTCAAACTTCAGGGTGCCTGTTTGATCTGGCCAGTCTCCTTTTACATTCCATGATACCCGGTGGACCTGGTTCGTTGCGACAGGAGTTCCAATTTTTGATCCGGTGCCATCCACCCATGCTGTGGGTATAATCCATGATCCGGGAATGGTAAACTGACCGTTTTTGGCGGCCAGAATTCCGACCGTGGCATTGGCATCATCAGGATCTACGATTTCAAAATCGAGATCTATAATATTGGTACCCGAGCGTTGAGAAATTGAACGGATGGCAGGTTGTGGAATAACATTTCTTGTGGGTAAACCTTTTGTCCGGTATGCCCGCTTCCAGATTTGAATCTTATTGTTGTAGCTAACGATTAGATCACCCTCAGGAGTGAAGCAGGTGCGAGAATCTTCATAAATACTGTTGAGATGAGCAATTTGGTTTCCATCCTGATCACGTAAGTTTCGATAATTGAAAAGAGTTCCATCCTTGCTGACTGAGACATATTTTCTAGCTGACGATGTATTGACCCGCTTGATGAAAGTACCGTCTTGTTCGAAAAAATGTAAGTAATAGCTGTCGCCCACCACAATAGTCCCGTTCTGTAAGGAAATGATATCATGAGGCTCCCTCAATTGCCCGGGAGCACTACCATAAGATCCAAATTTACGGACGAAGCTACCGTTTCTATCCAAAACCTGTATACGATGATTGCTGTTATCACAGACATACAAATTCTTGTCCGTACCAATGGTGATGCCAAATGCATTGTAGAATTCACCATCACCAGAACCGTTTGATCCGTAATTTGAGATAGTAGCGTTCTTACCCGTTCTCCATTTAAAAGATCCGTTATTGTCTAGGCATGTTACAGCATACCGTTCGGCAACATAGATGGTTCCATTTTCATCGAGTACAAGATCTCTTGGGTAGTATCTGTTACTGCCAATCGTAATTGAACGAGCCAGGGATCCATTCAAGTCAAAAACTTTTATGTCAGTACTAGATCTTTCGCAAACGACATAGATTTGTCCGATTCCCGTGGTATTATCCTCATAATAGGCAACCCCCTTCGCATAACTTAGGCCCCATTCCTTGGTGAGGTACCAATTATCCTGTTCGCCGGCATGGGTCTCCCAGCAGGCTAGCAGTCCGAAAATGAAAGTGGATAGGATTTTGAATCTATTCGTTCTCATGATGATAAGATGTCTAAGAATTTTTCGTAAAACGATGAAAGTAATATAAAAAGTGATAAATACTTAAGGTCATTGTACAGGAGTATTAGCAATTGTCTATTGTTTGTTACAAAACTTTCCAGATGCAATTTACTGTTTTATTGAATGAGGCTGCTATGATTTTAATTCTTCCCCTAATAGCTATATAAATTAGGTCTTTTTACCGACCTATTACCCCAAAGTTATTCGTACGATTCAGTGGCGTAATTGAAAATGTGGAAGGATCCGTCCGATCGTAAAAAGAAATACAGCCAGTTTGCATCTTCCGAACGGTAAGCAAAAGGAAATATATCTCGTCGCGTCCATAGCCATCGATGCTCTTTCGACCATATCCATAAGGAATCATCTTCAATTGGAGCAGCGTAGAGCCACCCTAGGTGTAGGTGATAGAACCATCCGTTCTCATGCGGGCGGAATGTGCCCATCGCGGAATCGATCACCCAACCATCAGCACTTGGTTTTTTAGTTCCCCACCACGCCGAGAAATTACCGTCCTCGATGACCGTTTGGTTCCCGTCAGTAATCGTCTCGTTGCTGTCGACAGTTTGATTCCTGTCGTGAGCAGTTGGTTTGGCTGTCACCACAATTTCAAAAGTTTTCTTAATCGAGGCATTCCATTCATCGCTGAGTTTCACATTGATCAATAGGGCAGGGAGGGCTCGCCCGT
>NZEN01000046.1 GCA_002689665.1 Opitutia bacterium | reverse complement strand
TTATACTCAAATTGGTGTTGTTTCTAAAACTTGAACAGGTGGCTAAACAGGAGGCTGAACAAGCCCGAAGACAAAGTTTATCACGGTCTTATCCAAGTTTTCCACAGTCTGATGAAAGTTTATCACGGCCTGGTCTAGGTTCATCACGGTCTGGTCTAGGTTCATCACAGTTTGATCTAAGTTCATCAAAAAGGGGGGGATATAAGGGTGAATCTCCTTGTTTAACCGAATTTAAATTCCCCAATGGTACGCCTATATTTGACTCAGGTTCAGATGTATCGGAAGATTCATTTACACAAGTAGTGGAAACATCCCGTGCGTGGTATCCAGTACCCGAGTGGTCTAGAATTCTCAGTGATAAAGTACCCGATGAAAAAATATTAGATGATATGTGTCACTATTTATATTACAGTTATTGGATCGGTCAATTTACCACCTTCTTAAGACCCTACAAAGACCGATATGACAAGCTTGTACAAGTGGGTATTAAAAACTTTGGATTGAATGCAGGAGCGTGGGACAGATTGAAACAATCATTTTCGTTGAGTTGGTTTGATAGGAGGATGATTTATGCTGGATTGAAACCCTTGGTGCCTTCTGTAACAGGCTTAGCTGAGGAATTAGGCGATAGTAAGCAGACGTTAGTTATGTCACTAAATGATCCAGGAAATGAAGAACTCAAGAAACGTGTTTTGATACCCGCACCATTATTAGAAGGAAAACTCAATGCATTTATTGAATTACTCAAAAAAGAGGCCGAACAAAAACAACAGCGTAAATTAGAAACAGAGGAAAGTACTACAAATCAATCATTTAAAAAAGAGAAGAAAACTAAAAAGGATAAACGCAGTAAATCAAAACCGAAAAAGGGTAAAGATAAACCAACCACCTCTAAATACACATATCAAAAAAGAAGAATCACACCCATCAAACAAAAAATAAAAACAACAAAAATAAAACCAAGTAAAGAGGATATTAAAAAGGCTCAGGCGGTCGTAGCGGAAGAAGTGAAACGTATAGAAGATACTCAAGATAGAATTATACCCGCTCAACCAGAGGATAAACCACCCGAATCAGATGAATCAGGATATATATCTAGGTTGTTATCTTATTTTAGCTCAAAAGAAACAACCACACCCGAAGAATCGGTTCTTCAGGCAGAGCCGGTGGATAAACCCGTGATAGGGACTGAGTACATACCCGGAAATATATTAGATGAAGCTCGTAATGAACTCATTCAACTAAGAGATTCCGAGTCTAAACTATCCAAAATGATACAACAAGATAAGCTAGCACATCAAGCTGAAAAGAATCGTTTATTAACAATGTTAACTGATAAAAAACGTGAAGAATTAGCCTCGGAAAAATCCAAACAACTACTAGATCGTGTTAATCAAGCCAATCTACAATTCAAAGAACAAACCTTGGATAAGTATGTTAAACGACAAGTCAGTGATTTAGATAGACAAAAAAAATTATTGATGCGTGAAAGAATACAACAGAAAAAAGAGTTGGATGAATTGAAACGACTATATTTGAAAGGATTACATACCGAGTTAAATAAACAATTGAAACCGGGTAAAAAATCAAAGAAAACACCTAGAACTCTGTATAAACTAACGCAGGATATGAGTCAAACAAAGAAAACACAGAATCCAATTATAAGAGAATTGTCTAAAACAGTGGAATCAAGTTACAATTATCCTATTGCAGTTGTAGGGGGTTCTCAAAAGCCTAAATCTAGAACCGTTCGTAAAAAGCGTGATCAATCATATCCTATAGCTTATATTTCTCAGTAATACGTTANTCTTNTTTATTTTATTTATTGGACTAGTTNATACTTTTATGCAAAGTGCAATCCCCACTATCAATATTTTTGATGAACCGACTTCAACCAATTCATCGAATTCAACGAATTCATCGAATTCACATTTTTCATTTAGACCGTTGAGTACTTCATTGAATTCGCCTGATTTATTACCCTTACACAATGACACTGACCAGAGATTTGAACAAAACCGATTACTGAATGGGAAAACTAANTATGAAGAAGAGAATACGATCATTAAATCCTTAGAAGAAGAGATAGTCACTATGAAACACAAGATGAGTTTTGTGTATGAAAAAGATGAGGAAATTGCTAAATTGACCGAACAAGTACGCAATTTAACAAAAGAAAAGAGTGAATTGGAAGATATGACTAAGGATACCAGTCAGTTACGACTAGAAAATCAACAATTAAAAGAACGAATCAAACAATACGAATCGTATGAAGCCGAAGTATCCTCGTTAAAACAAGAAAATAGTGCACTCAAGTCTAAACTAAGAACAGATACAATTGAAGATATTAATACCGATGAATATTCCTTGGAAGAAGTAGAGGAAATGATGGATGTTAATATACCGAAATTACGTCGTGTCTTGTTAACACGTTTAAAAGATAAACAACAAGAACATATTGAAAAATTAATAGAACAATATGGTCTCAAACGAAAAAATAAGGTGAAACGATCTNTTATGGAAGAAATGTTAGAACAAGCGATTCATCTTTAGGTGGCTCGGATAATGTAGCTAAATTTAAAGAACCACAGCGTATATCCTATNACAGCCAATAGCAANCCTATATANTGACGTCGTTTAATAACCACNCGTTTTTGCGATAATAAAATCAAGGTATACCACCAAATAAAGGTTGAGAGNAATCCCAAGAAAAATCCATAATATCGGTTTTGATTGAATATAGCCATTATAATCTAGTGTATATTATATATGAGAAAGAGAAGTCGTTCTGTTCGTAAGAAACGTGTCAAGAGAAAGCAGCGGGGAGGAGCAGTTCCTCTGGCGGCCGCGACCTGTGCTCCTTGTATGAGTGCCGCTGCAAGCAGTAGTACNGGTNTTTTGNGTGGGTTGACGGCTTTACTCAGTGGAACAGCGTTTGCCTCACAATACCGAAAACAGTCTGGGGGTAGACGTATCACTCAGAAGAAGCGTAAGGCTAAGCGCAAGTCTACGCGCAAGATGACTCGCCGTAAGAGAAAGTGATCACTCATCCAAGAGTTTCATTTCCATCATTTGTTTTACTGCTGTATAATCTAATTTACACCGAATCCGATAGATCGGTATATATAATGTTTCTTTATTGATACCCGATAAAATACGACTTTGTATTTCATCTAGTATTTCTTGTTTTTTGGATTCAAAATGTTGGTGTATGATCGATTGAAATATTCCAAAAGGTTCTGGTATGTCAAATATATTCTTGAAAATCAGAGTTCGGAATCTCTCATAACTAACACATTCCCTATAATTAGTATGTACTTCACTTGTTTTACCAGTGAACCCAGGTTCATGATCCAGAGGATTCATATCTAATAACGATTGAATAGAAATAAGAACACTACTGATATCCATAATCGTAGACCACTTGGGACCCGACCAAGTTCCCAAAATAGACAAACACACTTTTCCTAAATAATTATCTCGGGCCGTCCCCGTGTAGAGATTGGGGTGGATACGGATAGATCCTCTTGAAATATACTGAACTTTGGGTGGAGCATACGGATAATTGTGGGGGAAGACTATCTTGAAAAACAGGACGCCATTGTGATACACACTGTCGGGTGGTCCGATAATCATTGCAGCGGCCTCCAACATATTACTTTCATTGAATTCAACGTAAATACCCAACTCATTCAATTTTTGAGTTTGGATTGACTTGATATCTTTCTTGAGAATACGCTTNATNGCGTTAGAAGACATAGTTTAGATACTANGCTCTACTTATGTTTAAATCAAAATATCCAGAAGTCATTTAAAAAACAAGTAATTTTAAAAAGTATCAAGATAACATAGATTCCTCAAATCATCTCTACTCACAAGATAATTTCTATTCTTACATAGTAGTAAATTTGATTTAAAAATTAAATATAAGTATCCTATTATTATGGGGCTATCTGAATTTTTAGGGTGCTCGCGAACATCGGATTCAAAGAAAGCGAATGTCACATCCATTCAAGGAGGTAAGTGGTATATCCCTCCCGAAAAAAGCAAAACATTCTACAAACTAATTCGCAAGGCTTATGCCAAGGGAGAAACCGTTCCTCCTTTGACCGAGACGATTGGAGATGTATTACCTTTGATCTTTGATTTGGATATCAAGTATGCTGACGAGGTTACTGAATCACAAATCAATGCGACTTGTTTGAAAGGTGTATTAGAGTTTCTATGGTGTTGTATTCAGGATGTGATTGAGATTGACGATGAGAAGAAATACAATGATGTGTATGTTCTTTTGAAAGACAACCCTTATCCTTGTAACAAATCGGGATACAAGAGTAAAGATGGAATTCATATTGTCTTTCCCAAGATAATTCTCTCCAAAGCCTTCTACAAAATTCTCGGTGAGATGATTCAAGAAAAACAGGAGGCCTTGTTCCAGGTGTTTCGCGAAACTTGTCAGATTCCCCCCTCTAACCTAGACAACACACTCACAGACTACAAAATTACCCGATGGATGCCCTATTTGTGTCGCAANCCAGGCGAAGANCCGTATTTAGTNNNNTATTTGTTCTTGATGGTAGGTCNCNANGCTNAANAACNANNNGANGATTTNTTGGATGGAGATATCCCTATTTATACCGATGAATTATTTATGAATGAAATGAGTATGATTCGNNNTACGTTACAAGAGAATGTAGCGTATACCGAACTAGCGGAAAACCGACTTAAACCTAAACCGCCTCCTAGTANTAATACTATGGCTGACGAAGACGACATTTACGCAGCCTACTACGTAGANAACAATCAAGTGATTAACCNCTATAAATTGGTAGAAGANAATGAGTTGAAGTATGTTCGTGGATTAGTTACGTGTTTATCTAAACAACGAGCTACAGAATATGAGTCTTGGCTCAGCGTGGGTTTCTGTCTTCACAACATCAACTCCGAGTTGCTTCCGGAGTGGAAAGAGTTTAGCCGATTGTCTGAAAGCTATGATCCAGAGGGATGTGACAAACAATGGTCTCTCAATTCAACGAGCTCCTATGACGGACCAAAATACGGTATCGGTTCTTTGGTCAAGTGGGCCAAACAAGACAATGAAGATCGGTTTGATGAGGTTAAGAGAAACAGTGTCTCAGATTTGGTAGACAATTCAGTTAAGAATGGAGCTGACGCAGATTTCTTGATTGCCAAGGTAATTCACAAGTATTTTGAGAATGAATTTATCTCTATGAATGTGAAAGATCAATGGTACTACTTTAATGGAACCCGATGGGAAAAGACGGTGGAAGGAACCAAGCTTCGTATGGCGATTCACGAAAAGGTTTACAATATCTACACTGAGTACGAAAAGGTGTATTCTAAACTAAAACAAGAAGCTCTGGACAAAGCTGAGTCGGATGATGAACGAAAAGATATTCAAGAGGGACGAAGTAAAGAGGGGCGATGGTTGAAGAATATACTCAATATCAAAATGAAGCTGTTGAAAGATTCCTATGTGACGACACTGATGAACAGTTTGAGAAATCTCTTTTACAAGAAAGACGTTGCTGAGCTGTTTGATGCCAATGTGAGTTTGCTTGGATTTGAAAATGGTGTTGTGGATTTGAAAGAGGGTATTTTGCGAGAAGGTAGACCCGAAGATTACTTGACTATGTCTACGGGATATTCATTATCTATTGGAGATCACAAACTACCTATCAAGGTNACTGACCTGTCTTCGGCTATGAAAGAAAACATCACCAACTATGATATACTCAAACGTCATCTCCTGGAATTTATCAAACAGATTATCCCGATTGATGAAGTTCGTGACTACACTCTCCGATTCTTGTCGAAGTGTTTGTCGGGTGAAAATCGGGATGAGGGATTCTACATTTGGACCGGTTCAGGTGGTAACGGTAAGTCCAAGTTGATTGAATTGATGCAATTGGTTCTCGGGAATTATGCGGGAGGATTGCCTGTATCGTTGATTACGAGTAAGCGGTCTTCATCTAACTCGGCGACTCCCGAGATGGAACGAACCAAGGGCTTACGATTTGTCGTGATGCAAGAGCCAGAAGCCAACGAGAACATCAATATTGGATTAATGAAAGAGCTCACGGGTAACGATAAGATCATTGCGCGTGGCTTATTCAAAGATCCCATTGAATTTGTACCTCAATTCAAATTGCTCTTGATGTGCAATGATCTACCTAGCATTCCCTCTAATGATGATGGTACTTGGCGTCGNTTAGAAGTCGTGGATTTCATCTCCCGATTTATTGATGATACCCATAAGGTGGATCCGTCTAAGAATGTATACAAACGAGACAAGACTCTACGAGCTAAATTACAAGCTTGGCCTCAAGTATTCTTGGCCATTCTATTGGAGGAATGGTTGAAGTATGATACGGAGGGTATCACGGTACCCAAGCAAGTGAGCAACAAGACTAAAGCCTATCGTAATGATAATGATATCGTGGGTCAATGGATTGATCAATGCTGTGAAGTGGTTAACAACATTGTGGATGAAGGTGGACTTGAGAGAGCACCGGGTGAGTATGAAAACTTGTATTTCCAATTCAAGGCTTGGTGTCAAGAGCAGGGTTACAAGGTTCCTGATAAGAAAAAGACAAAGGAGGATCTATTCAAATGGCAAGAAAAGACTTCCTATGGTTTGTCTGTGGGTAAGAATATGAAGCAGGGTATGCCCAATGGTTCCATACGGACTCCCTGGTTTAATTTATCGGTTTCAGACGAATAAGAGTTATCTTAGAATAGTGAGTAGTGTAATTGTAATATATTTTTGTTTTTTTATCTTACGATAGAGTCTATCGTTAGATCAGATACAAGCAAAACAACTTAAACGTAACTGGAGTCTAGATAGTAAGTTAACTATGGGTGGTGGATCGTGGAACGGTAAGAACTTCGGTGGTCTCCACACGGGTGCTGATAAGAAACAAAACTCAGGACCGTATTCTAGCGATGGCTACATCCGAAATCCACGTGTGTCTCACTTGGATTTTGTAGCGGGTGAAGAGGTAATTTACATTGGTTCCTCTAAATACAAACATAATACACATATTCCGAATGGTGCTAAGGGAACTGTATTGGAAAAAGAGGGAGGTTTGAAATCAGCTCGCAGTGTACTTCGGGTTGATTTTAAGGAACACGGTGTCCGCTATGTGAGAAAACAACTTCTTCAATTTCCAAGTGATTATTCGGAATCTCTGGAAGACCAGTTGGATCGTAAGCCTCCTCTTGTTGGAAATCAAAACTATCGGAATGATTCTCGAAGACAGAAGAGAGCTAATGAGAGAGACGTCAAGTACCAACAAACTCAGGAAAACCGTAAGAAAAATAAGGAATTTCGTGAGTGGCGTAAATCATTCTTGGATGATGCCGAACTTTCCCTACAAACTCAATTGAATCAATTGAAATACGATGATACATTGAGTGACAATCGTAAACAAGAGGTGTCTATCAAACAAACGATTCGAACCTTGAAAAAGGAGGGTGAAGATGAAAATAAAGATGAAATTAGTGCACTTCAACAAAAGTTGAAAGATATCCGAGAGTATGAGGAGAGTGTTATTAAAGAAAAGAATATTCTAAGTGAGATTCTTCGTACCAAAAAGTCTCGTCAATTCTTGCGAAATGTATACAATCGTGAATCGTATAACAACTATCTACACTCCCAATGGAAGAATCAAGATTATGTATTTCAAAAGGAGCCGAGTCGTGAGTACGTGGTTCAACCGGAAACCGAAGCAACGTCTACGGAAGCTCAGCGATTACTCTTGTGGGGGTTGTATCCTCAGGATGTTCGCTAAGTAAGTCATTCGTAAGTGAATACGATTGTATATGTTTGAGAGTTGTCTTGTATCCCAGAGTAATTAACCCTTGTTTGGTTNCTGNGGNCAACGTNAAATTGGAAAAATGAATATCACTATAATACATAATCGTATTGGATTGGGGGAGTTCTTGTTCATCAAATTGTTTTAAGGTTCCTAATTTATACATAAAACTCAATAGATTATCCGCTTCCACTGAATCAGAATCATTTCCCCGAATCCATATTCCTAGATAGTTTTCCGTGGCTTTTTCCACGGGATAGCCCCCATTGATGCCTCCATCCAAATACATATCTCCCTTGTAGATTACGGGCTTAAATAAAAAGGGTATGGCGGTTGTCATACGTAACAGTGTAATTATTGATAGATCTGGGTCTGTTGTATGGTTAATATAATCTATTTTATTCTTTGATATATTCGCACATTTGACCGATAAACAAATCGGTTTGTAGTCATATAATTCTTGTAATGTCATATCTTCACGATTGAATTTCTCTTTGAGGAGATTTATAACTAAGGTGCCTAGTAACTCGTTACTGACTAAACCAAAGCTATCCACTAAACCGGTAATATTGATTTCATCTAGATTAANTAGATTTTCA
>NZEN01000045.1 GCA_002689665.1 Opitutia bacterium | reverse complement strand
CCATTTGACCGAGACTGATTAATATCAATGCTAATTAGTTCTGCATTGCGGAATGGAGATAACGAATCAATGATTGTAGTACCATTTGCCTCATCCATTCGCCAATAACCCAGAAGGTCTTGGCTCACCTCAGGATCACCGCTTGACCAGTCGACGCCGTCGACACTTTGTGCAAAGGCACGAAAATAATAGCGTAACCCAGGGACTAATCCGGTAACGGTTGCGTTAAATTCGCCGAGCGAAACGGGGTTTCCGTTATTTACTTCAACATAAGTATTATTCCAATCCGAGGCATCAAAGCCACCATCCTCTAAACCGTAGTAAATACGAACAACTGGATCAGTTATATCTTTTCTGATTAATTCACCGATAACCGAAACACTCGCATTTGGTAAAGGAATTACCCTTGATACTTCGACTACCGGGGGTTGGGCAACCGAAGATGTAGTAAAGACCATTGTTCCATCCAAGAAGAGGCTTTTTACCTCGTTTGAACTTAAACCTCTTTCATAAAGCCGGATTTCGTCAAGGACTCCTGAAAAATGATTAGCCGCGTAGTTTGTACCCAACATCAAATCAAGATTATCACCTGTTGAAATCAATGGATTTCCGGTTGTAGTAACCGCCTGAAGGTCTCCGTTGATATAAACAACTAAATCTTCGAGATATTCAGAGGAACTCGGGAAAACCACCGCTACATGGTGCCATTGATTATTATTTACAGATTGAGAGGAGACCAATGTTCCTCCGCCCACCTTGATACCTAAATTCCCTCCAACAACAGACATATCCCAAAGTTTTCCATTGCCGGTATTATTTCCCCAGCTTAATACAGACCCCTCAACATCACTGGTCTTTAGCCAAGCAGATACTGTCCGAGCTTTATCATCAACAATTCCTTTAAAGCCTTTAACAATTAAATGCTCCCCGGCACCTCCAAAACTCAAACCATTACCTTTTTTACCAAAAACACGATCTGCATCTGAAAGACCCACAAAGGTAGCCTTTCTCGAACTGCTCCTATCCAGTGAAAAGGAATTCTCGTTATCATTAAAATCCCACCAGGCGAGCATGCCGTCCTCTGAAGATGTACTCCAAGATTCGTCGGTCACCGAATTGCTCGCCATCCAACGGTAGTAATAGGTTTTATTCATATCCAAGCCGTCAATGTAGTGACTTACAAGTCCGTCAGAGAATGTTCCTCCCAGATTAATTCGAAAATCCCACAGGTTAGGGTTTGCAGGGTCAACCGCTGTATTCGTCCCGCCATCGGAAGAACCCCAGAATAAATCCATGCCAACTGATTCGCCTCCATCCGATAACACCTGTGCGGACATATTGGCTGAACTAGAAGTGACGCCACGCGGGCTAACCGATGAAACCTGAGGTGCTGTTTTATTCACGATCAACCTAAGATTTGCTTTACCCTCGCCAGCAATGTTAAAGGCGGAAATATTGAGATCAAAAACTCCCACCTCCTGAGAAAGCCCGACGACCTCACCCCTTTTTGAGTCTATCAACAATCCCTCCGGCAAGCCGGAAATCTCAAAGTAGGAGGGTTCTCCGGTGGCAAAAAGATCAAACTGATGTTCGACGACCTCTTCCTTCATGTCATTACCTTCCACAATCTGCTGGATTTCCTGGGCAGACAAAGCAGAGTCATAAACTCGAAAATCATCAAGTTTACCCTGAAAATAAGCATTTCCATCATTTCGCCAGCGGCCGAACTGAAACGCATCTGCATTGCCAGTACTTATTTCTCCCCTTGTCCACCGGACAACCAAGTTACCATCCATATAGATCATTACTTCCGATCCATTGAACAAGTGAGCAAAGTGAGCCCACCTATTTCTTAAATCATTATTATGATAGGCACGCGGATCCCAGCACCAATGCTGAGACAACAATTGCGTGTAACCACCGTCTTTAATATTTCGTAAACCCCAGAACCTGTTTTCACCAGAAGGGCAACTTCTCTCTCCATAGCCATAAAACCCAGGCTGACTTTTGGGGTTCCCATCTTCTACAAAAGTCCAAAAACTGATTGTTCTGGATTTCTTACCATCGATTCCAAGCACAGCACCGGTAGCTTGCGTTGAGACAAATCCAGTTTGTCCATCAAAACGAATGGCTTTACCAAATTTTCCATCTTGCCAGCTTGCCCCACCGACCAAAGAACCATCATTCGCACCCGCAACATCGACTGCCTTTACCCCTGTTCCTTCATCCATAGGCCAGTAAGCGGTTAAGTTATTTGGACGGGTAGTGACCGTCTTTCTAAATTTCACGGATTGGGCCTTACGAAAAGAAAGATGTAATTTTTCGGGCATGGATAATTGAGGTGGTCTAATTTCTTTAAAACTGCCATCTGCTACACTAATAACCCCTGCACTTATATTTCCCCCGGATGCCATCACTAAACGGCCACCACTTGCACCACGATTCCCACCCTCAACGGAAATCAAGCCCCGGTTATCGATGTTTTTACCCACTAAACGAATGGCTCCTCCCGATCCACCGCCGGCATGATCATAAATTCCATCAGCCCGACCATCACCTCCCTGTGCACTAATAAAAACTCCATCTCCAATGATTAGATCACCATCCGCATGCACCGCCAACGCACCACCGCCTGCACCTGAACCCTGAAATAACTTACCGCTCGATCCGCTACTTCCTGCAAGCAAGTGGCTAATTTGTTCATCACCATATTCATAATTCGCACCAATACCCCAGTTACCAGCCGTACCTGGACCACCGGGTCCAAAACCTTTTAATTTTTCGGAACTCCTACCTCTCCATGGATTTAAAACAGGACGACCACCATAGCCAGTATCAGTGTCGGCATCCCCTCCATCCAAAATAAAATCAGCACCAAGGTAGATATCACCTCCAGCTACTGTTTTGATTTGCAAGGATTTATCTCCCCGGAGTTTGACTAAGCTTGCTCCTTTTATGTCAACGGCACCAAAGCTAAAAGTGCATACTTGATAAGGCCAAGCCTGACCGTAATCATCGGTATATATGTGATCAGTGATTACACCTACTCCATGAGCACCACCTTCAACCGAAAAATATCCAGTCTTGGTATCAAAAACTACTTCTTGGTCCCTGACCGTTAAAACAGTATCTAAATGGGCCCCTCCAACAAAGATTGATCCTTCATTGGACAACCACTCTCCAGAAACATCAACCTCACCAACCTTAACATCACCACTGCCAATTAATGCAACTCGACCACCGGACGAACCTCTATTTTGGGAATTCCCTGAAGCAGTAACTCCATTTCCTGCACGTGCCTCTATCCGCCCATGATTATAAATACGCGTTGCTTCCAAACGAACTGCTCCCCCCGTGCCCGCGGCTGAATTCGCTCCTCCATCTCCGCCATTCACGCTGATTAAAACATTGGGTTCAATGATCAGCTCTGCTGATGCTTTTAAGGAGATTGCTCCTCCGCCTGCACCCGATCCTTCGGTCGATGCTCCGCCTGAACTACCTCCCAATAAATCGTTAAGTGCACGGTCCCCATAATCTTGGGCTGCCCCAGAACCATGCCCTCCATAAGCGGCACCATGACCATCTTCGGATGATTCGGTTGGTGCACCAGGGCCATTTCCTGTCGAAGTGCCCGCACTCGCCCCGTCATAACCTCCAATTCGTCCGATTCCCCCGACATCGTCAGCACTGCTTGCACCATTCGCATTCAAATTCGAGCCCAATGACAGAGAACCGGCAACTGCTTCCAAATGCAGAGCATTCTGTCCCTTTAAAGTTACGACCAAGTTTCCACCCAATCGGATTCGGTTAAAACTAAAACGGCAAACAGAGTATGGCCATACCGATCCGGCTGCATCCTGGTAAAATTTATCTTCAATCGTTCCGTAAGCAACCTCACCATTGCTATGCAGTAAAGTTGCGGTGTCTGTATCAATTGTAAGTAGTCCGCTCCGAAAATCCAGCTCATTTAGTTCGGAGGGTCTTTCAATCCTGAATGTACCAGGAGTTCCAAGTGTTACTCCATCTCCACCCTCTAATTTAATATTCTTCCGTGCATCATTCGTAAAGGAATTGGAAGATTCCAGGAAGATTCGACCACCGCCTCCTCCATTAGCACCACCGGAAACATCCAAAACAGATTTTTCGGTAAGATAAATATCATTCGCTTTGATATGGATCGCTCCACCTGAACCTCCAGCAGAACCACTCAAACCTCCTCCCCCAACGGATCTTATGGGAGCATCAATGACCACCTTTGTATTGGATACAAGCCTGAGCGCTCCAGCACCTCCTCCACCGGTAAAATCTGTGATAAAACCTCCTCCACCGCTACCACCAACAAGATTGGTGACCCTGCCATCTCCGTAGGGTTTACCGCTGTTAAAAGTAGCACCACTACCAGCTCCTCCATAACCACCCCCACCAGGACTCACTCCGGGAAGACCACCACCGGGCCCTAAGCCTTTTCCATTCACATCACCACCGGACCACCCCCCGGGGCCGCTCTTACCACGAGCCTCATCATTACCTGCGGCACCGGAAAGATCCAAAGGTGTGCCAACGATAAAGTCTCCGTTTTGAGAAATAATCTCGAGAGCATTTTCACCCCTAATCAGAACCTCAAGTTCACCAACTAACTCAACACGATCAAAAACAAACTGACAAACTTCATATAGATAATCATTACCCAGAGGATCCGTGTAGGATTTCCGAACAATGTTTCCGGTACGGCTGTCCCCATTGCTGTGTTTCCATGTTCCTAAATCAGTATGAATAATGAGCCTACCATCTTCATACTTCACCCGATCCTCAGCTTCAAATACTTGCGTCGTGGGAGCCCATGAAGTCCCGCCACTATTTGCCAAGAAGCTTCGATAATAATAGGTCTGACCTTTGGCTAGACCTTGAACAGGGGCTTCGAAGAATCCACTGTCGTAAACCCAGAACTCGACTTCCCCCCATTGATGCCCCCAACCCTGATAACGAGGATATAAACGGATGGCCTGTGTCGAGATTCCCTCTAGATCAATATCTGTAAATCTGCCTTGTTCAGTGGTACCTACTTCACCAGGAATCGTCTTCAGCAATTCAAAATTCATTTCCTCATCTGCAATCCAAACCGCCACATCCATCAGTTCGTCATCACGCTCAAAGGGTTGATGGTAAATACGAATCTTGTTCATTTGACGCAACCCACCCAGATTAAAGGTAAGCTCAGGGTCTTTCTTAAACCAGGCAGTCCAGGATGAACGCCAACCATCATCAGGAAATTGAAGATCAATCAGCTTTCGTTCAGAATAAGTACCTCCCGAATCATTAGGTTTGGGGGCAGCCAATACAGAGATCCCTTTCTCCAGTCTTCTTAGACCAACATAGACTTCCCCTACATCGATCACATTTTCCCATAGAGTAGGGTCTTCTCCTCCGTCCGTTCCACCCCAATAAATTTTGGTTTGAGCAGAAGGAGTGCTTCGCAGTGGAGCAAATTTTTTATATGGATGATTATTATTGAGGGTCGCAACTGTACCCCATTTATGAGCCAGATATCCCTCCACCATTCTCATCGCCGAGGTCGGTAGGGGTTCATTGTAAATTAGAACCTCTGCAACTTCCCCCTGAAAATACAAATTGTTACTACGGTCTTTTGACAAATTCGAAGCACGCACAACCCCTGAAGTACGGATTCCTAAAATAACCGGCTCGCTACTGGGATAATTCTCCACCAATCCATCTTTGGTATTTCCATTGGCACGCAGAAGCCCATTTAGGATGGCGGTATCAGTCCATGAACTTGACCAAACTGTGTTTACCCCAGGGTGGAAAGCATACGCGGTGGGGTGACCCAGTAGAAAACCTTCGTTTCCAGGGTTTCGGTTTACTACCATAAAAACAGTCCTGATTGAATTTACCTCTTCTTCAAATGAAAGGAAATCATCTGAACCATCAAAACGAAGTACTGGTAAATCTCCATTTACCCCCAATACATTTTTAACAAACTCGGGTTGGCTTGCGTTGGTTTCCTGGATCGCATCATTTTCCTGCCCGGATTTATCCTTCAATGTGTGAAGAGGGGTACCATAAGTATAGGACTCACTGAAACCATTCTTGTAAGGATGAACGGAGGGCAAATCTCCATCCAATCCCCATTTGTGAGCAAGATAGCCCTCAACCTTTTCCATTTCACCTAGAGATAGGGGAGTGGTAAAGATCAATAACTCACCCAGATCCCCGTTTACATAACGCCCACCGATATTGCGGTCGTTTGAAAAGTTGGACGCCTCTACATTTCCTGTGGTACGCAAAGACATAATACTCAGGCTATTAGGTCGCTCGGCCGTGGCAGTGCTAAGCTCCAACCCATTTTCCCTGTAAAGACCTCCGGAAACCCTCGAGGATGTCCAACCCGAGTCGAACATAAAGGATCCCCTGTGAAAATGGTACTGATTATTATCGCCAAGCATGAAGTAGTACCCACCGGTATGTTTGTATACCCAAAAGACTGTTCGAATATTTGTCAGGTTGGCGAAAGAATGATACTCACCATTTGCCCCACTGTACCTCATCAAAGAAAGACTGGTATTCGCATCGTAAGGAACTACAGATGGGGAACCATGCCTGGTTGCATGATTGGCTAAGGGTCCTTTATCGGGCCAACTGGCGTCTGCAGAACTCAACTCACTTGCATCCAACCATAGGGCAGGGGAGAGGACATCCGGGCTCCACTGACTGGGCGGCGTAACATTAGCATCATCATAATTTGAACCCGTATTTCCATCACCATCGGCGTCGGACACATCCAACCAAAGGCGCAATCCAGGGTAATCAAGGGGAGAAAAGATAGAGTTTTGAGGATCCGAAGGAATCATACCGAGGCCTGCATCCACTAATTGACCAGTCAGTACCGCAGAGTTTGTGGTCAGGTTTGCAGGTTCACGATTTCGCACAACGGGACTTTGGGTATCAGTGGTTACACCGACTGCCGTTGAACCGTTAACCACAGCATCCCCAAAAGTTGGCCTCTCCGCACCCCACGGATGATTGGAAGGTAGGTCAATTCCCCACTTGTGACTCAAGTACCCTTCAATAAGAAAACGATCCGTGTCAGCCATTAATCCCTGAAAGATAAGAAACTCAGCAACCTGACAATTGGAAGTTTCGCCAAGGTCCGCCCATCCGCCAAAGGACAACTGACCGGGATGGAACCAATAATTATTAGAATTTTGATTATTCGCCAGCTCAATCCCGTCTGCATAAACGGTACTGTATGGATTTCCATTACTGCTACGACCTTCCTGCTTAATTTCCCAAATATGAAATTTCGTATCGGAAGCGGTTCCTGAATGAATCCAACCGTTAAAATAAAATCTCGCATTTCGATTCCCATGATGCCCCATAAACCAATTTTGGCCACGGGAACTAATAACTCGATTACTTCTACCTCCAGTGTATCGAGAAACACCAAAAGCAGTATATCCACCTTGCCTCCATGTACCTAAATCCGTGGAGGCGAAGTCATAAGTTGATATTATTTGATCATTTCCGTCAAAGTCTACTACCTCCCGACCTTCATACCCATCCAACGCAATCGTAGGGTCTCCATTTACAATATTCATATGTCGACCATTTCCTGATAAGTCGACCCAGGTGGAAACTTGCATCCCATCAGCCAATGTAGCATTGGTGTCCTCCCTCGGACCAGACAACTGCGTGGCGTCAAACCACATGGCTAAGCCAAACGGCAAGCTGGAAACCTTTGGTTGAGTCCGAATAAAAAACACCTTTCCTGTCCAATCATCTCCAACAGAGTTCACAGCATAAAGCCGGACATAATAGGACTGATCTGGGGCAAGTCCGCCAACTAAGGAAGAACCAGTACCCAGTCTTTGCTTACCAAGATTAAAACGGTATTTCCACTTGTAAAATTCTGTACCCTGATCTACCGGATCAACTAATGCCCAAACCTCAGGATCATCACCTCCGGTTGCCAACACTTCAAATGGAATCTGTAGACTGGAGGCACCCCCCGATTGAGGAGTCGATAATTCAATATCAGGTGATCCAGCAAGAACTTCTATCTCATAGTCCTGTGTAGCCTGGGTGCCATTGGCATAGATCGCCCGCAAACTTGGTCTGTAAAGACCAGCGGAAGAGGGGACACCTGATAGATTTCCATCTGCAGGGTTAAGTAAGAGGCCGCTGGGCAATCCACTTCCCACAAAGGCAGTGGGATTTCCTGTTGCACGGGCAATATGGGTAAATGATTGTTCAGCTGGAATTACGAATCGATTAGCCGAAGTAAAACTCGGCGGACCAATCAGAGAGTCCTGTACTGTCGGGAAAGTGGGATTGTCTCTCTGGTTTTCGAAGGATCCTAAAATCCAGTCCGGACTTCTAATTGTGTTTGATACTCTGATCTCATCGACCGTACTTGAAATGGTTCCCGATCCAATAATCCATTCAGATTCAATCTCTTCTTCAATCCCTAAGCTCGTATCGAATGATTCATTGATGGCCAAGTTTCCGTCTACATAAAGTTGTGTGAGTCCCAGCGATGTATCCACTTGTTTGTGAAGATGGTACCACCTCTGATTATTTAATGACACAGTACTCTCATAAGAAAGAATGCTCGATTCTAATGGATGAGAGACTCCAAATTTGCCGTTCTTTAGATCCATCGCGGACACTCCACCATGTTTGAAAAAGGTAAAGGCACTTAATTGGCCGGTAATCGTATCATCAAAGGGCACCCGCCAAAACCCGGCCTGCGTGGGATCACTTGGATCAATTACATGCCAAGTATCATCACCGGGTATCATAATCCAAGGTCTTAATCTTGACCCACCTCCCCATTCGCCATGAGCAACTGCAATTTTAAAGGGACCATCCGAAACCTTCAATTCAACCCAGTCAGAAGTGAAATTTTCGATTCCACCTAACATCTCTTCCCCCTTATCCCCATTTATTTCAAATTGTCCATCGCCGTCTAAATCCATCCAAATAGTCGCCCGGTCATCTTTATCCGTACAACGGAACCTGTAATTACCGTCTTCAGGAGGATGAAACATACTCATAAATAAGGTCATATAATTATCATTACGATTGATCCCTATGTTGGCGTTTCGAAAATCAGTATCTCCACTCAAATATAATCCTTGTCTCGGTCCGCTCTTGTAAATCCGGGCACCACTTGGTTTCAAGGCGATCAAGTTATTAATATCTCTAAAAAAACGATCGTTCGGTACCTGTTCGTAGCCCATGGCATAAAAACTATCGATCGCCTCGGTGTCAGGTTGATTTTCTAGGGTTGCCCACATGGAATAGGAATAGGATTCTTTCCCTAGTGGATTAAGAGAGTAGGATCGAGGCACCTTGATGTATTGATCACCGCCCGCTTGTAAGGACCGTCCCGCGCCAAACTTACCAACTGGTGCTGTAATTCCTCCGACATTTATCGCATGATTCCGAAATAGAGATGAATCAGTCATTACATCGGTCTCACTCATCGGGCGGAGATGCCAGACACCGCGATACCCAGAAGACCAGGTCGACCCATCGGTTGAAGTGTCCGGAGATGTTTCAGCCAAGAGAGGATTACCCCAATAAGCAAATATCGATTTGTCGTTAGCCAATTCAGCAATTCTTACCCAAGCAACAAGAGAGTTAGTTGTGCGATCAATGGATTCGATTTCATAAGGTAAATCGCGGCCTGTCTCATCATAAAACCTCAAATCATTACATTCTACCGATGCAAAACTATTAAGACTAAAGTTTGCATCCATCGTAGGGCTCATTTTCACGAGCATAGGAAAGTCATGGAGAGTCTCGCTACCGGAGTATCCGGAAAGACTCAACTCGACAGAATGGGTAAAACCAGAAACCTCAGAAATTCTTAGTGTGACAATTTCCTGACTTGAACCAAAAGCATTGGATGCGGTAACCGTAATATTATAGGTACCTCCCTGAAGTGGAACTCCGCTGATCTCACCTGTGGAAGAATTTAAAGTAATTCCTGCAGGAAGCCCAACCGCTGAAAAAGTGGAGGCAGATGGAAAGACCGAAATAATATATGAGAATGGATGATCGTTATCATTGGCATATCCTTCGCCTTTTTGGTTGGCCAAAATAACAGGAGGACCTTCGACCGAAGCAGCAGTAAAGAAGTTAACTGCTGCATCAGGTCTTTGGCTTAAATAGGAAGCCTTGATCGACTGGGGGGATTCAATGAATAATCCAATCCTAAACTCATCAACCCATCCATTCCACCAAGCACCACCAAGTCTGCCGGACCCAAGCCTAAAACTTTCCACCGGTCCGCCTATTGGCCGGGTTTTATTAAAGCCTTCCATGAAAAGCTCTCCATTTTTATAAATTCGCATGATGCCGAGTTCCACATCCTTTTGCAGTGTCCAATAAATCCACGCACCCAAGTAATTTGAGTCCTCTTTTTCAATACGGTCATACTGGTTACTCATACCTGCGTCCCAATAAAAACGGGAATTTGACCATGGGAAGTGTACATTTAAGTGACGCCCCAGAGCGGACCCAGACTCAAATAAAGTGGAGTTGGTAAGAGAGGCAAAATTACCATGAGTCCAAAAGGAAATAGTCAAATATTCAGTACCGGCAGGGGGATGAGAATCTAGAGGCAGTTCGAGATAATCATTATTCCCGTCAAAAGAAACGGCTTTCCCTATTACTCCGGTTACCCGCAATTCATCGATATTGTGAGGTGTGGCATGATAACTCGCTCTTGAATCTCTGACCAAGGTGGGGTCCTCCCCGTCCATATGCCAGACTGCACGATACTTGTCCCACACTGTACCGTCTCGGCAATAGGAAGGTTGCTCCCCATAATTCGGGTTACCCCAGACGGCCCGAATGGATGTATTAGCATCCATTTCATCGATCAACACCCAAAAAGAAGAAGTGCCATTTCGATTCCATTCGATCGGCTCATAAGCAAGTTCCGTTTTTCCATCCCCGGTAAGAAATCTCAGATCATGCCCGTATATTGAAGCAAACTGTTCATAACTAAAGCCTGGGACAGAAGAGTTAAGCTCCACATAAACGGTAAAATCATTGATCTGCTCAGATTCTGTGTAACCGGGAAAAGTGATCAAAGACCCGTAAATCCAGGGACTGAAATCTTTGATCTTAAATTCGATCGTCTTCGAGAGTGATCCGGCCGGATTTGATGTCTCAAAAGTTGAAAAATAAGACCCTATGGTTGTTGGCATGCCGGTCAACAATTGGGCACTGGCATTCAATTCAAGGCCGGGTGGCAATCCGTTAGCCAAGATCTGATTAGCCGGTCGATTGGTGGGAAGAGGAATACTTACATTCTGGTCCAACAGAAGAGTAGAGGGCGACGCCAAAAGAAGTTCAGGACGGTTCTCAAAGACAGGTTTGCTTGACTTGTAAGGGTGCCCTGAGGGCATGGGCTCGGTCAATGCCCACTTATGAGCAAGGTACCCCTGCACCCTCGAAACATCATCATCCGAAAGGGCGGAGTCATAAATAATAATTTCGGCAACTTCAATATTGGAGTGGGAAACAATCGAACCATTTTCATGTCGGGCAGCGATGACAAGATCATGATTGGGAGCAGGTGCGACGGAACCAGTATCCAAAACCTGAAATTCCAAATTACCATCAGCCCATTGAGCCTTTCTCACCGCAGACTTCCGCAAAGACCAAACATGGGGCTCCCCATTAAATGGAGTACCTCCGGAACGATCATCCCAGTCTGAAGTCCCTCGAATAGTAAAGGCTGTAAATTCAGTATTAACCCGTCTGAATTGCCACCCCATTCCACTTCCACCACGCTTAGAAATAATTGGACGCCAAGTGCCCGTATTGTGCCCTTGAGCAACGATAAAAATGGTTCCGTCCTCACCAAAATCAAAGACATCCGAATCGTTGACTCTCAAATACTGACTATTCCCGTCAAACTTTAAAGTGGTCAAATTATTCCAACGATTAATCTGAAGACTCGGGCCATTTCCATTTCCTGCGTGACGATTACCACCTGACTTGTCTCGCCAAAAATCAACCTTACCTCCATACGGTTCGTTCGAAGCATTTCCATCTGCATCAATGTCTGAAGAATCCAGCCACAGAAGCATATCTCCACCGGCAACTGAATCAGATCCAAATTCAAAATCACCGGTAGAAAAAGTCGACACTTCAGACCATGAAATTCCGGCTGAATTTTCAGCTCGGATTCGGTAGTAAAAAACTTTGCCACCGGCCAAGCTACTTAACGGAAATTCAAACTCACCGAGGGTTCTTACTCCTAGCTGCTGAGATTGGTCCCAACCAGAAGCAGAAGGATCGATATTGGTTACAGTTCCCGCATCTTCATCTCCCCAGAATAGAGTAACGGTTGGATCTTCACCTCCGAGCAACACATATTGCTGCAGATCTCCCCCGTAAATTTTTTCAACCTCGTCCAATGATATCGCCCTATCATACACTCGCAGGTCGTCGATCATCCCTAATAAATTATTACCCCAATTACTTTTACCAACATATTGTTTGGTCCGAGATATTGCTTCTGGAAGATGTCCATTTCTAAGAAAAGCACCCCTCAACACTCCGTTCCGATAAAGTTTCATTAAGCCAGAATCATCAACACTCGCAACCACATGTTGCCATTCATTTAATGTCCAGAAATCTTGCACCACCAAGGTTCGATTAGTGGGTCCCCTCCTAATACTCCATTCCGCCTCATTTGTGGTCCACCTGTTAGCAAGCGTCAGATTATGGCTGTTAGGCCCATCACCGAAATCAAAGACTCTTTGCCAGTTACCCAGGTTTTCTTTGTACACCCAGGCAGAAAAACTCGTTGCACCCTCAATCATGAAGTCGCCAACCTCAACATAAGCTTGGTCTCCGCCGTCAAACTTTAATGCCGTACCATATTGTCCTCCCAAACCTTCGGTCCAGGTTGCTCCACCATACACCTGGCCAACGGAAGAAAACCCGGTTGAGTCATATGCTTCCGAACCTTGCCCCTCGTCAAATCTCCAATGAGCGATAAGATCCTGAGAAACAAGTGGGACTGGCAACTGTAGTAACACTGATTCGCCACCGTTGCTTAAAACCTCCCCGCGGAGTACAGCTGAGGATGTGGTTTGATTAACTGCAGAAGCAGAAACTACGGTTGGAGATGAAACGGTACGGAACTGGCCACTTTTATCAGACCAATCTGAATATGAACTTCCTTTTGCCTGAACTTGATAGAAAATGATTTGGCCTGATTCAAACCCACTTATATCCAAACTACCTGAGCCAGCGGGCTGACTACCCAAACTTTGCGAGAAGTCCCACAAACCTGAGTTTTGCTGATGGTCAAAACTACCCCAATAGAGAATAATCTCGGGCTGTGCACCATCATAGGAGACCAGCTCATAGGAAATGGTTGCATTGGAATCGGTAATCTTGGTGGCTGGTCGAGTCACAACAATGGGCGGTACAGCTTGAGAACCAGTTGTAAAACTTTTTACGGAACCAAGACCCGCAAGAAGTTCTATTTCAGCCGAACTCAAGGTCTCGTAAAATAATTCCACGCGATGCATCTGGCCTGAAAAATCTCCCCAAGGATTGGCACGATCTGTACGGGCACAACCAATTGACAAGGGAGAAGCGCCACTACTCTCCAAGCGACCATTGTATTGCGTTAATGTACTTAGTTTTATTCCGTCGAGATAAACACTCATCTCAGAACCATAGACAAGGGCGAGGTGATACCAAACATCATTGGTTATCCCAGCCTCCACACGAACAGTCTGATCTGTGGATGCCGTGCCAGAATCAACATAGATTTCAATCTCTGAACCTTGCGTTCCAATCTCCAAGTTATCGTTACTTGAATCGCTCGACTGAGCGATTAATACATTATCGATTCCATTGGAAGTTGCTACAGTGGAAGAATCTGCTGAACGCTTAAACCAGAGCGATATGGTGAAACGATCAGCTTGATCCATTGCCTCCACATCTCCCAAGTTCACATAATCATTATCTCCATCAAAACTCAGCACACTCCCCTTGCTTGCATCAATCGTGGTACTGGCTCCATTGATTACACCACTTATAGTACCTGCTTGATCCAAAGCAGTGAGTCCTGAATCATTCAAATCCCAAAAATGGTCGGGGGTAACAGAAATCGAATCCCCGAGGGAAACTCCAGCCGCGTTCGCTAATTTAGCTTGGTAGTAATAAGTCGTTGAAGGAGCTAGCCCAGTGAGCAAGGCTGAGGAAAAGCCGGTCGTGGTAACCTGTAAAATATCTGTTTCAGCAGAGACGGAAAGATTAGCATCTCTACTCCAGATAAAAGACAGGTTGCCGTCCATTCCTCCCAAGTCCAAAACATTTGCCTGTAGTCTTGCGGAGGTGGACCCAATTTGCGTGGCATCGGCAGTCTGGCTTTGCGGAGGAGTCGCCAGAACCTCAACATCAAAGGTTCCGGTGGTGCTTCCCCACTGGTTGGTTGCGGTAACGGAAACTTCATAAATCCCCGCTCTTTCTGGCATGCCACTCAGCACAAAGCCAGGAGCACCCTTCGGAAAGGTTGATTTATACGGATGATGGTCAGGCAAATTATCCTGCATAGCCCAATTATTAGCCAGGTATCCCTCAATCTTTTGCTTTTCAGTTAGCTCCAATACACGAGGGTAAAGAAGGATTTCTCCGGCCATCCATTCGGTATCTCCCGTAATCCGGTCAAATAAAGCCTCAGGTCTCCAATTCCCTGAAACATTGGTCGCAATAACATCCCCATTCACGCGTAATTCATAGCCATATCGAGAGATGGTCCAACTAAGTAAAGATTTCAAAGATGAAGAAATCGAAGTAGCAAGTGAGGGATTGTTATTATCCCACCTGCGTAACGCCCAATTTCCACTATTTATCATCCTCCACCCTTCAAAGGTAAAAAGCTCACGGTCAGGAAATGAATAACCGGTTTCGTAACCGACGAGAAAAACGGTTATCGGCATACTTACACCCTCAGGAATATTTAATATTTTACCGTAATCCAATTTCACCATCTTTTTACCAGTTGTCGGATCAAAAGAAGAAACAGGGGCTTGCTCGTAAGAGCTATATGCATGCCTTTGGTTATTTGTCATATCTTTCCATGACTTGACCCTACCTGAGTCAAAGGATGTTGTAACTCCAGTACCGAAATCTCCCGTGCCAGCATTGTAAAGAGTAGCAACCTGTGAAGAATTCACTTCAATGTTGTAAATTCTGAAATCATCGATCGAACCATTAAAATCACCCCACTGATCTGAAAAAATCCTGCCCATCCCAAGGGAGAGCGGAGAGTCTATAGAGGAATCTAATGGTCCGCTGTAAGGGGTTTGGTTGAGTTTTTCAACTCCATCTACGAAAACCTTCAGTCCATTTCCATAGGTAACAACTAAATGATGCCAATTATTGTTGGTAATGCTAGCACCGCTGGTTGAGTAGGTAGTATCTTCACCTCCGTTACCTGAATCCAGATAAATCTCAATTTCACTGCCCTCGCTGCCGATTTCCAAGTTGTCGTTATCATACGAACTTGATTGGGCCACCATCAGGTTATCAATCTGGTGATTGGTAGGAATTCCCAAAACATCTGAGTAGCGTTTAAACCAAAAGGCGATGGAGAATGAATCGGGACGGTCCAGATAGGCAACCTTCTCAAAGGCAAGACCATCATTACTTCCGTCAAAAGAAACAGCTCCTCCGGTTTTTCCTTCTGTCCAACTGGCTTGATCAATCAGTCGACCGTGATGCCCGTTCCCAGAAATATCATAAGCTATTGATCCATTAATTTCGTCAAACGGCAGGTACAACAAGAGGTTATCCAAGGCAACGGAATCATTACGGTCGTAGGATTTCTGGTCATGAAACACCAAAGTACCATTCGCATCCGCATCATACCAAGCGTACAGACCAGGGACCTCATTGGGTGAAAAGATGGTTTCATTGGTAAGTCCAGGAGGTAATCCCGTGAGAGTGTAAGAAAGTGTAGTAGATTGACCTAAGTCCAAACCTTTAATTTCATTTCCATAGGTCAAAGCTGAAACTGCTACGGTGGGAAGGGTAGGGGATTCCACTTTGGTAAAAGAACCAACCGCACCAAATTTGACACCTTGCCTTGGTGCTTCATAATCATCGATATTAGGATCTCCCTTATAAAGATGATATACATCTTCACTTCCAAATCCCTTCTTGTAGAGTCGCACATCATCAATGATCCCTAAAAAATAACCACCATTCCCATGGTCTGGAGCAGCACCAATGTAAAGATCACTAGTGTAATCAACCATCAACTCATTAAGCACTCTCCGTTCATATCTCTGCGTCCCCGTTGCAAAACTACCGTTTACATAGGTGCGGGCATATTTCCCACTTAATCCCGAATTAGAGAAAACGATATGGTACCATTTTTTCCACTGGGACACATAGTAATCCGGAACGCCTTCATTCCAATTGGTTCCTTCACCAAAACGATGATGAAAGTGTGGACGTGTTCCGTGACTGGACGCACCCTGCCAAATGGAATGAATCCTTCCTTCTGTACCATTACCTCGACCAAAGAGTCCCGTCCACCACTCATTATTTCGCTCGGGAAAATACCACATGGAAACCGTGTACTCATCAATGGCTAAGGCATCGTCATAAGGAATGGTAATCTTATCATCATTACCATCAAAATAGAAAGCACCTCCCTTTTTACCTGCTCTTCTTTCGGGTGATCCAGAAATCACACCATTAAGATCAGAATTTCCCTGTACATTTAGAGCAGTTTGACTGGAAGCATTATCATCAAATGTCCAATGAGCAACCAAGTCGCTGGATCGATAGTTTGCATGAACCAACGAGAGATTTCTTCCACCACTCGAGTTGATATCACCTTCAACGATGGCTCCTTCAGAGAATAGAGCGATACGACCGCCACCTCCTGCGCCTGCCAAACTGGCATCTCCCGATGCATCACCACCCTTGGCTTCAATCTTGCCTAGATTGGAAATAGAAGCAGCCTCAATACGAATCGCACCACCGGAACCACCCGCACCTGATCCATCATAATGCGATGTGCCCGTTCCACCATTTACAGTAATCGACGCATTTTGTTCTAAAACGAAGGAGCCTCCTGCAATCAGCGACAAGGCACCACCACCACCGCCCGCATTGCCACTACCTCGAATCGCATGTCCACCGCCGGAGCCACCAACAAGAGCAGTGATTAAATCATCCCCATAGGTAAGGCCCGGCACACCACCACTGAGGCCACCAGAACCAACACCTCCATAACTTCCACCTCCAGTGGACTTACCAATTTCATAACCTCGTCCTCCACCGGGTCCTTGTCCGTTGAGAGCGGGATGTAAATTGGCAAAGAGGTCTGTATTGCGAAGGCCCCGACCCGAAGCCCAACCGCCCGGTCCCCCTCTGCCTGAATAGATTCCCTGCTGACCAGTGGCCCCATTTAAATTAAGATGAGAACCGATTGTGATATCACCATCAACGGTGATCTCCAATGAATTGTCACCCTGAACACTGACGACCACATCGGAACCAATCGAGAGAGAGGCAAAATGGAAACGACAAACGGAATATCCATACCTAAAACCTCCAACTTCAATATATTCAGATGATAATTGACCCTTCCCTCCAATTCCAGAACTGTGATGCCAGGCTCCGCCAGAATCAAAAACAAGCGTGCCCGATTCAACAGATAACGGTTGCACACCATTACTTGATTTCTTGCCGGTAAATAGGGAGCCTGGAAAACCCGCCGCACCATCTGCATTGGCAGTGCCGCCGTTTAAGTTGATCATTCCCTGAACTAGATTTCCATCAGCAAGCAAGGCGACACGACCTCCCCCCCCTGCACCGCCGGCATCACGTAAATAAGTGGAACCAGGTTCCCGCACATCTGCACCTGGTGCATCTCCGCCCTTTACTTCAATGAAGCCAAAGTTTTCAATCTCGTTTGCTACAATTCGAACGGCACCTCCAGAGCCTGCACCCCCGGAAAAATTTGCTCCAATGGTAGGATTCACAAAGACAGTGCCACCATTCATAGATATTTTCACTCCTGGTTGGATTGTAGCTTTTCCATTTACAATAAACTCAATCGCACCACCCCCAGCACCAGCCTCACCGCCATTACCCAATCCACCACCAGATCCACCCATTAACAAATCAAGACCACCACTTCCATAACGGATACCAGCTGGCCCCGAGGCTCCGCTGCCGCCTTCTCCGGCAAAAGAGCCACCACCTCCAGTGATACCGCCTGCTCCAGTCGAGCCTAAGCTCTCCCCCTTGCCTGGGCCCATGCCCCCCGAAAACCCACCCAATGATCCGCGCCCCATACGCAGTCCTTTACCCGGCTCGTCTGCATAATATGAATCATATCCATCCGTAAGGGTTCCACCCTGAATATGGGGCAGAGCAGGGGAGGGCGAACCAATCAAGTTCTTCGCCACGGTAAGGTTTCCGTCGACTTCAAATGAAAGTGCATTAACTCCAGTCAGACGAATGTCTTCAAGATTCTCGCCGAAAAGCAAATTCTCCGATAACTGAAACTTGGCTTTTGCCATTCTCCAGGAAGACCCATTGGGAGCGAGGTAGGTGTAAATACTCATATTAGCGTCAACAACCTTTGTTTCTCCCTCACCATTGTTGCGGTCCCAGAAGATACCCGCATTGGTACCGTATTCGTCGTTACCGGTATGAATCCTTAAAATTCCCTGATCAAAACGTAAGGTGGCAAAGCTGCCGGCATCTGACCAAGCAGTCTGTCCGTTACTCGTTTCAAAACGATAAAAATAGGTTTTACCACTATCCAAACCATTAAGGTTAGCCTCAAATGCACCCTGATTTTGGCCCCCCAACATCAAGGTATGGTTCCAATCATTTGCGTTCGTGCCTGCGTCGGCAAGTCCGTAATGAATACTTACCTCGTTGGAAGCTCCACCGGCATCTCTGAGTAATCCGCGGACACGAGCCCCGCGGCCGAAAACTTCGACCACCTCTCCCGATGAAATAACNGGTATAGTAAGACCGTCACGAACAGTAAGATTTAGATTAACTGTTGTCGTACCTTTTCCATTCGACGCCGCTAGAGAGAANGAAATACTCGAAGCCGCATCNGTAGTATTCCCTTCCAATATTCCNGTTGCCGCATTTAAGGATACTCCCATTGGCAAAGTTCCTCCTGACAAGGTATACTCGGAGGCGGGTGGATTACTCTTGATCTGAAAACTAAAAGCTTGGCCTCTTACCACAGTTAGATTGAGATCTGCNGGCAAAGAGGGCGGTAATTGATATTCCAGGTCATAAGTGAATAATTGCCCCGCATCCCGTTGGTTTGCATACTCATATGCAGCCCACGCAGAACCGCGAAACTTATTGGAAACACGCACTTCGTCTATAAGTCCGGAATACTTACTAGAATCATCGTAGGCCGCACCCAAACGAAGATCGATACCTGAAGCAGTAGAAATAGCACCGTCAATGGAAGCAGAAGACGAATCTACTTGTTTTCCATCCACAAAAATCCTGGTTGCATTCATATCAGATCCATTCCCCGGGTATGAAATAAGCAGGTGGTGCCAAGTATTTGAAACCGAGGAAAAAATTCCCTGCCGAGTAGCTCCACCACCAGTCATNACTTTGGGTCCATTCGTTTCCCAGGAGATTTCCCAACGNTCCGTATTATCGCCCCAAACTAAAAGTGGACCACTCGTATCGACAGAGCGTAACCAAAGGCTAATTGCTCTAACCTCGTCAGTGAGCACTCCTTTGTAGTTGGTAGCAGACAAATAACCCGATGATGAGAGTGATAAGGCTCCACCAATCAAACCAGGGTCTCCAGTTGTGACCGTTCCCACCGAGCTGGTGTCATAACTATTATTTGAATCGTCCGAGGTATCATCAAGATGCCAAACTGCGTGATAATCAGACCAAGACTCATAAGACGGCAAGGTGGTGTTCCCATCATTACCCCAATAGGCAAAAATACGGCTTTGTTTATCAAGGCGCGGAACATTGACCCATACCAAGGACTCTCCTGACGAATTCCATTCGTCTATGGTAAAAGCGAGTTCCACGTGATTATGGTCGTAAAAGCGTAAATCACCGCCATTTGTGGGATCAGCAAAAGACTGCAAATCGAAATCCGGATGAGACTGAGTGCTAAGCCTAACCAATGCAGGAAAATTCTCCAACGACCCACCCAGCCACTTGGTTTGTAAATGAGTTTCCAATTTTGAAATTTCATTCGGCAAAAGAGCACGATTGAAAAGTAGCACTTCAGCCACTTCAGATTTGGAGAAATAGTCATTTGCCTGAGCTCCCCCCAAAGCCAGAAACTTTGGCTTCGCATTATTTCCTAAGGCAGTCACACCGTTAGCTATTTCATAACCGTCCCTGCGTAAGGTTACTATACCACTTTGATCGAGTGTTCCAGTAAGCAAATGCCAATCATTATCCGAGGATGGTCCCGTCAAGGTAGTATTACCTAATTTCCAATAACCTGACTTACTATTTCCGAGTCCGAAGATCCATTCCGAACCTACCGAAGCGACCACGGCTTCATCTTGACTGCCCGTGTGCCGTACGGCTGCAAAAACAGTATAATCAGAAAGCAGGCCACCAAAGTCATAGGAAGAAAACATTTGAGAGAGGCCATCGAAACGCACAACTTTGTGTCCGACTTCTCCAGAAGCAGATACGACATAAGGGGCCCCACGGACTTGATCCAAACCTCTCGCATTTCCGGATATGTCCGGCCATGCATTAAGTATTGTTCCATTTTTTTCCAGCAACTGACTTGCATCCAGATGCATACTCAAACCAGGGAAATCCGAAGGTACTTGCCCGAGAGCAGAAAAATTAGGAGATAGTTCCAATTTGGAAGCAAAAACCAAAGGATCCAAAATGCGAATACGATGATTCTGGACTGTGGATGCTACCGGATTGGATGCGGTAACGGAAACGATGAATTCTCCACCTGATTCCGGAGATCCGTAAAGCAGGTTAGCGGTTGCATTAAACTCAATTCCGGCAGGGAGGGTAGAGAGGGTTACAGAAGACGCATTTTCTACATTCAATTGGAAAGAGGAATAGTTGCCACGAGCCCAATTCGAATGTGCTGAAGAAGTAACCGAGGGAACTTGTGGATCATAAGTAAAAGTATAATTGCCATCCTCAAAAGATTCGTCCGTGTTTTCAGTTTTGACCAAGCTCCCATCGATGGAAATCGTTACATTCTGAGTACTGGCATTATTATCAGGAGTTAATTCGAATTGAAAGTGACCTGTCCCAAGCGAAACCAGGTTGGAAGTTGAGGCTCCGGGACTTGTAATATCGCTTAGTTCAAAAGCATCACTCCCACTCTGGGATAATCTTACAGGAACTCCATCCTCAAGAAAATGAACATCTATTATTTTGGGTAGCTCAAAATTCGTAGAAGTCGCAATCTTAATGGTTTTACGGTTAAAATCACCAAGTTCACCCCCATATAGCTTTTGGATTTCCTGTGGTAAAAGGGCGGTACCGTAGATTCTAAAATCATCAATTTCACCGATTGTGGAGGTGGCCTGATAATCATCCGTTGGGCCTAATCGGAATCCAGTGGTAAGAGGGAAGGGGAGGTTCCCCGCAAAAGAAGAGACCGAGTCTTGCAGGCCGTTAATGAAAAATTGAACCCTTTTCGATGAAAGATCATAAATAAGGGCAAGGTGAGACCATTGGTTGAGTGCAAGATATCCCTTAGCCCAGAACTCATTGATATTCGTGCCGGGTAGGCCAGTCTGATCCAGCCCTGACATAGAAAGAAGCGGACGTTGTTTGCGCAAACTAATCGAAGCAGGGCTAGGTAATCCGTCTGCATTAAATAAGTAAAAGTCTTCACTTTCCGGATAAACCCAGGCAGACAATGTAATGGCATTTCCCGGAAGGCTAGGAATTTTAGCTGAGATCGATTTACCAAAAGAGGAACCATCGAACTTTATACCTGTTCCAAACTTGGCGGGAATATGGCGGGGAGTTCCGGTTCCGTGATTTAAAACAATGGAGGAATCCAGAATATTTTTAACCCCCCATTTATTTTTCAAATAATTCTCTACCACCAGTGCATCGCTTCCTGACAAAACAGAATTATAGGCAATAATTTCAGATACATTGACCGAAGATGAATAATTAGAATTCTCAGCAATTGTACCGATTCGATAGTCCGAGTGCGGACCAGTATTTGCATCATTCACCTGCAAACGAAGAATCATATATTCGTCAACCGGGTGTAAATCATATGGTGAACTCAGATTAACTCCATTCCTGTAAACAGCAGCCGGGTATTGGTTTCTGTGAAAATAAGTTCTTCTATTTTGAAAAAGGTAATTCGAGCGTCTTGAATTTGGATAAGTTGAAGTATGACCGAGGATTCCTCCAAAATAATCAAAGGTGGAGCCAATACTTCGAAAGACGTAGAATTGATCCTTGGCAAAAAAGGCAGTACCTCCAATCGCCAGGGCATCATTTCCACCTGTCCTACGGAATTCGACAGTCGCTTGCCCTGCCGGTCCGCCAAGTGAATTATATTTAGGCTGCCCCATACTGAGGGTGGCATCTCGTGAATTCCCACTTCTATCCCTCCACTCACTTATCACATTTGATCCATCAAAGGTGAGGCTAGAGGTATCGTTGGCATCAAACCAAACCTGTAAACCGGAAATTGTTGAAGGATCCGCCCCCCCTGTNTNGTTACTCGAATTGAGTTCCCACCAGACGAGAAGATCCGATTCTCTTACGCGNTGNGGGCGAAAATCAANNTTCTTGGTNATTNCNGGGTTTTGAACCCCNTGGCCGTCGGTGATTGAATTTTCAGANAATGTAAGNGAGAGCGATTGTGGAGTGAAAGAATCGGGATTAAGGACAAGGTTGAAAATCGTGCCGTTTGAATTGGCCACTTCAGAGATCGAGCTTAGAGACATACCGGAAAACTCCAAATCTTCACTCGCATTAAAATCAGTAACCGGTTGGTTTAAAACCAGTTTCGCTGATAATTGATCACTCCAAGATATGGAATCCATCTCAATTCTAGCATTAGGACCAAGATCACCCATACCATTACCCCAAAGCTTTTGTACTTCAACAACGGACAAGGGGCGACCCCATACTCGGACATCATCAATCAAGCCATCAAAGGTTCGGTTTCCAAAATGACTCCCCAATCGAATCAGGTTGGAACTACCATCCAATCCCAAAGAGTCCGAGGTGATTGATCCGCCATTGAGATGCAGTATGGTCTTGGATAATTCCGGGTCAAAAACGGCCACACAATGATACCATTTATTTGGGTAAAGATTCAAAGGAGACTGGTAACGCGTGCTTCCCGTCCAGGCGGTTAAAGAACCGGTACGAATTGCCATGGACCAGTCCCATCCACCATCATCAGTCCCAAAGATCATTCTTTCATTATCAGTTCCTCCATCTATTTGCCGCGGATAGACCCATGCGGAAAGGGACATACCATTGGTCCCACCCTGATCGATCTTAAAGGGCAAATCCACATAGTCACCGTTCAAGTCCAGGGCATTACCGAACATCCCATCAGAGAGATTGGTTGTAATAAATTCAATCTCTCCAATTCCGACAGTATTATCCCCATTATTATCACTTATGACTAACTTGTAATATCTGTAGCTTCCAAAGGATCCGACATCAAATCTTCGAGTCTCCCATCTAGCCCATCCCGATTCACCGGAGACCGTATCAATCACCGTCCAATTGGTGTTGTCATCGGAAGCTTGCAGGGTCCAATCCTTGGGTGCTCTTTCCGCATTCCTCCAGCTTTGTGATTGGATGGTGTAGGCATAAACTTGCGTAGGCATTCCAAAATCATAGGAAATCCAGACATTCGGTAATTGATTACCATGAGCGAGCCATCTCGATTCATTGGTATTCCCTCCATCATCAAAAGCATTGGTAGCAGGGTAGGAACCATTGGAACTAGAAGCATCCACATCCCCGGAACCGGGTACGGTGGCATCGGTTATCCCATAATAATCTCCATGCCGGTAACGACCTGAGATATCATGTAATTTTGTACCAAAAGATTCGTCCATGGGATACCAGGCAAGTAAATCCTCTTCAACCGAAGTAATGATTCGGCGACGAAATTCAAAGGCTCCGGCACTGCTTAAATTTCCATCTTTCTCAACCGCACCATATGGAATGTCGATCCTGACTGTAGTGGGCGAAGAGGAAACATTTAAATCAAAGCTATAATCCCCCGGATTAAAATTTATCACGGTACCATTGGTTGCATTTATTTCGCTTTGCAAGAATCCACCCACCGAGACGGATTGATTATCGTCCAAAAATGAAACTGAATAAGGGGAGGGGACTTGGTAAAATGGATCTGCACCGCTTATCAGGGGGCTTACCCCCAGGTCACCTGCACCAGAGGACCATAAACGCCCAATTTCNGAAGAAGTTAACGAACGATTATAGACTCTCAAGTCATCGTAGATCGCTTTGGCTTCCCAACCCGCCGTTGCATATCTGTTTAAATAAAGATTATGATCNCCCCCATCGCCCCATGCCAGGTATCCNGAGTGAGCGGTCTCNGCAACCATTTGTCCATCAAAATAAAGNCGAATATTGGAACCATCATAGGAGAGAATGTAATGCACCCATCTTCCACTGGGTAATCGGGTATTGGCATCCAGCCAGCCGCTACTTGTGCTTGCATAACCGCGAATNATATTATCATCATCGTATTGGAGTGAAAACTGACCATTCCTGACCAGGACGCCAAAACTATCATCCAAAATTTTAGCCCATAGAGATAGAGTAAAAGTTTGGGCCAGGGATAACAACTCGCCATCCACAGACAAATACTCCCCGGGATCAAGTTGCAAAGCTTTGGCAAATTTCCCTGGGACCAATGTNCCCGCAGAAACCAGACCATCAGCTTGATTACCTGAAAAGTCTTCCATCTCCATGGTGGAGGCATTGAGATCATTAAAGGTATACCACAAAAGAAGACTTTCCTCTGCAGTCATCGAGGGAGCATTCAGAAAAGATTGCGAAACTGCCCGAGACTCGGATACCCCGNAAGAAACNGCNCCCGCTGGCAAANCAATCCGGGCGGTGGANGGATGACCACTTGGAACGAAATCGAAATTATAGCCCGCCCCATTACTCACCACNTTATTGATAGTCCCCCCATCCACCNCAATATCNGATGGATTGAGACCAGAGNTCGNNTGTGGTTGTCCGAATTTTAAAAATTCAATANTTCCAGAAACNGTTGAGGCTGAATTTTTATGATCGAGGGTAATNACGGGNGTTAACCCAAGATCTCCGTTACCTGAACCGTATAAAATAGAAATATCATTATCAGTAAAGGAACGTTTGTAGAATCTGACCTCATCCAGTAGCCCCTCATAATCCATATTGCCGCTTCCGGTCCAGGCACCCACACGGACATTATTCCCTTCGATCGTAACAATATTGTCCGAGCCAATCGCATCGGCCACAAGAAGACCATTATGGTATATCTTACGACCCTGACCGCTCATCACAGCCACCACATGCTGCCAGCGATCCTGCAGTGNTAATCCATCAGGACCATCCAATCGGTTTAGCCCAATACTTGTAGAGCCTATATTTAAAGTAAAAGTACGATTAGCCGTGGATACGCCATTTACATTATACCAAACCAAAACGGTGTCGGCACTATTACCATCTGTTCCGAAAATGGCAGCATCCTGTGCATCACTATTGTAACCAAGATTCGTGGGTTGCACCCAGGCAGAGATGGTAAAGTTCCCGTCCTTATGAGTTCCGGAAAACCTAGGGACACTCATGTAGTCGCCACTCCCATCCATCGATAAGGCATTTCCAAACTTACCAGAAACCAATGCTGAATTTCCAACCAAGTAGCCATCATTAACTGCTATTCCCAAATCGCGGATTCGAGATCCATTGGCTTCCTCAAAAGCCCAACGACTCACCAAGTGGGCTTCATCATAGACGATCTCATGATAATAAATTTCCTCACGAAATCCTTCATTAGGTTTTCCATCATTATCAACCGAAACATTTTCGTCCAGACTGAAAACGCTTCCTACAAAAGAGTCATTTAAATCAAGAGAAAGAGAATAATTTCCATCAGCAGTCTGGTTCATTTCCAGCACAGTTCCATCCTCTAAATTCAAATCTGAAATCTCGAAACCAGTAACCGCTACGGGTAAGCTATCTTTACCGATTAAAATGCGAACAGACCTTGGATCCGAATCTCTCGATGAATTTTCCCGGAGTAAAACACTAGGATACTGATCCCCGAAACCGCCACCATAGATGGCCGCAATCTCAGAAAAACTTAAGCTTACTCCATAAATTCGAACATCATCTAAATACTCAGCAAACAATTCATTGCTACTAGAATTACCTATAAATTTTACAGTGCTTTGCTCCCGGCGGTCGGCATCTCCCACAAATTTTCCATCGATGTAGAAATTGGTACGACTACCCCCTGCTGTTGCAGCGAAATGATGCCATCCTGAAAAGGCAAGTGGATCCATCTCATAGCCAGTCGACCGATAGCGGTTATTGCCGTTTCCATCGTCACCATCAAAAAAACAAAGCATACGATCGCTACCTCGGACCACAATAAAACGGTCATAATCTCGGCCTCCCTGAGTGTAGTGTCCCCTAAAGAGAGTTGATCGTAAATTGGACATGGGAGGTAATGGATTTTTCACCCAGGCAGAGAAGGTCCAGTTATTGCCAAGGCCAACGGTTTTACCGTCATTTATAGTCATTCGGCTACCCGTACGCGTTCGATCAAACCGTACCCCGTTGCCGAATTTCCCGAAAGATGAGACCTGAGCCCCGTCGTAGAGATTCGCCGTTCGTGCATTGGAGGTTTTTCCAATTACATTACTTGTGCCGACCGTATCCTCATCAAAAGGCCACCATGCCAGTAAATCCTGCCCCCGGGTGACCGCTCGGTACATCAGGCGGGTAGAAACACTAGCTTGTTGATTTCCTTCCCCATAACGATCATTAACCTTGCCTGAAACTAAGGTTATCGTTGAAACCTGATTCTCCTGAGTGAGATTGAAGTTAAAACGATAAGTCCCATTTCCCTCATTGACCAGTGAACTCGAATCGATGGTACCGTTAGAAATCGTTAAGTCGGAAGAAATATCGAAATTCTCTACCTCAACAGGTAATCCATTTCTTTTAAAATGAATCCTACCCACAACCGGACTGCCATCGACCACCGAAGGGATATCCAAGGTTGGAACAACCTGCAAATCTCCAGATCCGTTGCCGTAGATATTAAGAATATCCGATGCATGTAGTCCATCATCATAAATCCGAAAATCATCCAAGAGTCCTTTAAATGTGCGATCTAATTGATTATCCTCCTCAGTCCATCTTCCAAACTGTAAAGGAAAGTAATTCCCGGTATCGATATCGTCTTTAAACCAATCACTCCTCAGCACTGCATTCACATATACCTGAACATTACTCCCGGTGTAAATGTGAGCTATATGCATCCATTTATCACGCACTCCTTCAGAAACATATGTTTGAGGACCCCAGCACCAGTGTTCACTTTGAAATCTCCGATAATTATTGGAATCCCAGAATCTCTTAATCCCCCATAAACGATGGGTACTATTAGGGCAGTGTCGATGCCCAATACCATATGGACCTGATTGACCGTTTTGATCGCTTTCTACAAACATCCAAAATGAAATTGTTCGGGGATTACTTCCTCCAATTCCTAAACTTGAGGCCAATGCATTGGTTTCAACCCAAGCGTTCTTTGGGAAACGCAGAGCCGAACCAAACTTACCATTAACCGAATCAAAAGTTACATTGGAGGTTCCAGAATCACCACTGTAAAACTGACCTTCAAATCCGTTCATATAATCAGTGACGAAATTTCCGTTNTGTACATCATCAAAACTCCACCAGGCAGTTAAGTTCTCCACACGGGTCAGGGGACGGGCATACCCGACTTGGAAAGATAGCGGTTTACTTTCTGAACCACTGGCATCCACGCCCAAGCCAGAAAGTAAAGAAATTGAAACTCTTCCAGGATCTATAGTTGAATTAAACTCGACTGTCCAGTTTGCTCCCGAACCTGAGTAATTTATGAAAGCTCCGTTGGTTACACTAATACGAGATTGGTTAAAGTCAGTTACATCACACTCTATGCCGTATTTTTTAAAGGTAAGATCTGCATAAATTGGGTTTGCATGAGTATTGGCGGGNAAACTTGCATCTAATGTAAGCACCAGATCACCATTCCCCCGGTTATAGGTCTCCTGAGCTAAATCCCCTACATCATCCAAGCTGTAAAAGCGCATATCATCCACTAAGCCCATAAAACGACCATTCGTAGTATAACTTTTAGAAGCTGCCCCTAAAAGCCATTGATTTGATGGTTTAACCTGTAAGCTACCTCCAAGTTCTGCAGAAAACCCGGAGAGCTTTCCATCCAGGTAGATCTTTAACTCATAATCNTCGCTCGCATTTTCGTCGTAAGAGACAAGTAGGTGGTGCCATTTTCCGGTACTAACTCCAGATCCCAACGACACTCTCTGACTACGCACAGCAGTTGCCATAAAGACTTCCACGCTTTGACCGTTTGTTCCAATCTGCATGGTTGATCCATTCACATCTCCTAGGCTCANCATCACATTTGATATCTGTTCCGTTGACCAGGAGAACCCTTCCTCTTTTCTCTTAAACCAAAAAGAAAGCTGAAATCTTCCATCATTGAAGGTTGGAGAAACTTGCCCCAAATCTATCACTTGCCCGGGCTTTTCAAACTGAACAGAGGTGCCCTCGATTGCATCCGCTGCCCACTTAGTCCCACCCGTAAGAGTGCCGTCGTTATCCCCGACACTATCTGAAGCCAGTTTGCCCAATGATTCATTGAACCACCACCAATTGGTGATCTCACTTTTGGATAAAACATTGGGTACAATCCCGATCGTCCGATTCACCGCGAGAGTCCCTTCATTCCCAAAGGATCCGGCACCAGCGGGTAGTTGAAAGTTTATTTCCGTAGCATCCGCATCAGGTATTATCTCAAAAGTAAATGACTGATTTCCATCAATGGATGAAAAAGATCCTGCGACCAAACTTCCGCCAGTCAAACTAGCGTTAATTTCGGATGCATCTAATCCGGTTACGACCACCCCGGAGCCAACTTTTGAGAAACTTAGGTTGATTGAAATGGGATTATCCTGCGTGATCACCGGAGCACCCAATGTCCCCACCACCCCCATATCCCCGGCACCTCCATTGTAAATAGCAGCAATATCCTCGTCCGAAAGAGGGCTGGAATAAATGCGGGCATCATCAATCGAACCATTAAAGTCACTCAAGCCTGGAATTCCACCAAAGTACCAATCTCCCAGGCTAAAGTCGCCGTAAGTTCCTTCTGTGAATTCATCAGCTGCAACCAATTTTCCGTTTAAAAAATGTCGAATTTCTCCCTCTTCGCGATTAATCACCAAAGCCAGATGGTTCCAAACACCTTCTTTTAACTGATCACTCCCGACCGCTAAGTTCTCTCCCTCGGGGGTTGCATGATAAGCTGTGCTCAGACCACCCGTCCCCGCGGAAATCCCTGGATTCGTCTTGTGCCCTACGCGCATGATTAGAGGTGCCTTGTATCCGAGAAAAACAGTACCCACACGATTGCGTGCTCCGTGCCCGCCCAAATTATTAACAATCATTTCATCCAAACCATCAGCATTGGTACGACTTAAATCCCCATCTCTGTCCAGATCGATCCACAGAGCACTGCCATCATCACTGCGGGTCCCAAAGGTATTTTCGCCTGATCGCAAAAAGGTATCATTTCCAATTCGCAATTTCCCATACCAAAGAGCACCTAATGTATCCGTACCGGTTAAACCTCCAGATTTTTGATCAATCGTGGGNCCGGTAAATTCAATCTGCCCAGTAATTCTGTCTTCTTTCGCCACATAATTGGGATCAACCATAAATCCCTCGCTGTAATGATAGAGCAGGGACGACCCAATTTCATACGGCCACTGATTATTAGATTCTCCATTACAACGCTGATTGCTTTGCCGTCCAAACCCTCCAGCTCTAGTGCTTGCCCAATTTCCTCCCTCTAATCGACTATTTATCCCAGTGGTATTAGACTCTGCGACAAATATATCATCTATCCATAGTCTTACTCTGCCTGGATAACTAAATCCATCTCCAATTCTTATCTCCCACCTTAGATCATGCATTTTACCATCAGTGAGCCCAAGAGATTCTAGTTTTGCATGGGATACATCGAGCAAAGCCATCGTGCTTGTTGACGGAGAAACCGCACCTCCATTAACATTCGGAGAACCATCTCCGGCACGAATTCTCAAATAACCATCATTATATCCAACAAATGCACCTGTGTCACTACCACCTTGTTCCCATAAGATGTAGCTGTTTGTGTGTGCATTAAGTGGGAATTTTGTAATTACAGAGAAATTGGCATCGGCATTTCTACTTATCACAGAATTTGGGATAGTAGTATTAAATCGAAATCCACGACCATCGATACCCGCGTCATATTGGTTGGGGCTACCGGTGGTATCGTTCAATTTGTTATCACCAAAGGAGCCATCAAAAATTTTCTCACTTAATCCATAAGGAAAGACCGTAGACTGCTCTGGATCGGTTGGATTAAGGGTAAACATAGAATTATATTCTGACTCATCAACACGCCCTGGTGCTAATTTTGCCTGCATATATTCACCACCGTTTCCTTCATACCAACCGGTAGCGAATTTGTAATCCATAACTGGGGTTAATTTATTCGGCTTGGCCCAAACAGAAAGAGTGTAGCTATCTTCAGCTTGGTCTACAGGTAAACCGGATGCCTCCGTTACCAGTTTTTGAATCTCAAATTCGGAAAAATCANCAGAATAAAGCCTTACATCATCTATCGCTCCAACAAATCTCTGACCGTTATCCCAGCGTTTCCCGATCCTAAAGCTATAATTAACACCAGTACTTATATTTGCTGGATTACCCCATTGTCCATAACCCTCGACTTCATTACCGTCCAAATAGAGCCTGACTAAGTTGCGATGATTTCCCCCGTCGGGATTAACCACCGCAAGGTGATGCCACAAACCATCGATGATATTTTTCACATAAGCACGGCGGACAGCATTCCGAAAATGCATTTGAATTTGATTCCGATACAACCGGAACCACCATCTTTGTCCATTCACTTCATGTCCCCAGTATGCGAGGGTTCGCCAATTTTTATCCGTGGTTTTAATCCACATGGAAAGGGTCCGGGCTGCGGTTCCGGTGATCCCCCTGTAGAGTGGATTGGATGCTTCCAGGTGATCATTTCCAGTAAATGTAAAAGCCTGCCCATACCGACCTTCTTCCCATTCTTGTTGGCCACCAGCAGTTGCATTTCTGCCGTTCGATGACATATCAGAAAGATTTCCGTCTAAGGGCCACCACAATTGTAAGTCCTCGAAACGATATGCATTAGCAGGCGTACTTCTCTTCAATCCGTATACTTTCGCGGCATCTCCATCACCATCAAGTTTGAGCGATTTTGTGCCCAAAACACTGTCCGTATCCAAAACGGCATCTCCCTGAAGCATGGCATTTACTCCTGTACCCGCACTATCGGGAACTTCTGTTCCGTTTGCTTCGTCAAATTTCCACCAACCAACCAGATCTTCCGCCTTGGTTACGATATCGCCATAGAAAATGACCACAGAACCAAATGAATTGCTGATATTCTGATCGTCCTTACAGGTACCAGCTGGTAATTCTACAATAATTCTTTTGGGCTTTTCCGAAGAATTTAANTCAAAAGTATAATTCAAACCATTGGTCTGAAAGTTTGAAATGCTTCCTCCTTCGACCACAAAATCAGAAATATTGAGGTCACTTACCAATACAGGGTCCTGATCACTGTCCAAAAAAGATAATGACACATTCACCGGCATGACCGATGTAGCTCGATCGACCGTAAAATTAGGTGCCGCTCCAAAATCTCCGGAACCTTGACCGTATGATTCTTTCACATCCCGAGCATTCAGGGCGATANTGTAAAAACGCACATCGTCGATCCACCCTTTGAATAAACTGCTCCCATCAGCGGTTCCGCCGATGCCAAGTTTTCCATCATTACTATCGATAGGGGTNTCCANACTAGAGTTNNCGATCCACTCACCGTCCATAAATGTGTTATATTCAGTACCATCGAAGGTAAAAACAAGTTGGTGCCATTCGTCCAAACTGAAGGGGATAACTCCATTGTCGTAATATGTGCCATAAGACCTGACCAGTGTTTTAAGGCTACGCCCGTCCGGTTCAATCTGCACGAAGTAAGAAGAATAACCGTCTTCTTTTTTGGATACCAGTTGACTGTATGCATCGGGCTGACCGTTGGTTTTAAACCATAAAAGATATGAAAAAGAACCTAGGGCTTTGATTTTCTCATGAGCATTGGCCCAACCGTACGAATCTCCCTCCATCAAATTCAAACTGTGCTTGGAAATCGCCGTGTTATTTACATCCACGCTACCCCATTTTGCATTCGAGCTTAGTAGCAAATCAAGACCACCACCCGTGACATCATTGGTGACGCTTCCGCTGCCCTCATCAAATGTCCAACGGACAATTAATTTGTCATTTTTAACAACCCCAAGCGCGGAGAAAGCGAAAAGCCAAAAACAACAAGCAAGTAATTGATGATAAGGGCTTTTTAACATGAATACAATATAGCTTAAGGGAAAGTTATATTCAAACTTCGCAGCACCTAATATTCAAGTCAAAAGAAAGGTAAACTCGAGACTCATTGGAAACCAAAAAAACGCTGCTAGAAACAATAAAACTTTACGCAAAAACAATTGATTATAAGNCAGTTCAATACAAGGGAGATTAAATGAAGTGTAATGATTGATTGAAATAACTGTTTTATGCACCACTACAAAACGATAAATCACTTTGATTCCAGGCGGACCCGAATATACTGCTGCCCTTTTGCCGGGCGATCTGAATTAGTCTTGTAGATCACGCGCTCCATTCCACCGCCAATGCTCACATTCGAGTCAAGTGACACTCCGCTTGTACTCCATGTTCTGAGATCGGAACTTGTTTCCACAATGTATTCAATACGATCATCTCCCGAATTAAAATCGTCCGTATAACGAGTGAAAGAAATATAGTTTTTACGATCGCCTTTGGAAATCTTCTTGGGGCGAACAGACCTTGAATCATTACCCAGGGAATCCCCCCCAAAGGCACGCTCCTCTAGGTTCGTAAGTCCATCTCCATCAGAATCATAAGCATCACTGCTAAANAAGTAGTCAGCTTTTTCAGAAGAAATTCCGGGGAATCTTACTTTGAACTTTTGTTTCTTTGGCTCGAAACGTAAATCACTTCTTCTTTCTTCATAATAAGCTTTTTTACCAGGCTTTTTGATTGTGAATACACGATCGATATCAGCTGCAGCATGGAATTGTGAATTACCACTTTGGGAAGCAGTGATTGTGAAGCTGATTTCATCCACTCCATTAGGAAAACCTGAAAAATTCCCTTTCTTTCCTCCAATTATCAAAGCTGCCTTGTCACCGGAACCGACAATTTGTGCAACATTTCTGGAATCTCCTGAAATTGAATAGTCGAGGGCGAGACCAGAAGTTGACTTAAAGATCTTACCGATAAAGACGGGGCGGGGAGATATAGGAATGGGGCGAAACCCACCTTTCCCNTCTTTTTCATTTGTNAGTTCTATCCTTTGTCCGGTTTTACTACTATCAATGGTAAAGCTAGTNTCTTTCGANGTAGTCATGTAATGATTACTCATGACGATAGCACGGATCGTAACACTTACAGGGCTTGCTCCCGAGGCAAGATAACCNCAGGTTACCTTTGATCCAACAACTGTAGCGGGACCATTTGAAATACTGTAAACGGGAACAGGTGCCTGAGCCCCCGAAAGAACCCTAGTTTCCGTGGGTACACCAGAGCTATTTCTCTTAATTATTTCATGGACCGTTGCGACTACATCAAACTGTTGCTGGCTACCCATTGTCGCGATGTTATCGAACTGCAGAAGAACTGGACGTTTAACCCTGAAAGTGCGNGAAATTGGGGCAGCAGCAGCCACTGTACTATTTCCATCCTGACTCGCTTCAATCGTAACTTCCCCAACTGCAGAAAAAGTAGCTCGAGTACCACTTATGGTCGTGAAACTTGCTCCCTTCGTCACAGAGAAGCTAATCGGAAGCCCTCTTGAGCTGGTTGAATTTAATTCAAGGGTTGCATCCAATGCAGTCTCTCCGATTTCCTCAAAAGTTATTGATTGAGGCCATTTACTAATAATTTTCATCGCAAAAGTGCGGGATGAGGCGGCCGAGAAATGACTATCACCTGGTTGACTTACGGTTATAGTAACATTGCCAACACCTTCAGGTTTTAATTTTCCATCATTTGTAACTGAAACTACACTGCTATTGCTAGTTGTGTATACTAGATCAAGACCTGAAGTTGCATGCGAGCCTTCCAGTACGAAAGGTGAATCATAGATAGACATAGCGGGCACATTGTCTGCGGGATCAATCGGTATGCTATCCGTTATGAGATTGATTTGTTGTGTACCGCCAAAACGAGGCCGAGTCGACTTAAATGGATGACTACTTGGTAAGTTTGCAGAAGCTCCCCACTTATAAGCGAGATACCCTTCTAAACGACGAACTGCAAAATCGTTGAGTTTTTTGGCAAAAACCATGACTTCATAGACTTCACCATTGAGAAAACTTTTCCCTCCAGAACCATTTATTCCTCTGGCAAAGCTCATGTTGGAGTCATTCGAAAGAAGTGATGGGGATCCATTTCCATTAGTCGCTGCCATAACGAGCTTCTGACCATCCCGGAAAAACTCACCCTTACCCTTCGTTGCATTCATTTCTCGGCGAAAAGCTCCAATNTGCGGAACCGTCGTAAAGTTGGAAAAAGGGGATAGATTCCCATTATTATATTCAAATGATCCGCTTTCACCTAATCCTATGATTCGATCTGCTGCTCCTGTGACGGATCCAAACTGTATGATACGGCCCCCGGATGTCTCTGACTTGGCAGCCACCAAGACAGTTATAGCTGGATTACCAACCAAGGAGGAAGGTAATCCGCCCGTCATTTCGGCTCCCGTATTTCCATTCGTACCTCCAAAGAGCATCTTATTTTTACCACCCGATTGATCATAAACCGGTTGCTTACTGGTAATNGATTGAGCAAATGAATTGTTGCTTCCTGAGCGGTCCGCCCATACTCCAACCTGAGTTTTTCCTCCTATGGTNGTGAAATCAGATGCGGATTCTGCCAAACCATCCCCATTCACATCATTCGCATCCAACCATATCGTCATTCCCGGTATAGAATCGCTGTAGGGGCTGTATTCGGTCACCGTAACGGTAAAAGTTTTGGTAGTAGCTGCACTGTAACCCACATTTCCTGCTTGATTAACTGATATGGTCGTAGTTCCTCCGCCGATCACCTTAAGTTTGCTACCTCCTCCAACAACTCGGATAACTCCCGAGTCAGCACTGCTATAGCTAATAGCTAAACCTGTCGGAATATTTGTACCCGTCTTGACTGCATGTAGGTGGCCGCCAAAAACAAAATCTCCTGAGTCCTTATTAAAGTTCGGAATGGAAAGAGAGCCCGTAAGAGTTCGAATTTCCTGCCCCCCCTTGGTAACCGTCACATTTTTATCCATAGTTACCGCCATCCATTCAGCATTTCCAGGTTGGGAAGCACTGACTACCGCAGTACCAGCACCCACCAACTCCAAGTAATTGGAATTCACCACCTTAACCACGGCTTCATCCGAGGAGGAGTAGGTAATTCCAAGCCCCGATGTGGCTGTTGCCGTAAGTTGAGTATTGGATCCTCCAAAACTAAGACTCGAGAGATTCTGCGTCCAGGTGATGGTTTGCGGATCCAGCGAATCATCCTGCACCGTNAGNGTTTGGGTGACGGGATTGGCTGCNGCNTANGTNGANTTACCCGTTTGCCTNGCGGTGATNGTGGTGGANCCACCTTCTTTCAAGGTNACNATATTTCCGGAAATCGTNGCNATACTNGTATTCGCAATCGTGAAAGAAGGNGTCAATCCGGACGATGCNGAACCTGACANGACAAAGGTTCCCTGACTCAAAAGNTTACCCGGNATTGGATTGAAGGTAATTGTCTGTGGAACCTTGGTGATGGTAAGGTCACGNTGGACGAANGAAGCAGGGTTATAACTTTGGTTACCATCCTGACTGGCAGTAATGGTAACAACGCCCATGCCATGAATACTGACGGTACTTCCGCTTATGCTTGCCACCGCTGGGTTGGAACTTGAGTAGGAAATACTCAAACCAGTGGATGCATTGTTGTCCACCCGNTTGGAAACTGCGGNAAGATTGAAATCGGCATCCAATGCATTCTTCGAGGGCAGAGCATTGAAGGTGATGTACTGGTCTGCCCGGGGAGTTTCAGTTACTGTNAGTAGCTGGGTGAACTGAGCAGGAAACCAGTTCGTATTACCTGCCTGATTNGCCCGAATTCCCACTTTACCCGGGGTGGCACCACTTACGATCGTGACNGTATTACCNGAGACCGTGGCACGGGTCGTATCATTACTGTCAAATGTCACAGGCAACCCGGAACTCGATTCAGCAGTTACCGTAAACGGAGCACTNGCNGGNGTTTTGTCCGAAATTGGCTGGAAGGCNATTTCCTGNGCACCCCCAAAAGTGGGCAGTGCAACGGTATACTTGTGAGTGGATGGAAGCTGTCCTTCCAGTCCCCATTTATGNGCCANGTAACCCTCTATTTTTTCTCTGGCNAATCCGGGAAGTAAACGATTGTAAGCGACNACCTCNGCAATTTCACCCTTGAAAGTNCCGCCGAGAGCATTCAAGGCCGACAGCGTCTGAGAGTCGGATCCTTCTCCCATATTGGTACCATTCACATAGAGGGCATAGGCACCACCTTCAGCCTGGAAAGTAAGAACAGCAAATGCACCG
>NZEN01000044.1 GCA_002689665.1 Opitutia bacterium | reverse complement strand
GCTCATTAAGGTTAAGCTTTTGTTCAAAGGTAAAGTACCGGAAAAAACCCGAACATAGCAGATTACCCCCTTGAACGAGTCAAATTGGTTATCAAATACTAACGCACGACTTTTAGGATGATCTGCCCAACGCGGTGGAGGTAATCTTTTGACTACGGCTTCGAGTATTTCATCCACCCCAATTCCTGACTTACCACTTGCAAGAATCGCATCCTCAGCTGGGATCGCGAGTGTATCTTCTATTTGCCGCGACACGCGTTCCACATCGGCTGACGGTAGATCCACTTTATTGATTACCGGAATAATTTCAAGTCCTTGTGTTTCAGCAAGTTGGGCGTTGGCAAGAGTTTGAGCCTCCACACCCTGAGAAGCATCAATGAGGAGCAGGGCCCCCTCACATGCAGCCAAACTTCTCGAAACTTCATAGGAAAAATCGACATGCCCGGGAGTATCAATCAGATTAAATAAATAATCCTGACCATCTGCTGCCCGATAATTTAATGAAACCGGGTGACATTTGATCGTAATCCCTCTTTCCCGCTCCAAATCCATCGAATCCAGCAGCTGTTCCTTCATTTCGCGTGCCATAACCGTGCGGGTACGCTCAAGGAGTCGATCGGACAGAGTAGTCTTGCCGTGATCGACATGCGCAATGATACAAAAATTTCTGATCTTGTTCGTTTCCACCATTAAATAGTTGACCACTCATATTTTCCCTTCGAGAAAGGGAAGGGAAAATTAAAGCGGGATATCTTTTCTCACATATTTATTGATAATGGACAAGAAACTACTTCACGGAGTTCACACAGCTCTTATTACACCCATGAAAGATGGAGAGGTCTCCTATGGAGATCTTGAAAACCTTATTTCGAAACAAATTGATGGAAATGTTTCGGGATTGGTACCATGCGGAACTACTGGAGAGTCCCCTACCCTTTGCAAAGACGAGCATCTAGAAGTGATTCGTCAGACCATTGGCATGGTTAATGGAAAAGTACCGGTGATAGCCGGAACGGGAGCCAACTCTACTCAGGAAGCGCTGTTCCTGACAGAAAATGCAGATCAAGCAGGAGCTGATGCTTTTCTAATTGTAGCCCCATATTACAACAAACCCTCCCAGGATGGATTGTTTGCCCACTTCTCAGCGATCGCCAAAAGAACCGACAAACCGATAGTTCTCTATTCCATTCCCTCTCGCTGTGGTATTGAAATTTCTACGGATACTGTAAAACGCCTACGAGAAAACCACCCCCATATTTGTGCACTTAAAGAAGCCGGAGGACGGTCAAGCAAGGTTTCGGAAACGGTTGTCGCATTAGATTCGGACTTCACTGTTCTATCGGGAGATGATGGGCTGACCTTACCATTCATGGCTTGTGGAGCTAAAGGGGTTGTTAGTGTTGCCTCCAACCTTATTCCTCAAAAAGTAGTTTCTCTTGTCTCCCTTGCCTTGGAGGGGAAATTTATCGATGCCCAAAAAATTCATCTCGAAAATTATAATTTTTTCACCGACATTTTTTGCGAGCCAAACCCTGTACCCATTAAAACTTTATTACATTTGAAAAATGTAATTAGTTCGGCGGAAGTTCGTCTTCCTCTTTCCCCTGTATCTGCTTCAAACAAGCAGCTGTTGGAAAAAATCGCTTCAGATCTGTAGACCTTATTTATGAATAATAAAATATTACTTTGCGGGTCGAAAGGAAGAATGGGGCAAGCCATTTCAAGAATTGCAGTCGATCATAATTGCGAAATAACTGCTCCCGTCGATCAGGGTGACGATGCAGCCGAAAAAATCAATAATTGTGATGTTGTCATCGATTTCTCCCTAGCAGATGCCACCCTAGCGATGGCTGAAATTGCAGCCAACTCAGGAAAACCCATGGTGATCGGAACGACCGGTCATGACAAAGATCTTAAACAAAAAATTATCGATATTCTTGCCCCGATTCCAGTCGTTTGGGCAGGAAACTTCTCCACGGGTGTTAATCTTCTATTTTTTCTGACCCAACAGGCTGCACGCGTTCTCGATGCAAGTAGTGATTTCGATCCTGAAGTTTTGGAAATGCATCACCGACTCAAGAAAGATGCGCCAAGTGGTACAGCAGATCGTTTGCTTGAAATAATCAAAGATTCCAGAAATGCCGCTGATTCAGATATCACTCATGGAAGGAACGGTATCCCTGGAGAAAGAAAAAACGAAGAAATTGGGTCTCATGCGATCCGGGGAGGTGACATCGTTGGTGAGCATACCGTTATGTTTGCCGGGATTGGAGAAAGAATCGAACTTACCCACCGAGCAACCGACCGTGTAATTTTTGCTGCTGGTGCACTCAAGGCAGCAAACTGGGTTATTCAACAACCGGCTGGACTGTACTCGATGCAGGATGTTTTGGGGCTACAGGGATAGATAAAACATGATTGCATTTATCAAAGGACAGTTAATTGAATGTCAACTCACACTTGCTATTTTGGAAGTCAATGGGATTGGGTACGAAGTTCATGTGCCCTTAACGACGGTAGAGAGGCTTCCCTCTCTGGGTGATGCGGTGAAATTATTCACGCATGCAACTTATCGCGAAGATTCTCAAACCCTCTATGGCTTTATCGATCGTGAATCTAGGGATTTCTTCCGTATGATTGTTGATAAAGTTTCGGGAATCGGACCAAAAATAGCACTCAACTTATTGGGTTCTCTTTCTTTACAGACTCTCAAAGTTTCCATCGCAAGTGGCGATGTAGCCATGCTCTCAAAAGCACAGGGATTGGGAAAAAAGACGGCTGAGCGTATTGTCGTAGAGTTGAAAGACAAAGTCTTGCCCAAAGAACTTTCTCAGGAAGCTAAGGCAAGCCCTTCTAACTTAGATACAAGCCAACACGCAGATATCAGTCAAAACCTTACAAATTTCCAGGACGCAGTATCTGCTCTCCTCACACTCGGTTATAAAGCAACTGATGCGGACTTAGCCATACGTCGTGCCTCAGAGAGCATGGATGCAAATGCGAGTACTGAGGAGTTAATCAGGTTGGCTCTCACCAAAGGAAAACCCTCTTAATTATTCAAGGTTGTCCGAATATACCTCTGCAAAAATTCAATACCTGCGTTTACCGCGTCTTCCAGTTCTCTACCCTCGGCAATAAAATGGGTAATCGCACTCGCGAGTCGACATCCAGTGCCCCGCACCGAAGTACCGCCTGCAATTTTGTTTCTCTGAAAAACAATAGGTGCTTTTACTTTCTCCACCAAAATATCTTTGCAAATCGCTCCTTTCAAATGCCCCCCCTTCAAGAGAACTGCCTCGGAACCAAACTCAAGGCAACGGGAAGCAATTGCTTCGATTTGTATTTCCTGATCTCCGTCCAAATTCAGCAACGAAAAAGCCTCCAATAGATTGGGAGTTAAAAGATCTACTTTTGGGAAAAGCAGTTCTTCCATTGCTGAAATCGTTTTAGGGGTAGACAAACTCCCTCCAGAAGAGCTTCGTAAGACTGGATCCATAACGATTTTTTGCGAAACATCGCTCAAATATCTACTTACGATTTGCACAGCCTCAACACTAGGCAGCATACCGATTTTAATTGCATCAAAATCTTTAAACGAAATGGCTTCAAACTGTGATTCCAGAGTGATTGAAGGCACATCATGAGTTTCTAAAAAAACCTCATCATTTTGTGAGGTTACCGAAGTTACGATGAACTTTGCTTTTGAACCTAAAGATAAAAGAGTTTCGTGATCTGCAAAAACCCCTGCACCGCAGCTACCATCCGAGCCTCCAATTACCAAAATCTCAGGCATTACTCTTCATTGTTTAAAAATAGGGGCATGTTTTCAGCACGCCACCGCATCATTCCTCCGCTTAGGTTATTTAGTTTGGTATAACCTAGATCGGATAAGACTTTGCATGCATCCAAACTTCGTACGCCCGCTTTGCAATAAATGACCATCTCTTCATCCAAAGAAACCGGTAAAGATTGTGGTGGAGTTTCCTGATGGAAATCCCCCAAAGGAATATGTATGGAAGGCTGAATGCACTCCAGTTCCCTTTCCCAATCTTCGCGGACATCAATGATAGACAAGTTAGGATTCTCATCCACCATTTTCAGTAAGTCTGCAGGATCTATTTCATTGATTTCAATTGGATTCTTCATAACTGGTGTACTGCAATCTATATTAAATGAATAATTTTGTAGTTCAGTGATTTCTTGATTTGTTTTGTCGGCTGACAATTTGAGCTCATCAAATTTTTGCCCCAGTGCGTCATAAAGAAGAACCCTACCTGTCATAACTTCTCCAATACCGGTAATAATTTTGATAGTCTCAAGGGCCTGCAATGAACCAATGATTCCCGGCAACACACCAAGCACTCCTGCATCAGCACAGGAGGGCAAAGCATCAGCACCTGGAGGCTCAGGAAAAAGACAACGATAAGTTGGGCCATTTTCGAAATTGAAAACACTTAGCTGACCACTGAATTTATAAATTGCACCAAAAACCAAAGGTTTGCCAAGAATCACGCAGGCATCATTGACCAAGTAGCGAGTTTCAAAATTATCGCTACCATCTAATATCACATCGTATTGATCGAATATTTCTAATATATTCTCGTCAGACAAACGGGTCGAATAAGGTTGTATCAAAATATTTGGGTTATGCTGACCCATGCGTTTTGCAGCGGTGATCACTTTGGGGGATCCAAGATCTTCAAGCCTGTAAACAACCTGTCGCTGCAGATTGGATTCTTCCACAATGTCATCATCGATAATTCCGATTCTGCCGACACCTGCAGCTGTTAAATATTGAAGGGCTGGACACCCCAGCCCCCCTGCTCCTACTAGCAAGACGGAAGCACTTTTTAGTTTCATCTGACCTTCATGACCAAAATCACAAAGCATCAAATGCCTCTGATAAAAATTACTTTCCTCTTTGCTTAAAGGATTCAACCGGCAATACTAAGATCAGGTTTTTCAGTGGAGCACTCAAAGCTATCATCAGATAAAGCATAACTATTTGATTGATCATAGGATTGATCCCAATCTTTCCAAACCACATCATAGCCTGACTGCTGAAGCTGCGAACTTACTTCTGAGACAGACCTGGAATCAGAGATTTCGAATTGCTCCAGACTCTCATCTTCCCCATATCCTCCCGGGTTAGTTTTCGAACCAGCACTCATCGTGGTAACCCCAAGAGGAAGAAGGTGGTCTCTCAATTCAGAACTCTCTCTGGTAGAGATACTAATTTCTAATTCGTGATTAAATATCCTGAAAGCACAAATGAGTTGGACGATATCTCGATCCTCCAAACTAACCTCAGGGGGAATCTCTCCAGCGCAAGGTCGTAGTCTCGGAAAAGACATCGAATATTGAGTCCTCCAGTACTTTCTTTGGAGGTAGTCCATATGATGACCTGCAAAAAATGCGTCAGCTCTCCAATCCTTCGTTAAACCAAAAAGACAACCCAAACCGATCTTATGAACGCCAGCTTTTCCGAGCCTATCAGGGGTTGCAAGTCTCCATTCAAAATTTGATTTCTTTCCTTTTAAATGATGCTGGGCGTAGCTCTCCTGATTGTAAGTCTCCTGATACACCAAAACAGCATGAAGCCCACTTGACTTAAGAACAGAATACTCCTCTTGATGAAGTGGCTGTACCTCTATTGATAAATTGCTGAAATAGGGACGCAGAGTAGATATTGATTGATTTATATAATCCAGTCCTACCTTTTTAGTCGATTCACCCGTCACCAACAAGACATGATCGAAACCCATTTTTTTTAAGATACCCGCCTCTCGCAGAAGCTCAGCTTGACTGAGGGTTTTACGTACGATCTTATTACCGAGACTAAACCCACAATAATCACAAACATTGTTGCACTCGTTCGAAAGATAAAGAGGAGCAAACAAACGAATAGCTTTCCCAAACCTTTTTTGAGTTAGTGAATGACTCAACCTAGCCATTGGCTCAAGAAATTCAGAAGCAGCGATAGGTGAAAGCAGGGCTGTAAAGTCATTTATACCACCTCTTCCTTCACGATTAATTGCCTGAGCAACCTGATTCCTTGAAGTGGAAGAAATTTTCTCAGAAATCACATCCCATTTAACGGAAGAAAAATAATCATTGTAAGTAGTCATTTGTAAAGATTGCTACTCAGGATAAGAAATTGGTTAGCGGAGATGTCGGCTGAGCAGTGGAAGATTCACTTCCGATACCGGCAACAAAAGCAGTGTGCCCTGCCCTGACCGCGTCCTTAAAAGCAGTTGCCATTTTCAAAGGGTCGCCGGAAACAGCTAAAGCTGTGTTCACAAGGACCGCAGATGCACCCATCTCCATCGCTTCGGCGGCATGAGATGGACGACCAATCCCGGCATCAATAATCACTGGCAACGAAGCCTGCTCAATAATGATTCTAAGAAATTCACGACTATCCAGTCCTCGATTACTACCTATAGCAGATCCAAGAGGCATAACTGCCGATGCTCCTGCATCTTCTAGTTTTTTACACAGGACTGGGTCTGCATGACAGTAAGGTAAAATGATAAAACCTTCTTTTGCTAGTTCTTCGGTAGCAAGAAGGGTTTCAACAGGGTCGGGCATCAGGTATTTGGGATCCGGGTGAATTTCTAATTTCAACCAATTAGTTTCCAGTGCTTCTCTTGCCATCCGGGCAACAAAAACGGCCTCTTTTGCATCTCTTACTCCAGATGTATTTGGTAATATTCGCACCCCAGATTTTTGAATATGAGGGAGGATAGAATCTCTAGACTCGTCGCCGATGTTAGCTCGCTTCATCGCCACCGTTACCATTTCGGTTCCTGTGTACTCAATGACTTGACTCAGAGTCTCACCTGATGAAAACTTACCTGTCCCCACAAATAATCTCGAATCAAACTTTTCTCCTGCGATCTCTAATTTTTCACTATTCATATTAGTTCAAAGCTAGGATTTTATCGTGCTTTTCAGATTCACTCATAAATTCCTTAATGTTGGAATTATCTAAAGAAAGATCCTTCGATAAGGCTGAACAAACGGCAAGACCATGATTACCTAAGCGTTGAATGGTCGTGAAGTCCTGAGAATTTATTCCACCTATTAAAAAAACTGGCATGGGATCCAAAAGATGAATGATGGTGGAATAATCATTTTCCGAAAGTTGAGGATTGAGTTCGCTTTTTGTTTTCGAATTTCGAAACGGACCTATACCGGCATAATCAGCGAATTCATAAGTATTATCACTAATTTCATCTTCTGAATGAATGGTGACTCCAATCAGCTTAGTGTCCCCGAGGGTTTCTCGTGCTTTTAGAAGATGCATATCATCTTTGCCTAGATGCACTCCATCCGCACCAGTTGATTTAGCAATTTCGACAGAATCGTTGATGATGAGTTTTGCATCAAATTGATTACAGATCTCAACTGATTTAGATGCTTCGATTTGTAATTCAGTATGGGATAGCTTTTTCGACCTTAATTGAATCAAACGCATCCCGCCTTGACATAAAAAAGAAACCTGCTGTGAGTGAGACATATCAAGATGATCTGAAGTCAGACAGTATAAGCGTGGCAATCTTTTGTTCATGAATTTCAAAACCTTCAAAAATTAAACTGAATTCAAGAGAGATTTTAAGTAACTTTGGTTAAACTTCCTGAAAGCCTTGACTGGATCGCTGTGGCCCCAAATTGAACCTAAAAGAGCGAGACCATCGAAACCCGTCTCAGCAATAGGAATAATTTTTTTTCGTCGAATGCCACCTAAGGCATAAATTTTTGGTCTTTTTTTCAATTTTGAAAGATCTCGCAAAGTTTCTTTGACTCGAGGTAAGGGAACTTTGGGTTCATACCCCTTCTTCGAAATTGATCTGTAAACAGGACCATAGAAAACATAATCGAGTTGCGAATCACACGAAGAAAGATCTTCAAGATGATGTATCGACTGACTGCGCGTACCCGAACAAACCTTTATATCCTCTCCATCCGCGTGGTGATAGCCTGCCAATCCATAATCCTCTACAAGCTCGATGTGTCGGTGCATCACAATATTTGGCCATAAATCTTCTGGTATTGAGTCTAATAGACAGGAAATTTCCAATACGCTATGAACAGGCTTTCGAATGTGCAGTTTCTCAAGACCAGCATCGAAGAGCTTACTAATGAAAATAGCTTCATTATGCTTAAGTTTTGGCTGTGTAATTAAAACTACATCCATTTAAAATCAACCACCTTGAGTTGCCTGAATGAGGATCACACGATCTTCATCAAATAGAAAAGTACTATCATAGTCGTGTTTAGGTATGATAGATTCATTAACTGCTACCGCCCATCCTCTCATGTCATCTTTCCCTAACTTTTGGAAAAGCATTGTTATGGATGTGCTTTCAGCAATTTCATAATTCTCATCATTCAAAAGAATCCTCATAAATTCTTAGGATGAGTAAATCTCTGCTCCCTTTTCGACAAATTCTTTAGCTTTGTCTTGCATACCCATTTCGATAGCTTCTTTCGAATCAAGCCCCTTTTGCTTCGCAAATTCCCGAACTTCATCACTGATCTTCATTGAACAAAAATGAGGACCACACATCGAACAAAAGTGAGCTGTCTTTGCATTGTCATTGGGTAAGGTTTGATCATGAAACTCACGAGCCTTGGGTGGATCCAAGGATAGGTTGAATTGATCTTCCCACCGAAACTCAAATCGAGCTTTGGACAATGCATTATCACGGAATTGGGCAGCGGGATGACCTTTAGCTAAGTCCGCAGCATGAGCCGCAATTTTATAAGCAATAACTCCCTCTCGAACATCTTCTCTGTCCGGAAGACCCAAGTGCTCTTTAGGCGTAACATAGCACAACATAGCACAACCATACCATCCAATCATAGCGGCTCCTATTCCACTGGTAAGATGATCATAACCAGGCGCAATATCAGTTGTTAAAGGACCAAGCGTGTAAAATGGGGCTTCACTGCACCACTCAATTTGCTTTTCCATATTCTCTTTGATCATGTGCATGGGTACATGCCCTGGTCCCTCGTTCATAACTTGAACACCAAACTCCCAAGCTCTCTTCGTGAGTTCCCCCTGTGTTTTTAATTCTGCAAATTGAGCTTCGTCATTAGCATCTGCAATAGAACCAGGTCGTAAACCATCCCCTATTGAAAAAGAAATGTCATAGGCAGCCATGATTTTGCAGATTTCATCCCATTTTTCATAAAGGAAGTTTTCCCGATGATGAGCCAGGCACCACTTCGCCATAATCGAACCACCACGACTAACGATCCCAGTCATTCGCTTGCTCGTCAAAGGCACAAACCGCAGTAGAACTCCGGCATGTATGGTAAAGTAATCAACTCCCTGTTCTGCTTGCTCGATAAGCGTGTCACGGAAAATCTCCCAAGTTAAATCCTCAGGCTTACCATTAACTTTTTCTAAAGCCTGATAAATGGGAACCGTACCAACAGGAACTGGGCAATTACGCAGAATCCATTCCCTCGTCCGATGAATGTTTTTTCCGGTTGAAAGATCCATCAATGTGTCCGCACCCCATTGGGTTGCCCACCTCATTTTTTCGACTTCTTCCTCAATGGAAGAGGCGACAGCTGAATTACCAATATTGGCATTGATCTTGACTAGAAAATTACGGCCAATAATCATCGGTTCCAACTCAGGATGATTAATGTTGGCTGGGATTATTGCCCGACCTTTAGCCACTTCATCCCTAACAAATTCAGGAGTTATTTCATTAGGTATGGAAGCGCCGAAGGATTCACCGACATGTTGATGAGCAAGATCGTTCCTATCATGATCAGAATTCACTTCGAGTGCACCTCTAGATTCCTGTAACTTCATATTCTCACGAATAGCAATAAATTCCATTTCCGGAGTGATGATTCCTTGGCGGGCATATTGCAACTGGGTTACGACAGAACCACTCTTTGCTTTTAAAGTAGTGGTATTAGTCCGATCAAAATCAGGTAGGTCGTTGCTTCGGTCAGAAACTGTTCGGTCATGAATATCAGATAGGTAACCGTTATCAGAAGGTTTAACTTCTCGCCCGACCACCTCTTCGGTATCCTGCCTTTCGGAGATCCAAGATGATCTCATTTTCGGCAAACCCTCCGAGTAACTACCACTAAAATCCTGATCTCCCCAAGGACCTGATGTGTCATAGACTCTGACCGGATCATTTTCCTCGATCGTCCCGTCAGTCTTATTAGTGGGAGACAGTGTAATTTCCCTCATCGGTACTTTGACCGACTTGTCATTATTTTCAATATATACTCTTTTCGAATTCTTGAATTCGGTTGAAACTTGTATGTTTGGTTCTTCGACTTTTTTTATCATAAAATTATAAATAGACGAAGGAAGGTTAAGGTTTTCCCTTCGACGGATTGCGTATCAGGTTCAAAGGGTAATGATAATTGAATCAACTCTCAGACGCTACCTGCACCTCCCCTAAACAAGTTATCAGATTAGAGACAAAAGTAACCTTGGCAAACAAAAGCGATTAGTAGTTTTATTTAAGCTCAAATTTACCATCAGATCTTTTTTCCAAAACTCCATTAATTTCGAGCATCGAAAGAGTCGCACTAAGGCTTGAAAAGTCTAAACTTACTCTTTCGATCATATCTTCGAGAGAAAGGCATGTTCCGTCCTTTAGAACAGAAAATACTTCTCGTTCTGCCGAAGTAAAGTTTTCTAACTGAGAGGATTTCGCGATCCGATTATCATCCAAGAGGTTCTCGGTATTTTTTTTCGAAAAAGTCATACCATGCAAAAAACTATTTTCCATTTCATCTAAAATATCCTGCGCATTTCGTACTAAAATGGCTCCATCTCGAATTAACTGATGACAACCGGCAGATTCGGGCTGATCCACCCTGCCCGGCAAAGCAAAAACAAGGCGACCTTGTTCAGCAGCAAACTGAGCAGAAATTAGACTCCCTCCCGATGCCGCAGACTCAATTACAATTGTGGCCGATGAAATCCCGGACACCAGACGATTTCTCATCGGAAAAGTTCTTCTGTCCGCTTTTCGACCAAGTGGAAATTCAGATAAAACTCCCCCTTTTTCCGAAATTTGACGGTAGAGGTTCAAGTTTTCGGGAGGATAAATAATATCGAGCCCGCAACCAAGAAAAGCGATGGTTTCTCCCCCCACCGAGAGTGCAGCTTTATGTGCAATTGAATCGATCCCCCTTGCCATCCCGCTAACAATACAGAAACCCGCTTCTGCGAGAGAAGAAGCAATTTCATGACAGAGTCGCTGACCATATAAACTCGGCTGTCTTGTACCCACAACCCCGATGCAGGGATTCTTAGGTGCTGCCCCTTTGACATATAGCCCAACCGGTGGGTCATAGATCTGCCTCAAAAGTTCAGGATAATCTTCCTCCGTTAAAAATTGCATACCTCTGTGCGTCATCTCTGCTTTCTCCTTTTGGAGCCAGTGGTCTTTTTTCCCATCAAGTATGCTATCTGCAATTGCCGGGCCAACCCCTTCTACTGACAATAGACTAGACCTAGTCGCACAAAGAATTTTGCGAGGATCATTATGGTGTCGATTGAGTAATCTACGAATGCTAACGGGGCCCAACTTCGCCATTCCATTTAAGAGAAGACATGCGTCTTTATGTGACAGATCTTTATATGATAAACTCACGCAATCAGACCGACAAAAAATGTGGAAACTTGCAAGTTTCCATTAAGAAAAATTACTTAAAATATTGTAATCTAGATGGGTGTCTTAATTTTCGTAATGCCTGAGCCTCGAGCTGCCTGACTCTTTCCCTTGTAACTCCCATTATTGATGCTATTTCTTCTAGAGTTAAACATCTCCCAGGATCATTTTTTGAAATCCAATCACAAGCTTTTCTGAGTCTTACTTCACATGAACCTAAAAAAGAGGGAATTTTAATTTTTTTAATTTTGGAAGATTTGGGCACACATTAAAGATAGCACAAAAAGCCACACTTTTCATCATCAACTTAAAGTATTAATGTCATTCAAACTTAAAGGGTGCCCAACGCATAAATTCCTGCGTACGCTTTTTCCTAAAACTTGATCCCAATAACTCGGACACAAACCATCGCCTGGCCTTGCAATTCTTATATTCTCTGGGGACAATAAATCGCCTTCCCTTATGCTCTCACTGACAAGAATAGATCGTTTAAAAAAAGCAGATTCTTTTGAGATTTCTTTGGATTTGCCTTCGCATCCAAGGATCTTGCGAGTGGACTTCACTGCATCCACCATCTCTGCAAATTCATGAGGAAGCATAGAAAAACCTCCATCAATCGATTCCTCTTCACGATCAAGTGTTATATGTTTCTCAATGACACTTGCACCTAGTGCGGTNGCAGTGACCGCAACCAAGTGCCCCTGAGAATGATCTGACAGACCNAAGCGAGTTTGAAATTTCTCCTTGATTCNTGGCATTTCAGNAAGGAAGAATTCTTCTTGTTTCGCAGGATATTCACTTACGCAATGAAGAAGTGTAATTTCAGGACAACCAGAAGAATTCAAACAATCAATTGCTTTAGAAATTTCATCATCACTGGAAACTCCTCTACTTGCAATAACAGGCTTTCCGGTACTTCCAATTTCTTTGAGCATAGGGAAATGATTCAATTCGAAGGAGGCCACTTTATATAAAGGAGGATCAATTTCTTTCTCGAGGAACTTGACCGCCGACTCATCAAATGGGGAACTAAATAAAGCAATGCCTATTTCTTTNGCATACTCTAACAAAGGCCGGTGCCATTCCCATGGAGTCATGGCTTTGGCGTATAACTGATGTAAACGATACCCTTCCCACAATCCTGACTTGATCTGAAAACGACTATCCTCGCCTTGCACAGTAATAGTTTCTGGCTTGTAAGTTTGAAGTTTTACATAATCAGCACCAGCCTCTGCACTCTTCAAAACTAAAGCCTTAGCTTTATCCAAAGACCCCCCATGATTTCCTGAAATCTCTGCAATAATCAAAGGCTGCTTAAAATTATTTAAGAACCCCATTTTCTTCTTAAAAATTATTTAGGGAGAAAATCGGAAAGTAGTTCCCTTAATTGTTCTTCATCAAGAGATTCACAATTTACATTGCTAGCGTACCGAAAATTTTCAGGACAACTCCTGCCACCAAGAATTCCAATCTTATTTCCCCAAAATGATTGGATGGGTTGCACAACAAAGTGATTATCAAACTCAAGTACATTTCTTGCTTCNTCCTCAGGTATAAGGATTTCATGCATTTTCTCACCAGGTCTCATTCCGATTGTTTCCCACCTAGCGTTAGGAGCAACCACATTTGCAATGTCAGCAACAGAGCAGGCTGGGATTTTGGGGACAAACAATTCTCCGCCCACCATTGATTCAAGACTCTCTAAAACAAAGTCTACCCCTTTTTGTAAAGTGATCAAAAATCGGGTCATCTCAGGTTTTGTGATCGTCAGCACTCCATTTTCGCGTTGATTAACAAATAATGGAATAACACTACCACGACTTCCGACGACATTTCCGTATCTGACTACAGAGTAAATAGTACCAGAGTCACCTGCATAGCTATTCGCAGCGATAAAAACTTTATCTGAGCATAACTTAGTCGCTCCGTATAAATTAACTGGATTGACAGCTTTATCGGTACTCAGAGCGACCACTTTTTTTACTCCCGCTCTAAGCGAGGCTTCCACCACATTGGTTGCACCATTTACATTTGTCTTAATAAACTCATGAGGATTGTACTCAGCTGCAGGAACCTGCTTGAGTGCTGCAGCATGCACGACATAATCNACATCTCTCATCGCAAGGTACAANCTCTCTCGATCGCGAACATCCCCGAGGAAGAAACGTAGCGCAGAATTTTGGAAGAGCGGGTTACTCTTCATTTCAGACTGCTTCAACTCATCTCGGGAATAGACGATTACTCTTTTGGGAGAATGCTTTTCGAGTAGTGTTTTTACAAACATTTGCCCAAAAGAGCCGGTTCCCCCTGTTATTAAAATCGATTCGTTGTCAAACATTGATAATANTAGTNATNATGTCTAAATAAATAGATCTAGTCGATGACAAAGAATCCATAATTAACCAAATGATATTGATCAATTTTCAACTAATTGCACAAATTTGATGAAGCCAGATTCAATATGGTTATCTGAAACAAATGTTTCACAAGCTTCAACGGCCATAATCTACGGTACTGTTAGCGATCAGCTTTTAGCAGACTGTCTGCATTCATATGATGCAGGAATTCTCCTCGTTTCGGATAGAGAGGTAGATGATAACTCAATTCCGAATTTATTCAGAGCTAATCCAAACCTTAGCAGGGAATCTTTCCTTTCCACTCTTTCAGATTTTTTCCTATTAAATCAAATTCAGCCGCCGGAAATTAAAGTTTCTCATTCAATTAAAGAAGAAGATGCTAGTTTGTATGAAGGGTTGGTTCACTTAACACTAAATGAAATTGACACTTTACTAAGGGCCCGAAAAACCCGAAAGGAAACTGGTTTTTTAAGACAACTGCAAATTTTCGAAAATCTCGATGGATATTTATCAAACCGCATACCTGAAGAATGGAAAAATTTATGTAATAATAACCTAGCAGTAGTTATAGGAGCAGGCCCATCTCTCGATATTTCGCTACCTCTGATAAAAAATGGTTTACCTTCTTCGGTAATTATTGCAGCGGATAGTAGTCTAAAAGCTTTAGCGAAGGAGAATATTTCTCCACATTTCATTGTCAGTATTGATCCGGAAAAAAGCTTTAAAGCATGCGGGAATCAAGAATTTAAACCTGGAATTTCAATACTATCATCTCAATCTCACTCAAGTTGGTCTGAGAATTGGGAAAAAAAATGCTACATTTCAGGCAGAGTGATTTCGGAAGATTGGCTTGGAGAAAAAGGGGTAGGTAAATCTTCTCTTCAAGCAATCAATAATGCGGGGCTAACTGCACTCGCTTTTGCAGACTTCATTTCACCATCCGCGATCTTACTTGTTGGTATGGATCTGGCAGGAGGGGGTGACGGACGTATACGCTATGCAGAAAGCACCGGTAGGTCTCACATTGAAATTGATGCGAGTACTTTTCATCAAATTCCTGGAAATTACGAAGAGACCGTGCCAACCCCTTTCTTTTCCGACTGGCAAGAGACATCTCAATCAACTNCTAGCTTTAGCAAAAAAAGATCGNTCATTAACCTAAATGATCGTGGTGCATTCTTAGAAGGAGCCAGTTTGGTTCATCCAAGGGATTTTGATGAAGTGAAAAAATTATTAGAAGAAAACCTTTCTCCCTTTGCTGCGGAAGGCTTGAATCTACTCGAAAAGAGAAGAGGGATTACAGGACTAGGATTGAACCAAGTTCTGACTTTACTGACCACGAAATGCGATCAGATCAGGAAACTATCCGAGAAGTATTCTTCTGATTCAAAGAATATTGAGTTTTTTAAAGAAATTTTTTCTGACAAAGATTGTGCATCTATGCTCGGAGATTTTGCTTTTTCAGTTATGCCGAGACTATCTGCAAATGATCATGAAGAGTCATTTGAAATCGAACGAGAACAATTAAATATTCTACTTTGGAAACTCGAAGATGGGATTTTAAAATCGAATCCGTCCGAAGAGTTTATTCTTCGATTCCTGACTGAAGAATTTGCCTAAACAAGCGAAGAATCTAATTCTTCAAAAGCACGCCCGGCCAATTCGAGAGCTCTCTCCAGCGATTTCTGATCATGAGCATCGCTGATGAACCAATTATGATGAGGGTGGAAGTACAGCCCTTGCTTGGACGCAAGTTGGCAGAATTTTTGAATTAAAAATAAATTTTCATCTCCCTCAAACCAGGGATATGGCATGGAGGGTGGGCCCGTCATTTTTAACGAATAATTAAATTTCTTGGCTAGTTCTTCTAATCTCTCACAAAAAAACTGACCTTTTTTCATAACGCTTTGAGGAACATTTTTTTCCTCACACATGGTAATCGAAGTTAAAGCGGCTCTCATCGCAACAGCATCATTCCAACAACTCCCAGTTAGGAATACTTCTGAAGCTGCCCCTTTTACTGCCTCGATACCAACACAAGCCGAAATGGCATAACCATTTCCCAGTGCCTTGGAAAAGACAGACATATCTGGAGTAAAATTAAAGAAACGATGCGAACCTCCTTCATGCAATCTCCACCCTGCCCTCACATCATCAAGAATTAGTAAACTTCCATTTTCTGTACACAGCCTCCTTACCTGACTCCAAAAACCCTCAATTGGCATTTCTGAGGGGGCGAAGGCTGCGTGGTGGTAGGGAGTCAAAATAACTGCAGCAACCTTATTCTTACTTTTCTTAAAAATATCTTCTAATTGATTAAGTTTATTCCATTCGAATTCCACAACATCAGATCGATCCGAATCTATGCGACCTCCCAAGCCTGGGTCACACCAAGCATCCACACCGTGATAGGCTCCAACTGCTTTTACAACAAGGGAGCGTTTAGTTTGCTCTCGAGCAACTCGTATGGCCCATGTTGTCAGATCTGAACCATTCTTTGCAAAAACTGACCANGANGCGAAATCAACCATTTGGGTAAGCTTCTCAGCTAACTCNACCACCACTTCATTTGGATGATTAAAGATTGAACCAAGCTTTCGTTGTTTTTCCACTGCCTCCTCGATCCTTGGATGCTGGTAACCATGCAAAACGGCTCCATAGGCACACATGAAATCAATCCATTCATTTCCATCCACATCTTGAAAAAACGCACCCTGCCCAGTGGAGCAAAAATGTGCAAAGTGCCTAGGTAAACCAGATGCTGGAGCTATATGTCCGTAAGTTCCACCAGGAATTACTCTCGATGCTCTTTTAAATAAAATTTCGGATTTATTTTGTGACCTCATATCGTTAGGGGTAAGTCTCTTGCTGTCAACCTAGAGCAATAACCCACTTTATCCATTAAGGGCAAATATCCTTCGACTTGATAATTTCCAAGAGCCGAACCGACAAGAGGATTTATTTGACCTAAGCACGACAGTATTCCGGTATTGATACTGTCAAATGAGAGTTTTACCCTCGGTTCAATTTCAGGTGTTTCAAACGTTGTATCCCAACAGGCATTCACATTCATAGTTAGAGTTATCAATGGATCATCGATGTCCTTAAGAAAAAAACATACCGGGCCTTTTTCATTACCCAACAGTTTCATGCACTGGGCGTGATGATTCATATAAACTGCGGTCGCTTCCAGACAGGTTGCCAATAAAACGATTAAATACTCTAAATTTTCTTCTTTTGATTTTAAATAACTTCCGAACTTCTGAAGAGTTTTAATTTTTTGAAAAGCAGAAAAGGGATATTTGATCCAAAACCGAAATTCTGGAAGAGCAAAGCTTCCCTTATGCAAGTTAAGAATATTTTCTTCACTAAAGACGACATCTTCCTTGGGGCCAAAAGACAAAAATTTCACTTCACAGTTATGAGGTTCAAGCGAGGGAATTTTTTTTGATCGTCTACTTAGTGCCGAACAACCCTTAAAAATGGAACGAGCTACTGCCCATGCTTGAAGACTAGTCCCTTGATCCATCATTTTTTACTAACTTCAAGATTGTTTCCTGAATGACTTTAGGTTGCATCTCCATCTTCGGTGGAGGAATTTTAAAGTCACTACAAATATGCTTGCATAGCGTTTCAGTATTGTTTGCCAGACGGGGAGGTTGTCCCTGATTTTTAAAAAAGTTAAGATTGTTGTACTCTTGGGGCATAATTCCTCCCGAAACATCGAAAATCATATTTGTGCCACTTGAAACAACCTCTGAAGTTAAGCCTGCACCCGGACGCCCAAAAACCCAGAGACTCAAATTAATTAGACGACTCATTTCTAGAGCATCGATTTGGGTCAACGCCTTGATCGGAAACCTATACTTATCGCTCAATAATTTAACCGTTTTATACAGTATTCTAGATTGACCACAAAGAACTACAACCTGAATTCTTTTTTTTGAATAAGCCACAGCTTTTAATGCCATTTCGTGAGAATTCACTCCATTTGCTCCTGTTGCAAGAAGTGCAATTGGAATATTGGGATCCAAGCTATGCTTTTTACAAAAATCATTTTTTATTAGAGTCGTATCTTCTCCATAAAAAGGTTGTCGCAACAGTGGACCGACTACCTTGCACTTATTACTAGGCATACCTCTCTTTATCGCAGCATTAATGGTGCTTTTCGTAGGTCCACAANAAAGATCTGCTTTAGGATTTATCCAATGTCTGCTATATCCTATTCCATCGTCCAACTCCCCGCAATATATCATAAAATTTGGAACCGAGTGTCGAGGCATAGCATTCCGGATTAAATCCCAGAAACCGTGATTTAAATGAGCATGTACACTGATAACTGCGCTTGGACAAAACATGGTAATCTTATTCTGAAATTCATTTCCTCCAATAATNAGTTTCGGATTTGCATGAAGCGAAGCANATTCTAAAAGCCTGAAGTAAAGGGAGTGTAATCTCGGGTAAAATCGTTGTATCCAATTATATATATTGGTGCCCAACAGATAAACAGAAGAACTATCCTCTAAAGGTCTTAGAATTGAACATTCAATCTTAAGTGAATGACAAAACTCCTGGATCGCTTGTGCCCGAACTTCATGCCCGCCACCCGTTTTTGAGCTTAAAACTAGCAATCTCATTTTAGAACTGTACTTGACCAGCAAATGCGCTTTTAGCCGGCAGGAAAAGTTAGATTAAAATTAATCTAGTTCGTGAACAAACAATCCACTTCTTAATTTTGGCTCAAACCAAGTCGATTTTGGAGGCATGATCTCCCCTGCGTCTGCGACCTCCAAAAGCTCTTCCATCGAAACCGGATAAAGGGCGAATGCAACCGCCATTTCTCCCGAATCTACCCTTCTTGAAAGTTCTTCAAGTCCACGAATCCCGCCGACAAAGTCTATTCTTTCATCTTTTCTTTGATCATGAATGCCAAGAATAGGCTCAAAAACATGATCTGAAAGAAAACTTACATCCAAATCTTCGACAGGGTTGCCGCTCGTTTTTCTATTAACCGGTGCAAATAAATACCATTTTTGACTGAGATATACAGAAAACTCACCTTTGGATCTGGGTCTTACAGGGCTATTATCCTCCTCCAATAAAGAAAATTTATTTTTTAGTTCGCTTAGAAATTCAAGGTCTGTCAATCCATGCAGATCTTTAATAACTCTGTTATAATCATAAATTTCCAGTTCTTCATCAGCGAATAAAACAGCTAAAAACAGATTATACTCTTCCTTACCTGTATGATCTTGGTTTGCATCCTTTCTCTTCTGTCCGACCCTTGCTGCTGCTGCTGTACGGTGATGTCCATCTGCTACATAAAGGCAAGGGACATCAGCAAACTGTTTTTCCAAGCTAGAGGTAATTTGATGCTCGTCAATTACCCATAATTCGTGGCGAATTTTATCATCAGCAATAAAATCGAATACAGGATCTGCAGACATTCCCTCAGCAATAATTGAATTAATCTCTTTGTTTGCTCTGTAAGAAAAGAAAACGGGTTCTGCGTTGGCACTGAGAGCATCGACATGCTTAACACGATCTTCCTCCTTTGCCACCCGAGTTAATTCATGTTTCTTGATTTTACTCTGATAATACTCTTCAAAGTGACAACAACCAACAATTCCGGTTTGAGTACGCCCATCCATGGTTAGGCGGTAAATGTAAAAACTCGGAGTGGGGTCCTGTACTAAAACTCCATCTNTTTTAAATTTATTATAAACCTCAGCCCCCTTCATATAAACCTCATCGGAGTATGGGTTTGTTTTCTCAGGAAGACCAATCTCTGGCTTGATTACATGAAGAAAAGAAAAGGGGTTCCCCTCTGCTTCCATTCTTGCTTCATTTGAATTAAGAACATCATAAGGACGAGATGCCACAAATTTAGCTTTATCTTGAGCAGGACGAAAGGCACGAAAAGGCTTAAATACAGCCATGTTTATATATTTTTAGGTTAATATTTTTACTTTTGAACAAGCTTTGATTCTTTCAAAGCTTCCGCAGCTGCTTTTTTGGCACGAACTTGAGCAATCAATTTTTTTGCGGAACCCGCAGCTAAAGTACTTTTGAGGTTCACCTTTTCTGGAGGCATAGAGACTGCAGCCGCTTGGTTGGATGACTGCATTTCTTCAAGTATTTCCCTTCTTAAAATAGAAATCGATCGAGGAGCGGATATACCTATTTTTACGGAATCTCCCTCTATTTTAGTTATGGAGATCTGAATTTCGTCTCCAATCGCTATACCTTCATCAACTTTTCTGGAAAGAATAAGCATTGTCTCTAATCTACAAGGTCAGAGACCTTCGCCCCCTACATCTAAAAGGTGGCGAGCCGAAAATTCCTCATGATTATTAATAATACATTGCTTACCAACAAGTGTCCTACGATTAACAATAATAGGACCCACTAAATTAAGAGAAATTTTGCCCGCTTGATCAGGGGGGAGAGTAACAATATTAAGGATCATTGTGTCTTCAGGACCAGTGATTCCAAGTACATTGACATCAGCATCTGCTACTTCGACAGAATAGTTGGGAATGATTCCACCCGGTTCTAGAACAATAAACGCTAGACCATCCTTTTTTTCTTCACGTAGCCACATGAAAGGCAACTCCTCCTCATCGTAAACTAGGTCGAGGCACCTTAAATCAGCAAAGCCAAATAGTCCCTGAGGTAGTGATACCCTATTTCGGATTTCGGCCCCAACAATGTCAGGATTGTTGGAATCTTCGTCTATTTTAAGTTTCATTACTTTTAGCTCTCAGGAGATTATAAGTAATTTAGAAGCGAATTATTGAGCAACTGTGCACCGACCTGCATAGCTGCTTGATAAGCAGTAGACACCTTACTTAAGCGCATTATAGCTTCTGACATATCTATCTCTAAATCTTTAGAAATCTGCTTATCTAGAGCCATGACATAATCTTCGTCATGATTTCTGACAGTTTCCATTCTAACCATCGTAGATGAAAGCTCGCCCATCTTATCAATGATAAGGTCTTCGAGAGCAATTAGATCTTTTTCAGTATCAGGAACCGTACTGGGAGCGGTACTTTGGGCTGTCTCAAAAAGCCCATCCCTTAGTTCAACTAGAGAGTTTACGACATTTCCTAAAACCGCCGTGTTGTCGTTAGATGCGTCAAGCATGTAAGAGACATCAGTATCCTTACCCACTCTAGTGATAGCATTTTCATCACCACCTTGATAGGTAACGCTAAGAAGTTGCCCATCATCATTACGATGGTCTAAAAATGTTTTTGAACCAGTAGCAAATGAAAAAGTATCCCCAAGTCGTGGAGCACTCTGGGCATCATGGGCATTGCCATTTCCTTGATCAATAAGCTCAAAACCAGAAATTCTAAATGGACCAGGATCTGTGACATCTTCTTCCCAAATGATTTTTGCTGTCAATTGCGAACCATCTTGAAGAGCAATAGTAGCTTGTTCAAAATCCGGAGGAACCACCCCTTCACTCGAGGAACCAAAGAAGTATCTTCCTGGGTCAAGTAATTTCAATCCAACTACCTGACCGTCAGCATCGACAATAGCTTCAGCACTCGCGTCTCTACCAGAAGAACCTGCAGGATAAATCGAAACTTTAGGAGATTCTTGATGCGTAGTCTTAAATTTCAAAACATAGTCAAGAGATTCGCCAAGAGGTAACCAAATATCATTAGCCACTTCTTGTCCTTGATCATTAGTTATAAATTCATCATCCGGTAGTACTGTGATTTGAGAGTTAAAAGTATCTTGTAGAATTATCCTATTATTAAAATCATCAACTTGACACTGAAAATACCTTCCATTGTGCAGGACGATCTGTCCTTGATCATATGTGGATGAAGATGACCATTCTGCCCCTTGTCTCGTAGAGTAGGCAGGAAGTGCGGCAAATAGAGTCTCATCATCCAGACCAACTTGGTCGGAAAAATCTTCAAGCGCTACGAAATACTGAGAAATAGGATTCCCTTGTGGGTCAAAACCTCGGCTGTATACATAATCACCTTTTTTACCAGAGATCGAATCACCTTCTTGGAAGATCAACTCTTTACCTTCTCTTGGTAAATCTTTACCNAGAAGAAANACNCCTCCTCCTGATCGGTCTATTTGGTTNAGGTTTTCCATTGCCGTGTTATCAAAAGCCACAGGNTCGGTTGATAAATANTATTGGCCTTCGTATGAGAAGATCATTCCTTGGGTCGGCTGAAATCCGTCTGAATATTGATCGATTTGCCCTTTAAGGTAAGTTGCATCAATAACATCATCCCCTTCCTGAGCAGCAGAAAGTGTATATTGCAATGTTTTGGGGTCGAATGTGGTAGTTGCTTGTGAAACAGAACCATTCACAGAAAAATCAGTTACTGCATATTTGACCTCTTTTACTAATCTTTGAACATCTCCCTGCAGCGTGTCTGGGTCGTTGTAAAGACGGTTGGTTGAATTGAGAAGTAAGTCTGAAGTATATTGAAGAGCATCAGCGTCGTCTTCAAACATCTGGCCATCTGGTGCCATGTAAAAAAAGCGTTGTTTAACTCCAACAGCTTCCAATTGCCAATCTTCACGATCAACATTGTAGCTGGAAGGTAACTCTTTCCAGAATATACTACTATCCGATGAAGGTTTATGATTTGTGTTATTAGGAATTTGTGATTCCCAAAACTTTCCATCGTGCTCGACCACGCTTCCGAGATCAAAAGTCTGCAGTCTTTTCCAAATTTCAGAATGAGTCGAATCGAAAGATGAAGTGCCATTGGATAATGACGCATCAACAGTTATCTCACGCTCCCACGAAGTCGCAGGAATATCACCAGTAGCATTGATATTATTTGCGGTAAAAAAGTCTTCAACCGCGATGATATTGACAAAGTTTGTAGGATCAATCTGGGTCTGATTTAAAACGCTACCCGATCGCCTCCACGCATCGTTTATGAAGCTTACATCTTCTAAGTATAGTTGAGCCCCCCGATCAATGATCACAAAATCTCCAGCAGCACTCCCCGCCTGACCTGTAAGCTGATCAATTTGAGGACCGGTCAGACTGTAAACAGGCATGGAATCTGAAAAGACATGACTGCGCACTAAATCTTTGTCTTGGTCAGTTAGGTCAACATACCTGGATCCAGGAAATAATTCGCTCGTTTTTTCATCTAACTTCTCATCTACTTGTTCAGGGAAGTAAAGAGATGGGTCCCATGTAGTTACAAAGGTAGCAGAAGCATTGTAATCCTCATCAACAGTGCCATATACCTCTAAGTCTCCAGAGGCGGATANTTTAGCATAAAGTTGGGCTGAGGAATTACGATAATCAAATGGNGGCGGTGCAACTCGCACGGAAGCTTCATATCCTGCATTTGGATCTGCCGGATTGGGTAAAGTTGGGGAATCTGCGAGTAATCCTTGGTCCCCATTTATTAGATCTTTGGCAATTTCAGTTATTTTATCTGTACTGAGGCCATCGGTGGTTGCTTGAACAACATACTCTCTGCCATTGACCTGAAAAACAACTGATTCTGCAGCCTTTAGTTCTCGGCTTCCACTTAATCCGTCATTACCAACCATTGTATTTTTGAGAGATATAGTCTTTTTTCTCTCCTGCCCTACTAATACATCAGTATTGCCGAAGTTGGCCTTGTATTCAGTACCTCCGAAAAGGGACCGTCCGCGATGACTTGCATTTATCCGGTTGAGTGCCTCTTCAACTAATTGCTCAATCTCGTGACCATAAGTCTCTGCAGCTGAACGATTAATTTGAGATCCAGCTACCCTCGATATCTCTTGGGCTCTTTGGTTGAGCTTTTGCAAGTTATCGAGATTCAAGTGTCCCGCATTTAAAAACTCAGTGGCATAAGATGCGTTTCTTTGGTACTGAGCCAATTTCGCCTTTAGGGCATCCGCCTGAATTAATCGGCCTGTTCTAATCCCATCATCTTCAGGGTAGGTTATCTTTTGCCCCGTTGAAATTTGTCTGTCTAATGTAAACCTCTGTTGATCCAATTCACGAATTGTATTCGTGACATTACTCGAGACATTTAAATTAGGGATTCGCATAGATTATTTAAGCAAACCCATAACAACCAATTCCAACATTTTGTCGAGAGTATTTAAAACCCGGGATGATGCCTGAAATGATCGTTGGAATTGCATTAGGTCTGCTACTTCTTCATCGATGGAAACCGAGCTCACCCCTCTTCGTTGATCCAGCAATAAATTCTCCAAAGATTGTTGGTGATCAAAATTGTCGCTTAGATCAGACATTTTATTCCCAATATCAGCATTTAGAGTTGAAATTTTAAGATTAAACTCTCCATCGGCAAGGCTACCAATTTCATATGCTATATCATTCGCCCCCTCAGGAGTTTCTTCCGAGGATTTTAATAATTCGGGACTTAAATTTTCATCTACTTTCAGACTTGCTGCCAAGTTCCAAGGGTTGGCTAAAACCGCGTCAAAAGTAAAATTGTCACCAAGCAAAAACGCGTTTGTTCCTTGTTCGACTCGAAATGGAATTTCTTCATAGGCGAGCATCAGAGAACGCCCTTCATCCCCAGTATCAAGCAAACCATCATCTCCAACAAAATTAGGGTCTGACTCAAATGTAATATGCTGCATTCGACGTGCACTACCATAAAATTCATAAAATTGACCACCTTCTGGACTGGTCAATATTTGTTCAGTGTAGTCATCTCCTCTAACGAAAAATGCATCGGGATTATTTTGTAACTCAGCAGGAAAAATGGGGGTTGAATTTACAATTTCAAAAGTATCTTTTTCAGCGAAAGGAAGGGTCATATCAACCTCTTCGTCGTACACCTTAAATGTGCCGTTCCCTTCTACCCCATAAAGACCATAAGTTTCCTCCATTATTTTATTATTACCAGTAACCGGCCGAGTTAGAAAGGAATCAAAGCCAAATAAATAACCACCTGGCTCGTCGGTTGGGTTATGCAGAGAGTTAACCTTATCAACAAACGATGAGACCAAATCATTAAGCTCTGTTCGGTACAGGTCGATACCATTCACGCGAGCATTTTGGTAGCCGGCTATTTTACCTGAATTCGAAATAATTTCTAAAGCCTCGCCTTCGTTTTCACCGGTGATAAGTAAAGCATCATTGCTAGGGAAACCATTACCTTTATTGATAAGATTGAATCCTTTGATTTCTCCTCCCTTAACCACCGCTTCTGCGATTCCAAGGTTAAGTTCAACCAAAACTCCAGTATCCACATCATAACCCGAAGGAGAGTTCAATCGAACAATTTCTTCTGGGTTGTCACCATTTAATTGTGCTTTAAAAAGTTGAAAATTGGACTTCCACTTTTCATCAAGGGGATTGAAGTTTGCAATCTCTAATGGATCAGTAATGGGGGTTGCCGGTGCTGATTTTATGATAAAGTGATTACCATCAACCAATAACACTTGTCCTTCGGAACCTGAAAAATTCAACTCCTCTGCTTGTGTTGTTTCATTTAAGGCTAAAAAGTCATTAATTTGTCTGACATTTTCAGAAGACGCACTGACTTTCAAAAACTGCTCAGATGAATTAGGTGTAATCCCGGGGTTAGCGATGAAATCAACATTATCTAAAGCAATGTAGTAGTCGTAATTTACTTCATTAATGCCAGTACCATTATCGACCCGCAGATACTCGCCCTTGTTGACCGATTGGTCGATCAACAACTCCTTGATATCTGGGTCATTAGTATTAGGGAGTTTATTGCCTAAAGAGATCACACTTCCAGCTGTCGCGTTTTCGCCTAAAATCTTTAGGGAAACCACATCGCCTAGCTCTACTCCCTCAAAATTAAGTTCCGCATCACGGGCTAAGTTGGTAGTGGCCTGGTAGTAGTTCTCTCCAAATTTAAATATATCATTTTCCAGATAGTTGCGACTGGTAGATTCTAAATCGGTCTCATCCGATACAGGAGAAAGGTCAGCAGTTGCCTGATAAAACTTTCCCTCATAGTAAATCTGGTCTCCTTTTTCAAAGGTCTCCAAGTTCGAAAATGACTTTTTGGTTTCAATAACTTGACCATTAGGAAATTGAGTAATCTCCATGAAAAGATTGCTCTCATTGGGGTCAGTCCCTGCAATTGTATTCTCAAGGGCCTGCCAAAGGGCCATTTCACCATCTGGTTTTTGGTAGTAAAACACATCCCCTTTCTCACGCTTAATATTTTGCTGAGGAATCTCAATTGGTAGAGGAGCTTCATTCAATAATTCGGCTAACCCAGCACCATCGTCTACAGGTTGTCCAGCCGGAAGAACTTCAGCACCTGCTTGAGCATCCACTGGTGCTGCAGCATCTGCTGCTTCAACCTGCCCAGCGGGTGATAGAGGTTTAGGCGGAAGGAGGCTGACGAGGATGGGACCATCGGTGTCATCAAATAAAGTACCGCTATTCTGGACTTCTAGGAAACCCAGTTGGCCGTTGGAATCTATTTTGGCATGAATCTTTGCATCTGCTCCATTAGGATTATTGGATGCAATTGTAAAATCCTGATTCCATTGATTGGTTAGGGTCTTGGGACCTTTGGAATCAAGGAGTTGAATTTTCTGCCCTTCCTTAGAAGTAACATAAATATTTAGAAATCCGGTTGCTTCTCCAGTTGCTTCATCCTCCCCTTCTTCGACATTTATTTCCATTAATTTGGACAAATCCTCAAGTAGTGCCTGTCGACGATCCCGATATGTTACAGCCTTGCCTTTGTCCTGAAGCTCAAATCTTCTAACCTGTTTGTTTACCTCATGCAACTGTGCGAGTAAACGATTCACATCCTCAACGCTTCTACGAACAGTTTGCGTAAGGTCGTATTCGATATCCTCTAAGCTTTGCCCTGCATCATTAAACCTCTTGGCTAAAGTCTGGATTTTATTGTAAAGTTCTTGCCTGATGGTAGCTTCGTCAGGGGATGCTGATAACTCCTGGAAGGCGTTAAAGAAATCATTTAAAGCCCTCGCCAGACTCCCTGGTGCTAAAATACTATCATGTGAATCGTCCAGGCCTGCATTGATTTGAGGACTGGTCAAAGTTTCACCCAATGCGGCTTGCAATAGATCAAAGACTTCCTTTTCAGCTTGAAGAGCGGCAGTTTCTCCGACTTCGTCAACAACTCTGCGATCAAGGAAATCATTTCTCACATGCTCCAACCCTGCAGTCTCAAGACCTGATGTAAGCAGTCCACCATGAGAACCATACATGACTCCTTCCCGAGCAAGAACCCGTTGGCGAGCGTAAGTCTCATCATTTACATGAGCCAAATTTTGCCCTGCAATTTCAGCCGTTTTCGAATGATAACGAAGAGCTTCTGTTGTTTTACTGATTTCTCCTAATAAAGACATGATTAATTAGGCAGATTCACTTAAATTAGAACGACCACTCGATAAGCGCTTTAAATTACCATCACGAGTGTAAGTCTTGGTTTGAGAGCTAGGGTCTGTAACGCTCAGAATTTGATCTGTCACTTCACTGAGTCTCATAAGCAAACGTTGATTTTGCTCAATTTTTTTTCTCACTTGAGTAATCAAGCTATTAATCTCTTCGATGATGCTATGAAACATAGGTTGAGTCACATCAGGAAAATGATTAATAATTTCACTGAGAGTGGAATTTTTTTCTTCTCCAAACCTTTCAGCTAAAGTCGTAACATAGCCTTGCCTTCGCTTATGAAGAATCTGACTCGCTTCCATTTGAGTTTGAACAGATTGATTTAACTCCATCAGACTGTCAGGTCTTCTATTTAAAATACTTTGTTGCTGTGCACTGAGTAATCCGATCAATCCACCGTACTCCTGAAGTTCGTCTCGCAAAAGAGTGAGAAGATCCTCCCAACTAAAAGAGAGATCAGGTGCAACGTGCTGAGATACTTTAACCATCTTTATTAGGCAAATTGTCATCAACCTTTTCAGATTGATTCTCCATTGGTTGGCTAACTTGACTGTTCAGCTGTTGTTGAAGGATATTGGACATACCAAAACCTCCCCCTGTGGCAATACTCTCAGAAATTGCATCGGTAAAAAAGTGCCTATACATCCGGTGAGCACCACCATCTTCGTTAAAAACACCTTTGAACATAGGTTTAAGGGCTTCTTTTAGAAATTGTTTAACTAAAACCGACTCAAATTGCTGACTAACTGCTGCATTCTTTTCCAACTCTGAAGCATGCTTGGAATGGGCCATCTCCATTAGCATGGTTGTATCCATGCCTACATATTTATTACCAATGTTTGCAGATTCCATCGACTATCTAGTTAATAATTAAATCCGCCTGCAAAGCACCGGCATTTTTAATTGATTGAAGGATTGAGGTCATTTCTCGTGTGGTTAAGCCTAGACGATTGAGGGCGGAAGCAAGATCGTTTACTGTGGAGGTGCCAACAGGGTCCAATTGATCGATGGTGTCGAACCGCCCAATCTCTTCAATAAGTTCAGCATTTTCTCCTTCTAGGATGGTTGTAGCCCCCTGGGAAAAAGGAAGAGGCTGACTAACACCAGTGGTTGGGTTTAAAAAGATTGTAATGTTACTGTTACTTACAGCAACTGGAGATATCCTGACATTTTCTGTGGCAACAATGGTTCCTGTACGCTCATTAATAATAACTCGAGCGGGAACATTTGGTCGGACATCGATAGAACCTATTGCAGCTAGAAAATTAGTGGTTTGACCAAGAAATTCACGGGGCAGGCGAACATTCACCACTCCTCCATCGTTAGCAATTGATGTTCCAGGGTAGTATTTATTGATAGCATCGGCAACCTTTACCGCAGTCATTGAATCGGGTGATCTCAAAATAAGATCAATGGAACCATTATTGATGATTTGACTGTCTATTTCCTTTTCAACAAATGCCCCATTTGAAACAATCCCGACTGTAGGATGATTCACCTGCACATTCGCACCTCCTGCATTTCCTGCAGAAAGTCCGCCGACTGAAACAGGTCCTTGAGCTACGGCGTAGACATTTCCATCGGCACCTTCCAATGTAGTTTGCAGCAAAATTCCGCCCTGCAATGAATCAGCATTACCTATTGATGAAACCGTAACATCTATTTTGGAACCGTTTTTAGCAAAAGGTCCAATATCTGCAGTCACCATAACCGCTGCAATGTTTCGAGACTTATCCGCTTTGTCGGCACGAATCCCAAGTNTTTCCAGTGCATTTAAGATCCCCANTTCTGTATATTCTATCCTGGAATCACCCTGACCCGCCAAACCAGTAACAATCCCNTAGCCGAAAAGTTGATTACTACGACTGCCTTTTACATCAGTGAGNTCTTCNATTCTTGCACCGTGCAAAACNCAAAAAAATGCCGAAGCAAAAAACGATAAATATTTAAAATATAATATCATGAAACTATCTTTAGAAAGGGTTAAGGATAGAGGCTAATCTTTGATACCAAGATTCTTTCTGAGCATCATTTAAGCTTCCTTTAGATACGAATTCTATTTGAGCGTCAGCGATATATTGCGAAGAGATAATATTGCGGTATCTCAATCCATCTTTAAAACCAAACCCAATATCTTCCTCCCTCACCATACCTTTTAAGACTGCATAATAACTTTCACCGGAGAAGGTAACCATTCGAGCACCTTCAATTACGAGGACGCGGTTCGGTAAAACATCAATAACAACAACACTTACCCTGCCCTTCAAGTCAGATGTATTAGCAATAGATCCCCCTCCTTGATTGCTACTTTTAGTTTCAATTTCAGTTGCAGGGAGATCACCTTTGTGTTTTCCCATTCCACTATTAGCGAAAAGAAACTGCTGAACCGCGTTTTCTATTTGGGACTGGCGATTTCTAACAGAATTTTGGGAGGCAGCAAGAGAGGAACTCTCGGCAACATCAATGGTAATAAGATCTCCAACTGAATAAGCACGCTTTCCTGCATAAAGTCCCCTTTGGGAATTGGAACTTTTTGTCCAAAGGGAAGCAGCACTAAGTGAAACAGTCACCATGATGATGGCAAACAAAGCTGTAAAATATTTAATCATAATTTATAATTGCACTTTGACGCTCTTTTCGTTGAGTACTTTGGCTTGAAATTCTTTTTCTGAAGATAAGTTCCTGACTTTCACAATCCCGCCTTCCACTCCATTTTCTAAAGCCATCCCTTTCATTGAAATGTAGATGCCGTTACCAGAGGCAAATACATCGACAATCTCCCCTTTTTTAACTAGTGCTACTTTTGTGAGATGATTCCATTTAAGAATGGTGTTCTCCCTTAGATTCACACCTAATTGATAACCCTTAAGATCACTTCCGGCAGGAACAGCACCTGCATGCTGCTTAAGGACATCAACGGGGCGTTCGGTTAGGTTTTGTGATAATAACTTAGATCCTCTTGATGATAAATTCTTAGTGTAGTAACAATTCAAGAAGTGAGACATTCTGATAGGCTCTGCGAACTCACCAATGCTGGATCCATTATCCCAAATTGCAAAACGTACGAAGGTGCTAGGAGATAAATTATCAGGCATGCAATCCCTGATTTTCAGTATAAAATTACTGCTCAGACGAACAGGTTTCCACTGCCTTGTAACATAAGCCACTACTTTGCCTGAAGCTTGGTAGCGATATCCTAGTAATTCACCGAGTTTCGATTCAAGCACTTCACGTGTCAGAAAAACTTCCTTAGAATTCGATTGATCAGGAGAAAAACCGGAGTAGATCCTCTGCCTTGAGGACTGAGGTGAAATCAAGGCGGATGTTTTACTGCTGATAATGTATTTATGATGAGAAGATGCAGGTTTGATGGATATTGGATCCAAAAAACGAGATACATCTGCCAACAAGTAAATCGGCAGTAATGAGAGTAATAATAAATGAAAACGATTGAGCATTTTATCTCTTAAGTTGATTAACTCGAGAAAGCATATCGTCCGAAGTTTGAATAGATTTAGAATTAATCTCATAAGCTCTCTGAGCTATGATCATGTTAACCATTTCCTCGACTACATTTACATTAGACATTTCTAAATATCCTTGCTGTAAAACACCGAAGCCATTTTCTCCAGGTGCGCCTATTTCAGGTGGTCCACTTGCTTCAGTTTCGGTGTAAAGGTTTCCACCTTGGGCTTTAAGACCGGCAGGATTCGGAAAGCGGACTAACTCTAGTTGTCCGATTATTTGGGTGCCGTCTGCAGTTTCAACTGAAACCTCTCCTGTAGGAGAAACAAAAACATTTGTAACTTCAGGATCAATTTGTAAACCTGCAGCTAAAGGTAAAGCATCCGCAGTGGTAATTTGCCCGTCTGGCCCGATCTTAAAAGCACCGTCGCGGGTGTAAGCTTCCGTTCCATCCGGACGCTCAACTTGAAAGAAACCTGAACCGTCGATGGCAACGTCCATTTTCTCGCTGGTTTGAGTAAGCTGCCCCTGAGTAAAAATCTTAGCGGTTGAAACAACTTTTGTACCATTTCCCATCTCTACTCCGGTTGGAATAACATTCCCTGCCCCAGTTTGTCCACCAGCCTGACGTGGGTTTTGGTAGAGTAAATCTTGGAACTCTATTTTGTTCTTCTTGAAACCAGTAGTATTAACATTGGCTATGTTGTTCGAAATAACATTTAGGTTAAGTTGCTGTGCCTGCATCCCTGTGGCACCTGAATAAAGAGATAAGTTCATAAATTATATAGTTTTTGTTACGCAGTTTGACCTAATGTCCCAATTGCTTTCCCGATATTTTCATCAAAAGTAGAAATCATTTTTTGATTAGCTTCATGAGCTCTAGACACCTCAATCAACCCAATCATTTCTTCAATGGCAGAAACATTGCTATCCTCGAGGTATCCTTGCATAAGAGTAAACTGTTCGGGATCCGCTAGTTCTGGTTCGATCCCTTCTTCCTTAGCCACAAAGCCACCTCCGACCTTTTGAAGATCCATTAACGGGTCATTAAAAACGAAGACACCAACTTGACCAATATTCTGTTCGCCCTGGAAAATTTGCCCGCTCTTATCAATAAGTAAGTCACCACCACCGGGTATAGTTTGTATGTTATTGCCTCCGGCATCCGAGAATTCATGCCCCATACTGTTTACCATGACTCCGTCTGCATTAATATAATGCTGACCATCTCGTGTGTAAACAGGATCGCCATTAGTATTCATCAGTGCAAAAAAGCCATCACCACGAAGGGCCATATCCAAAGGGTTGTGGGTCTCTTTTAATTCGCCCTCATTAAAATCAACTTGGTTTTTCATCACCGGAAAGGAACCAGGCATTTCGTTCCTGAGCCTGTCATGCGTACTTCTAGCAATCTCGCCGCCCTCAACTGCTTCAAAGCTCACTGCAACCTTTTTGAATCCGGAAACATGGCTTGCTGCAATGTTGTTAGCTATGACATTTTGATATTGCTCAAGACCTCTTAATGCAGATGCGTTTTCGTATAAAGATAAATTCACGCATCCCTCAAAGCATTTATCATGCCATCAGTGAGCCAAGCCGCAAAGCTTAAGCTTCAGGGTACTCGCAGTTGATCTTTAGCAGACGCCCGTCCTCAAGATGAATAACAATTTGTCTCGGTTGTTGGTCAACAGAAACGACCTCAACTTTTGGACAATCTTTCTCATCAAATATGACTTG
>NZEN01000043.1 GCA_002689665.1 Opitutia bacterium | reverse complement strand
GTACGGGTAAATCTGATTGTACCTTCGATGATCCTGTACAATTCGGTCAGCGACCTTCTGCAATTTTTGCAGGCTTTGATTTTCCGTAAGATATCGTAAGTCAAAAGTATCCTCCGATCGGATTCGATAAGCATCACGAAATAAACGGTATCCAAACTGATCAAAAGCATCCTCATCCTTGGGCATTCCCGCGTGCACCGGAGCGTCTTCAGGCAAAACCGATGGGGTTATCACAATAATTACTTCGCGCTTAAGCCCTGTTTCGCTCTTAGATTTAAACAGATTTCCTAAGATTGGAATATCTCCAAGCACTGGTACCTGCTTCGTCGAAATCTCAGAGTCTTTGGCGATAAGGCCGCCCACAATAAAAGGGGTATCATTGGCAATTCTCGCATAGGTTTTCACCTCTCTCACCGAAAGAGTCGGCGCTTGGGCAAGTTGCTGGTCATTGTTCCCCGTTACAATAACATCCTTGCCGGGAACCGGAGAAGAGACCGATGCATTTATTTGAAGCGAGACTTCAGTACCGTCATCATTTACCCTTGGACGCACAGCTAATTCTATCCCCGCCATGATTTCACGAAAATCAACCGAACTGACATAATCCTTCACAAATTTGGTATTGGCGACCGGAATCTTTTCGGAGACATTAATATATGCCATACGGTTATCGAGTGTTAGCACACTTGGGCGGGACAGGATTTGGGCGGACCCCTTTTCCACCAAGGCTTGCAGGCGAATATCAAATTCACGAAATACATTGGTGACGGTTGCATCGAGCTGGGCGGGGGATCCTGCCGGATAGGCAATTTGGCCAAGAACCAAACTATTGTTGGCACCATCTAATTTCTTATTCACAAAATTCCCACCACTTGCCTTATCTGAATTAAACCCCCACTGCACTCCCAACTCATCGAGGGCCTGCGAGGAAATTTCCAGAACCATCGCCTCAATCATAATTTTACGGGCGGGCAAATCAATTTGCTCCCGAATGATTCGGCGAACCCGTCCGGTATCTTCTGGTTTTTGCTCATTATAAAACAACAAGATTTCGTTGATCGGATCGGTTTCCGTTTTAGGAAAGGCCTTGGTATGATCCGGGATGGTCTCGTGAAATTTTGTCTCCGGCATTGGCACCACCACAGGGAGTTTCGTTCGGTCAACTTCCAGACTGGGACTTCCCACACTTACTCCGTATAATTTTAGAAGTTCAATACATCGAACGGGGTCTACATAACTCAACCGCAACCTTTCAGAGGCGATTTCTATTTCTTCTTCCTCTTGTGCCTCCAAACCATCCGTAAAACCCAGGAAAATAAAACAAAAAATGATGAGATAAACAGGTACAGTGAACTTACATAGTTTCATAATTTTATTTTTTACTCGGTGGAGGTGATGGAAACAGGTCCGTAAAAAAGGTCTGTATTGAGGAAGATAGAGGCTTTTTTGATGTGCTTTTTACAAGTGATTTATCGGAAGGCTTGGGAGCGTTGTGTTTACCCTCCAGGGTTTTAATTTTTGAAAGACTGGTTTCCTCATTGAGCATCGTCAAAAAGGCTCCGTTTCTTCGTGCTACTTCCATAACTGTTTTCGATGAAATTTCTAAAACTAAGCAGTCCGTGACAGCCTGAACGGTCGAGCTTCTGACATTGGGTCCCAACACACACTCTTCTCCAAAATGTTCGCTAGGTTGGATCGATTCATTCACAGTGGAAAGTAATACATCGTCATATTCCACTTCGGAACTTAGCAACCCTTCCATCAGAACAAACATGGAGGTTCCTTTATTACCCTGTCGAAATAAATTTTCACCGGCCTTACATTCCTTAACACGAAAATACCCTGCCAGGTGGTTGATCTCACTCTCTGGCAACTTCCCAAAAAGAGGATTTGAACCTAAAATTTCCTTCATGCTTCCCTCTTCCCCCGCTCCGGTACTTTCAACCATCCTGTTCTTTTCGAAATAAACAATCTCCTTTTCCTTAGCTGGAGATACTCCCGCACGAGATAAGTGTTCAATTACTCTACGATTCACGAGATGCCTTGATTCTTTGGGGGACACGCCCGTGGGCAGGATAAAGAACCGGACCTCATATTTCTGACCATAACTCAGAGCTTGATCCAGCCGAACCTCTGGCTCCGGGTGGCCAAGAATTCGTTTTGTATCGGTCAGGGATTTGACAGCACCCTCCAACAGTCGAATAGCCCGGTTAGGTGGAACTGAATAGTCGAGTACAAACTCGAGATCGATCCGGAAATAGGGCTTTGGCTGCATGTAATTCGTAAGGACAGCTTCGCCCATTTTACTATTGGGAACCACGATCATATTTTTTTCCGTAGTTTTAAGCCGGGTGGTTCTCCAATTAATTTCGATTACCTGGCCTACAATATGAGTTTCCCTACGATTTTGATGAACCATCACCCAATCTCCAATCCTGAAAGATTGTTCAATGTGCATGGAAAGTCCGATAAACACATCAAGGATCACATTTCGTAAAGCAATGCCAAGAACGATCCCGAAAACCCCGGAAGTCGCCCAAATTCCAGTAATTGATTTATCAAAAACGGTGGCCACCACTCCCATTAACGCGATTCCAAAAAAGAGCATGCCCGTAAAATCTTTGGGCAAGCGGGGTACCGGACGACCGGAAATGCCAGCGATCACTCCATCCCAGATGAATACGGTAAAAAATCTTTGGGCTAAAAAAGCACCGGACAACCAGACACCTATTTGAGACCCGTANTCAAAGATTACTTTCCCNACNCCNGAAAAATTGGCNAGAAAACGACTGTAGAGTTCATCCTTNCCAACCAAAAGAATCATAAAGATCGAGAATACTAAAAGAGGAAACCACATTCTNATCCANACACGCCCCATNTTTCCNTCTAAANTTTTCACCCCATCCGTCATTANCTAACTTCCTTTCCCTTTCCCGTTTTCAGAAAAGTGAGTTAATTCATAATCACGCATCAGTCGTGCCATCATCGCAAATCGAGGAACCGGTATTTCTTCCCCTTCGTGACGAATAACCTCCAGAATTGCACCCAAACTCTGATTAACAAATTGGTTAAAGTTGTAACTCTCACCCAGATCAGAACAAACCCCTTTGATTTGTTCGACCGTATCTTCCGGAACTCGGATGGTAATGGTTTTTCCCTTAGCCATTTAAATTTTTTTAGAACAGATTATATATTGCAGTGCAATATTTTTATTTATTTAAATTATTATTTATTCATATTTATTGCAATGCACCTCTCTTTTTTTTTATTTTTTTGGGATAATTATTACTTGTTTGAACATATAATATACATAACATGATATTTTTACTAAATTGCCTATGAAAACAAACGCTTGTCACGAATTACCAAAACACTTTTCCCGTCGTGAATTTATGCATGTCGGATTAGTGGGAGGTCTCGGATTAACTCTAGCTGACTTTATGAGGATAAAAGCTCATGGTGCACAAAAATACTATGACACGGTAGAAGGACCCGCCAAGAGCGTCATCCATATTTATTTGCCCGGTGGTATGGCCCACCAAGAGTCTTTCGACCCCAAGCCTTACGCCCCGCTCGAATACCGCGGTCCTTTTAAAAGCATCAAGACGAAAATACCAGGCGTCCATTTCAGTGAGAATTTTAAAGAAACAGCAAAAATAGCAGACAAAATCACTGTATGCCGATCGATGACTCATGGTGAGGCTGCCCATGAGCGTGGAACGCACAATATGTTCACCGGGTACAAACCAAGTCCGGCAATTAAATTCCCAAGTTTTGGTTCGGTTGTTTCTCACGAATACGGTTCCCGCAAGAACCTCCCTCCTTATGTTTGCGTTCCCAATGTGCCAAATGAGTTTGCCGGAAGTGGTTACTTAAGTTCTTCGTACGGTCCATTCGGGTTGGGCTCTGATCCGGCCCAGGGCAATTTCAAGGTTAGGGATCTCTCACTACCCAAGGAAATCTCCAACGATCGTTTCTCTAAAAGACGGAGTCTTCTTGACACAGTCGATGATCATTTCCGTCAGGTTGAAAAGTCCGATGCACTCGGTGCCATGGACAAGTTTTACAATGATGCTTACTCTTTGATCAGCTCGAAAGAGGCCCGCGAAGCTTTTGATATGACCAAAGAAACGGACAAGGTAAAAGACCGTTACGGCAAAAATCAGGCAGGGCAGCGTATGCTCCTTGCCCGTCGTTTGGTTGAATCAGGAGTTCGATTTGTTTCTTTAACCTATGGTGGCTGGGATATGCACCAAAACATCGAGGCTGGGTTCAATAAACAAGGCCCCGAACTCGACAAAGCATATGCAGCCCTGATCAGTGATTTGGATGAAAGAGGCTTGCTCGACAGTACTTTGGTCATGCTATCCTCAGAATTTGGTCGTACACCCAAAATAAACAAAGATAGCGGACGCGATCATTACCCGCGTGTTTTCAGTGTAGCGCTGGCTGGGGGTGGAATTACCCGCGGGCAGGTTTATGGTGCTTCAGATGCATTTGCAACCGCTCCTGAAGACAATCCACTTTCGGTAGAAGATTTAGCCACTACGGTTTACGACCGTATTGGAATCGTAGCTGATAAAGAACTGATGGCTCCAGGTGATCGTCCAATGGAAATTGTGGACGGCGGTAAAGTCATCAAAGAACTCTGCGTATAATCCCAGTTTTTTCAATTGAGCCTTCTCAAGAGCAACTAACTTTTGAGAAGGCTTCTATGTAATCCCTTACAGAATATGGTTAACAAGCTTCTTTCTCTTTTTCTCATCGTTTCTCTTGCAGAAGCGTCCGAACCAGTAATCAGCTCTCTTCTTCCTCGTGGTGGACAAGCCGGAAGCACGCAGGAAATTATCATTACAGGACAACGCCTCACCGGTTCTGAGGAAATATTCTTCTACACGGATGGGATCTCCGCAGATGATATTGTGGTGGAAAAAGGAAAAAAGCTTACCGCCTCCTTTATCATAGCCAAAGAGGCAAAACTCGGACAGCACGAGCTGCGTCTTCGGACAAAGCAAGGTATAAGCAGGCTCTACACCTTTTGGGTAGGCCCATTCCCTAATGTGGACGAAAAGGAACCCAATTCTTCCTTTGATGAAGCTCAGCCTATTGCCATGAATGTAACCGTCAATGGCCTCGCTCAAAATGAGGATGTTGATTATTATGAGATCAATGCCACCGAAGGGCAAAGGATCAGTGCAGAGATCGAAGCTATTCGGCTATCCGGCCCTCTTTTCGATCCGTATGTCGCAATTCTGGATGAAAATCGTTTTGAAATCGCAACCTCCGATGATTCTGAACTTTTACTCCAAGACTCAACCACCAGTGTAATCGCACCCAAGACCGGTAAGTATTACATTGAAGTGCGCGAGTCATCTTACCGTGGCGGCAATTCCTATCGCTACCGAGCACATATCGGCTCATTCCCCCGCCCTCTCGTTGTTAATCCAGCTGGTGGAGAAGCGGGGAAAGCCATCGAATTCTCCTTCCTGGGCGACCCCAAAGGTCCAGTTAAGAAAACAATCACTTTGCCTAACGATGGCAGGGGTACCCTAGCCTACCATCTCGAGGAAAACGGTCTTAGAACTCCCAGCCCAAATAATATTCGTATTTCCAAATTTCCCTCCGTTCAGGAAGTCGAACCAAATAACTCATTGTCGGTTGCCACCAAGACGGAGTCTTCCATCCCACTCGCATTTGATGGAGTCATACGAGAAGACGGAGATATCGATTGTTTCCGCTTTCAGGCGAAAAAGGGTGACCGCTATTACATCAAAGCTCATGCCCGATCGGTCGCATCTCCGCTGGATCCCGTGTTGAACCTCTACTACGGAGACGGAAAATCAATTCGCGGAAATGATGATGGTAGTAATGGACCCGATAGTTTGATCACCCAAACATTCCCAAAGGATGGGGAATACATTTTGCGGATCACCGATCACCTCGGCAGAGGAAGTCCCCTTCACGCTTATCGGATTGAAACTGAAAAACTGGAAGCTGAAATTACCGCATCCATCCCCATGTTCAGTAATCGTGACTCACAAACCCGGCAGATGATTCCAGTACCCCGCGGAAACTTTGCAGCCACCACCTTCACTATTACCCGGCGTAATTTCACGGGCGATCTTGCCTTTATTGCTAAAAGTCTCCCTGCAGGAGTGACCATGATCGCACCGAAGGCACCATCCAATTTTAATTCCGTACCCATTCTGTTTTCCGCTAAAGCCGATGCTCCACTAGGCAAAACCCTAACAGAATTTGACATCACCCATCGTAAACCGGACAGTAATAAAACCACTACCGGAAAATACCGGCATCGGGTAGATTTGGTTTATGGTCCTCCTAACAACCGTACATACTATGAGGGAACTTATGATGTGCTTCCGGTTGCCGTCGTCGAACCCGTTCCTTTTCGGGTTAAACTTCACACGCCTTCAACACCCATTGTCCGTGGCGGTTCTATCAATTTGAAAGTGGAAATAATTCGGGACGCTAATTTCACCAAGGATGTGGTGGTAAAAATCCTCTCCAAGCCTCCGGGCATTGGAGCACGCAGTAATATCAAAATTGCTGGTAAAGATACAATAGGGTACTACCCTCTGACTGCCAATGGGGGCACTCCAATCGGCGAGTGGGAAATTGGAGTTCAGGGAGAATCTGCAGCCAATGGCGGAGGAAACATGCTTGCAGCCTCAGAATTTATCAAACTGAAAGTCGAAGAACCTTATCTCACAATGAAGATCAATATGGCGGCTGTGGAGCGTGGTCAGCAGGGTGAAATGGTTTGCGATTTGGATATCACCCGACCCTTCGATGGATTGGCCAAAGCAGAATTAAAAGGACTGCCCCCTTTCTCCCTCACCGAACAGGTGGAGTTTGATGCAAATACCTCTCAAATTCGTTTTCCAATTAACACTGAAGACAAAGCACGTGCCGGTCTCACCAAAAATCTTTTCTGCTTTGTGCGGGTGCCCTTCTCCGGGAGTCTGGTTACTCACACCGTGGGACAGGGTGGCCAAATCCGTTTGGATAATCCTCCACCCAAGCCTAAGGCAGTCACTGCCAAGCCCAAGCCATCTACGCCACAACCTGTAGTTAAAAAAGAAAAACCACTTAGTAGATTAGAACAACTTCGTTTAGCTGCTCAATCAGGCACAAATTAAAGTTCTTATGAAAATTGTTTATCTGTTACTCTTCTCATCTTTAATTTTATCGGGCAACCAAGAGAGGCCTGTTAATCCACCGACGAAACCGAAAGCACCCGCAACCCCTGCCATACCCGTTCCCGATCCTGCACCTGTTCCGGCAAAACCAGTGGTCATTGCTCCTGATTTCCACCATGAAGTCCGGGGTATACTGGAAAGCACCTGCATAAGTTGTCATGGGGCTGACTCCCAAAAAGGAGGACTACGCTTAGACACCTTAGCGTATATGAAAAAAGGAGGGGACTCTGGCCCAGCTTTAATTCCCGGAAACAAAGAAGAGAGCATTCTGCTGGAACGAATTCACCTCCCCGCTGATGACGAAGAAATTATGCCTCCCAAGAACGGACCACTCAGCGCCCAAGACAAAGATATTTTAGACCGCTGGGTGGGAACCGGGGCAACTTGGCCAAAGGGAGTGCAACTGAAGGAGATCTCCGAACGCGAACTTGTGCTTCGCAATAAATCTAAGAATAAACAGCTGGTATCGATTGCAGCCTACCCCAAATCGATTACTCTTAAAACCCAGGAAGATTTCAATTCCGTCGTATTGGTGGCTACCTATTCGGACGATGTCACCCGGGATGTCACATTTGAATCTTCGATGTGGCTTGAAAATTCCGCAATCGCCGACTTCCGTGATAAGATTCTATACCCCAAACAACAGGGAGAAACGAAATTGCTGGCTGAATTTGAAGATAAAAGAATTGAGGTTCCCGTGGTTGTCACAGAGCCAACCGTTCCTCGCCCGGTAAGTTTCAAGCTGGATGTCATGCCTGTATTTATGAAGGCGGGTTGTAACACTGGCTCCTGTCATGGATCAGCCCGTGGACAGGACCGCTTTATGCTTTCTCTTTTTGGATATGATCCCGAGGGTGATCATTACCGCATTACCCGTGAACAGGGAACCCGCCGCATTAACTTAGCTATTCCTGAGGAAAGTATGCTGGTTGAAAAAGCGATAGGCACAGTTCCTCACTCGGGAGGAAAGCTTTTTGGTAAGGAAAGCAGGCATTGGAAGACTTTGGTCGATTGGCTGAAAGACGGGGCAAATGAAGATCCAAAGGACATTGCCAAGCCAACCAATATCGAACTTTTTCCACCCTCCGCTCTCCTCGAGGGGGAAGGTGCTACCCAGCAAATGACGGTTCTTGCCCACTACTCCGATGGTACCACCCGGGATGTCACACCGCTCAC
>NZEN01000042.1 GCA_002689665.1 Opitutia bacterium | reverse complement strand
TCCCATACAATATCTATGTGGGTAATGCCCAATGTTACCCACTCTGCTCCTTACACTGAAGGGCGACTGAACGCTCATGGGTTTTTGCGCGGGATTGATAATAACTACTACACGAACATTGAGACGATGCTCGCACTTACTCCAAGCGGTTCCAATTATTTGACGGATGGACCCGGGGGAAGAGGGTTGGATTTTAATAACAACACTGATTATCGTAATGCTGGCATTGGCATTAATCGTAGCAGAACTTACTTAAGTTTATTTAACGGAACCTTCTTTGCACCTTCTTCAGGTGCTTATCGTTGGGAAATCCGCGGGAATGATGATCGTGGAACTATTTGGTTGGACTTGGATCAGGACGGGGTGTTCGAATCTGATGGTGACTTAGGAAATGAGCAACTGGCCTACCAGCCTAACTGTTGTGGAACCAAATCAGCGACCGTCAATCTAGTGTCTGGTTACTATCGTATTGCCATTGCTCACGGTCAAGGAGGTGGGGGCTCCACTCAGGAAGCTTATTTTTCCACCCCTGGAGGTGGACCAACAAGTCTGACAAAAATTAAACCCTCTGCGTACCCCACCCTATTTCTTACCGATAATCAGAAAACTGTAATGAAACGCGGTCCTTTGAATTTGGTTTTCGATGGAAATAATGAGCTTGTTTACACGCATGCGGATCGACTTGGATCCGTAAGTGTAAGTACAAAACAAAGTCTCACTTCAGGTAATTGGGTTCACCTGGCTATACGTGCAGATTTTAATTCATCAAAACTGTCCTTGTTTATGGACGGACAGAAGAAAGATGAAGTTTCCATATCACCTAATCAACAATTGGATATTGCTTCATCGATCGGTTGGACTGTGGGCGGAGAAGATGTCATTTGGAGAGATTTCTTTAATGGCAAAATTGATGATCTTCGTTTTTATTCATCCAGCTTAAGCGATTCTGAGATTCAGGGCATTTTTAATGATGATTTAAGTGGAGTAAGCCTTGCTGCAAGTAAGACTCAGGTAATCTATGACGAAGGCACCGAAGTTTCAGGACTCACTATTGCCCTTGATGAAGATGGCATGGTTATGGCAAGAGTGGCTGAAAGTAATACTTTTAGTACAGTCTTATCCGAACAATCGATTCGGGATAATAATTGGCATCACCTAACAGTTACTTTTGGTGATTCTCCCAAAAGTTTTAAATTATATTTAAATGGATTATTGCAAAACGAACCAGTCGTTCATTCTACTGGATTAATTTCGATGCACATTGAGGAACCATCTCTTGGTTCTGCAACCGGTACATCCAGTTTTTCAGGCTACGGGAAGTTTATGGGTACACTTGATGAACTTAGAATTTATGGTCGTGGACTCGATGCAAACGAAGTAGCAAACATTTATAACGGTGATTTCGTTAATGACGGATTCCTGGATTTTTATGCGATCGAGAAACCTGTAGTAATTACGCAGTCACCACTTGATGTAACTCCTTCTCAGGCGACGATGAGGGTCGAGGTCCAGTCTATTGGAGGGGAGGTTGAAACCGTTGATCTGTCAAGTGACACGAACTTTAACAAAGATACTTTCTCTACTTTGCAGGCTTGGTTCTCTGGATTTGAATTGGTCGATAATTTTGCAAATGGCGAAGAGATTGATGTTTGGGAAGACTTATCAGGGAGCGGTAAAAACTTTGATAATGTTTCTGGAGATCCGCGCGTTCTTCTCAGTGGTCTAAAAGGAAAGCCAGTTGTTAATTTTGATGGCAACGATTTGCTATGGACGACTCATAACTTTGATCACCTAACCAATACAGGGTATACCATGCTAACTTTAGCCAGGTACACGGGGGCAAAAAGTAACCGGGTAATCTCATCACGTACCCGCAATTTCCTCTTTGGTTTCCATGGTACACTTACCGGTCGATGGCATGCAGAGGGTTGGATATCAACTGCTGGGCCTTTTGATACAGATTGGCATTTACATGTAGGAGTGATTGAAGCCAAGGGCGGCGATCCACAAGCCATGTTCAGAAGAGATGGTGAGATTTTGGTTTCGGGTTCGCGGGGTTCCCATAACTCAAATTTTGCACCTGGTGTGCTTCAACTCGGTGGTTACGCGACAAATAGTGAGTTGTCTGCGGCAGAGGTCGCGGAGGTTATGATTTATGACCGAGAATTAAATGAACTGGAATTATCTCAATTAGAGGGATATTTGGCTCATAAGTGGCAAATTAATACCGATATTCTGCCTTCGACTCACCCTTATTATTCTATCAACCCGTTTGGTGGTAACACGGCTCAAGCACAAAAGGTTACCATTGGTGGTGACAAGCCTGTTGTGAAAATCTTTTGGGGAGATGATGAAATAGAGGACAACTCAACTTTGATTGATCCCAATGACGACACAAAATGGGATTATGTTTATGAAGTGAACGGTAGTGGTCCAGTCGGGCTTGGTAGTTTTCTAGCTGAGGTCGATAGCCTAGAACAGGACACTCAATACTTTTATCGTGGATATGCGGTAAACTTAGGAGGAGAGAAATGGGCTCCCAATATTGAGACATTTCTGGCCATGGACACAACTTTCACCAAATATACTTTGGATGGAATGGTTCTGTGGTTGGATGCCCAAGATGTGGATGGGGATGGTTATTCAGATTCTTATTCAGATGGTGTGCCCCTGCCCCTCTGGATTGATAAGTCTCTAAGCGAAAAGAACGCACAACAGTCCGTCGCCCAGAAAACGCCCAATTTTGCCAGAAATGTATTTGGAGGACTTCCTGCCATTAGGTTCGAGTCTGGTGACGCATATAATGTTGGCTCTTTAAGCGTGAACTATGGAAATGTTCATGTTTTTATGGTTTCAAAAGGTAGTGGAGTCGGCATTGGGGCTACTGATGGAGTTACAGGTTGGAGCTTGGATGCAAAGTCAGGAAACGCGTTCGGTTTATTCAAAAGCGAAAGTAATACCTTGCAGCAAGTCAGCTTGGGGTTTGATCCGAGAACTGGATATGGAATGTTAATCGGAGAAATTGCAGAAATTATGGTATTTGACCGTGCACTACCAAAAGCAGAGCAGGAAATGGTCGAAGGGTATCTTGCTCATAAATGGGGCATTGTCGAAGATCTTGCTCAGACTGGATTTAAAATCGCCCGTGGCTTAAAACTATATTATCCTTTTAATGAGACTGATGGTTCCATTGCTCAGGATTATTCAACCGAAATGAGGCATGCTGAGGTGATCGATGCTGAATTGAACATTGTAGGGAAATTCGGTTCAGGCATTGAGTTTTACCAAGATGGTGATTTTCAGCACAATGCACGAGTCGACCTTTTGCAAAATGAATTAGAGATCGATTCTATGTCTTGGAGTGTCTCTTCTTGGTTTGCCAGCCCAGTCGAAGATATAGGTGAATTTAGGTATCCATTAACCCATTCTGCTGGTTCTTCTTACATCATGCATTCGTCTGCGAATGCCCCTCGTTTGGAATTCGGTATTTTCGATACGATTAATGAAAGGAGAACTTCATTTAATTTGCTTTCCTTGAGTGAGGGATGGCATCATCTTGCCGTAACTTCTGCAGTCGGGAGCACAAAGTTTTTTATTAATGGGGCATCGGTTGGTACGGTAGGCCAATCGGTAACGTTAAAAACTAGTTCCGTTGGGAATTTTGTAGGCGGAGGTGCTTCGTTTGCTCCGAAATTAGACGATTTTCGAGTCTATGATCGCACCCTCTCTACAGATGAGGTTTCTATTCTTTATGGTGGAGGTAATGGCGATTTTGGAGTCCATCCCTATCAGGATTTCCCACCAACCTTTGATAATATTCCTGAAGTTCTGCCTCCGAGTAATCCTATTGTTTATTGGACCTTTAACGAGTTGAACGGTACTCAAATTCGAGATGATTCAGGTAAAGAAAATCACGCCAGTTTTGATGATAACCTGACCAGTAATCCAGATTTGTTTGATTATTCCGAGCCCGGAAAAGACGGCACTGCTATCCGTTTTGACGGTAACCAGACGATTGTGCTTAGGAATGACTCTGGTAATTATGATCTCAGGGGGCCATTCAGTATTTGTTTTTGGATGAAAACAAATGATCCAAATGCTGAAATCCTCGCGAGTGGCCAATTCCAAATACTTTTGTCCGACGGTTTTCTTACCGCTTATGCAATGATAGGATCTCAATTGAAATCCACTGAGCCCTTTTTAGTTCCCGTTGATCAGTGGATTCATCTTATCTTTACTTGGGATGGAAATAAGTTGTTTTTGTTAAGGAATAACGAAGAGATTGTTTCTCCGATCAATGCCACGGGCAATCTAACGGGTGACCGCACTTTAACCATAGGGGGCAGGAAATTATCATCAAAAGGTCCATTCGAAGGGATGATTGATGACCTTCGAATCTTCGATCAGTTTATTACTTCCGCTCAACGCAATCAGGTTTTTAATTTCGTGGATCCCCCATTAATTGCCTATTTTGGAGAAGAGTTTAGCTATCAGATTGAGAGCTTGAAAGGTCCAACAGACTTTAATGTCACCGGTTTGCCCGATGGAATAGAAGTCGATCCAAAAACTGGATTACTGTTTGGAGAAGCGAATCAAACGGGTCAATTTGCAATTACGGTTACTGCATCTAATCATTCAGGCAGTGATGTCGAAACCTTTACTGATCCCGCACTTCTGGTTTTAAAAGGCCGGCAGACCATTATTGCCAATAATCAAGCTGATCTTTTAACCTATGGCGACCCGCCATTGGATCTCAATATAACTGCAACTTCTGGTTTACCTGTTTCTCTTCAGGTTCTTGATGGTAATGAATCGGTCGATTTGAATGGTACTCGTCTTACGATAAAACACCCCGGTTTTGTGCGTTTGCGGGCTTTTCAGGATGGGGATGATAATTGGCTCCCCGCTCAATCACTCCTCTTAAATTTCCAGATCATGCCGGCTGAGTTAATCATTCGTGCTGACGATAAATTCAGAAGACCGGAGCAACCTAATCCAAGTTTTACATACCAATTGCTTGGATTAGCAGTGGGAGATATTGCTTCTGACTTTAATGTCTCGGTTTTCACCAATGTTGCAGATGGTAATTTGTCTGATCCGACTCCTTCAGGGAGTTACGATATAAATGCCACAGCTACATTAACCGATAAGTATTTTTACACATACCAAAACGGTTCTTTAATTGTTTCGGATAAGTTGGAGCAAGAGTTAATTTTTGATCAGAATTTGTCTGACATACCTGCTACCTTGCCATCTCTTCTGTTAACTGGTTATTCGCAAAGCAAAGATGGTAACTTAACCCAACTACCATTGAACTACTCCGTTGAAGATGAATCGGTGGCACGGATATTGGTAACGAGACAGGATGCATTAAGAGGATACTGGAAATTCGATGAAAATATGTATGCGGGAGCAAAAGATGAGCTTGGTAACTACAATGGAACTTTGCTTAACTTGACCACTACCGGTACTGGTAATGTCTGGGAGTTGGGCCTGTTCGAAAACGCATTGAGAATGGGAGCAGAACTTGGACGGGTAGATTTCGGTTCGGTTGAATTTGATTCAAACTTTTCGGTCAGCTTTTGGCTAAAACCAGAAGATGTTAATTCCACCAAGACTTTGATTCTTTCGAAGCAGGGAATCAGTGGTATGAACCTTCTCAGGGTTGAGAAGGGAGATCAAAATTCAAGTCTTCAAGTTTATTTATCTCTTGATGGACAAACTGATCAGCTACTTATTTCAAGCCCATTGGGTGTTTTAACTAACGAAGAGTGGGTGAACCTTACCCTCACTTATGAAGATGTGAATGGTTCATTGGCGCTATTTTCAAATGCAACATTAATTTCGAAAACTTCTGGACATTATTTTACCGGTACTGAACTAAGTTCCCGTTTTACCAGTTTTGTTCTAGGTGGGGGCTCTTACCCGATGGAGGCAGTTATAGATGACCTTAGGGTTTATGGAGCCTGCTTATCTGAAGAAGATATTTCTAATCTGTATGGCTCAGGGGGGGGAGACTTCAATAGACTTGAATTAATTGGAGCAGGCCAAACAAGGGTTATGGCTAAACAAAAAGGCAGTGCTGAATATGAAAAGGCTTTACCGGTATTCAATTATCTCACAGTGGTTCGTGTTCCTCAGTCTTTGGACTTTTCACCCATCAATGATCATTCAGTGGGAGATTTCCCTTTCAGGTTGGATGCAAATGCCAGTTCGGGCTTACCCGTTTCTTTCTTCTCATCAGATCCATCTTTAGCCACGGTTGTGGGTGATTATGTTTATAGCCAGGGAGCTGGTGTAGTCACAATTACCGCCCGGCAAGAGGGGGATCGTAAGTACTTACCTGCTCCCGAAATGACTGAATCATTTACGATCCGTTGGGGTAATTTATTCGCAGATTCAACTCCTGGTCTTAGACTTTGGTTTGACGCTACTGATGTGAATGGAGATCAGTCCCCAGATCAGACTGAAGATTTTATTTCCGGAGAAAAGATTAGTATGTGGGCCGATAAATCGGGTAACACGAACAATCCAATACAAGCATCATCAAACCAAATGCCAAGGTGGACTCCAGCCAGTTTGAATGAAAAACCGATTGTGAGTTTTGATGCTAATTTTAGCCAAATCTTTGACATTCAAAATGCTGTGCCTAATCCCTCTTTTGTTTTCTTAGTCCATCGCCACCAAAACTCCGGAGCATCTAAAGTACTTGGTGGAGATTTGAGAACAACCAGTGATGATGGTTTTCTGTCTTTAGAGCATGCTGCGGGTAGTGTACAAATCGTTTCTAAGGAACCTGCCAATGATTGGAGCATATCTACATTCAGGGTTGCTCCTAATTCTCAGACCTTGTGGGTCGATGGTCAAATTGTAGGGTCTGAATCATACGGGCAAGGTGCACTTGCTTTGGATAAAGTTGGTCAGGACTTTTCGGGTGAAATTGCTGAAGTCTTAGTTTTTGATCAACAGGTAAATTCGGTGAATAGGCAAAAGATCGAAGGTTATCTTGCTCATAAATGGAATTTAAAAGACCAGCTTCCATCCCTGCATCCGTATTCCTCCGAGCCTCCTGCTTTTGGAGGTTCCCAGGAAATCATTTGGGGAGGTTTGATTGCATACACCGAAAATAATGTAACAATGTATAAGCTACCTGATCGAGCTTTGGGAGATCCAGCGTTTGAACTAATTGCTTTATCAACTTCAGGATTACCGGTTAGTTTTGTATCGAGTAACCCGCAGGTGGCTACAATTGTTGGTAATGTTGTTTATTTAAATGCGGTTGGTGAATCTACAATTTCTGCCATTCAAATGGGGGATACTCGTTATCACCCGGCGAACCCTGTCAGTCAAAATTTACGGGTTATAGAACCTATTCCGAAGGATGACCAAACGATTGATTTTACTGAAATTCCCATAAAGGTAAGAGATGACCCTCCTTTTATGGTTGATGCGCAATCTTCTTCAGGCCTTCCCGTTTCCTTTAAAGTAGATTACGGTCCGGCATCCGTAAATTCCAGTGGTTTAGTCGTTTTAGATGGGGTTGCAGGAGAAGTAAGTATTACCGCTGCACAACAAGGAAGTGCATATTTCAATCCTGCTCCTCCGGTAACAAGAGTTTTTGAAGTCTCACAAAAGCAAAGACCGATTATTGTCTTTCCTGAGAGTGCAGATCACGGACAATTGGATGATGTGATTACAGGTCATAGACCGCTTATTCTCCAGGGTGTATACGCTTCAAGTGGGGCTCCATTTATTATTACCAGTTCAAATTCGACAATTGTTGATGTTCACCAAGGTGATCAAATTATTCCTCAGCAAGAAGGAATCGTGGTCCTTAGCTTTGATGTTCCTGCAAATGAGAATTATGTGGAAGCGGAAACTCAATTTAAGATTCTTAATGTTGTGAAACCGACGAGACAGAATTGGAAAAAGGTGAGGGAAAGGGATGTTCGTTTTGATGTTTTGCGTGAACGATTCGTTAGCAGAATGGTCTCGTCTGGCGTTGATGGGAATTACGCAATGAAGGTTTTTCATGAGGGCTACATTGATTCAGACGGTGATGGGTTTGAAAACGATTTTGAGAGAGCGTTGGGACTTGATTCGCTTGGACCTGATAGTCCTCACCATCTTCCGATACAGTATCTTGGCAGTAGCGATGGAAAACAAAGGATCTCTTTCATTCGTTATATTGACTCACTAATCACAACTGGAGAAGAATTTCGTTATATTGTGGAAAGGAGTGACAACCTAAGAACTTGGACAGAGAGCGGTTTGACCCTTGAAGGGTCTCAAGAGTTGGGAGGTGGAATGGAGAGAGTTATTTATGTTTGCAATGAAAAAATTCAACCTGGAACCAGAGGTTTCTTAAGATTAAGGGTAGAAAAACCTTAATTTCTGTTTTTTCTTTATTTGACGATCATAGGGCTATTTTTGTATTTTTTATCATATTAATATTTTATTTATCAAAATACATCTTGCCTTATTAATAACCACTAAATCATAAAAGAATGAAATTATCTTACTCAATCTTACTTTACCTCTGCTTACCTTTTTATCTTTTCGGCGCAGAATACCCTGATATCAGTGTCAAAGAATTACAGTCAGCAATAAAGCAAGGAAATGTTGCAGTCATTGATGTAAATGGAGCAAGATCTTTCAGTAATGGACACATCCCAACCGCCATTGATTTTTCTACAGACGGAAAGAAACTTGCTTCTATCCTGCCGAAGGACAAAAATACACTTGTTGTCTCATACTGTGGCGGGCCTGGATGCAGGGCTTATAAGCGAGGAGCGAATGCTGCAGTGAAGCTTGGTTACAAAAACGTGAAACATCTTTCCGTCGGTATTTCAGGTTGGAAGAAGTCTGGAGCTGAAGTTGCTAAAAAGTAATGATCAATCTGCTGATTCAAAAAAGGCGTCGTTAAAGACGCCTTTTTTGTGTTTCATGGAGCATCCCTTGATTCGTTTGTAATTCAAATAGATTAGCTTACTTTGATTTTGCAATTCTATAGAGAATCAACCACCTTGTAGTTGAATAAGATGCCCGTTTATTTAAAGCCATTAGCGTTTCTTTTAGGAGTTTTTCTCCTTTATGTAGGTATTCTATCTAAATCATTTTCTGCCCAAAGCAGTGACCTCCTTGGCTCATTGTCTATTTTGATTGAAGGTGGTAGTGAGGCGAATCCAAACCATGTAATCATTTCACCGTCAGTCAAAGGGAAGGCGGTTTTTAGGGGCCAAGTCAAAGGTGTTACAGATAATAATGTGTCTTTCTACAAAGTTCCTGACCTACTCGACCCTACAACCCTATCTAACCCTTTCAAGCCGGGTATCTTTATTTCACAAAAAGCAAGAGCAGTCGCTGTATTAAGCGACAATAATTTTACAATTGATCGCATTTCTATGATCGATGGTGGAAGTAATTATCTTAGTGCTCCTGATGTATTTATTCGTTTTCCTACATTTAGTACTGATTTTACCGGTCGTTCAGAAAATGCTTACGCCTATGCTCACTTACATGGTTCGCAAAGCGTAGTTGATATTAATGTAACGATAGCTGGAAATGGCTATGTAACAGCCCCTGAAGTAGAAATAGAAGGAGGACCACACTTTATTACATTGATTGATTCGGATTCCAACTTAACCGGAAAATTTTATCGTATTGTCGGTAATTCAGGAGATCAATTGACACTTGAAAACTCTTTTAATGAAGATTTAGGAGCGATATTTACGGTTGATGCGGAGGTTGAGATCTTTGAGGCTTGGACTCTTGGCGAATTGCTTGGCTATCAATCAACTTCTTTGAATATGTCTGCTCCCCATGACTATGTTTATTTGCTTGATATTCCTTCCTCTCAAAGCGGAGGGGTTGAAGATTTTGAAGGCTTCCTGCATGACGGAACCTCATGGAAAAGAATAGATTCTCCAAGCGTCAGTGCAGACCATCAGGTCATTTTACCGAATCAGTCTTTTGTTATTGCGAGAAGATCTGCCGACTCGATTGATTTGCAACTATCAGGTACGGCATTGTCTCATCGAACATTTATCGATATTCCAGAAAGTGGAAAAAGAGGAATGTTAAGCAATCCTTACAGTGTAGATTTAATGCTATCTGATCTTGTTGATACAGGTTTTATTACTGATAACAATCAGTCACCATTTCTCTGGCTATCTGACGCAGATCAAGAAAAAGCTGACAATGTCCAAGTTCTAAGGGATGGAGTTTGGTCAACCTATTGGCATGATGGTAAAAATCGTTCCATAAGCAGAAATGCTTTTGCCACAGCAAAGGCCGGTAGTGGACCTGGTGCTTCCTTGATGCAACGAGATATTTCTTTGGCTGAAGGTTTCATATCCAATATGACTAACCCGACTTACGATAGTGGCGAATTTATCGAAGTTTTTTCAGTTGCCCATGGATTACGGAATGGTTTTACCGTCAAAATAAGAGGAGCAAGCGGATATAAAACTAATAGCCAAAAGCAAATGGTTAATGAATTGGGTGAGGTCGTAGAACAAAATTCATCTGCATTGATTGTTGAATCTGGAGCGAATGGTCTTTTTGAGATTAGCGATGTTACATTGAATAGTTTTAAACTAATAGGCAAAGCTGGTGATTGTAATTTTATCCCTGATGGAAACGCTACTTGGTCTACTGGTTCCAAGGGACAAGGATATGAATACGATTGTGCGGTTTCGTTCATCGGTGGCGGAGGGAGTGGAGCCAAAGGAATTGCCAGGGTTGACTCAGTCAATAATTGGATTGAATCGATTTCTATTACGGAAAGAGGCTCGGGTTACATTGAGCCCCCTAAAGTAGTTATTCATGGGGGAGGATGGAGGAAGCTTGGTGCTGGGAACTCACCTTTCAACGACCTCTTAATTCCTGCAGGTAGTGGGATCATGGTTGTTCGAAATAATCCCAGTGGTGAAGCCGTACGTTTCCCTGTTAGAAATCCCTTCGAGTAGGGAACTTACGAAATTTGATGGGCGTCCACATCTAAGACATCGTGGACTTCAGGGTCCAGCGGGAATTGTTTTCTAATGTCTCCTAGTTTTTCTAGTGCAGTTCTCACACTGCATGTGAAATAGAAAAGATGATAACGGTAGTAACCGTTCATTTTTTCGATTGGAGCTGGAGCCGGTCCTTTTACTGTAATCTCTTCAAAATTATTTTCGTTTACTAACTTGGTCCATTTATTGATATAGAACTCTACTTTCGCTTCACTTCGACTACGGAATAGGTGCCGTATTAAATGCCTGTATGGCGGATAATTGAATTCTTTACGCATGGCCAACTCTTCATCCACGAATCCTTCAAGGTCTGCTTTGCGGGCATATTGAATACTCGGGCTGTGCGGGGCATAGGTTTGAACAAAAACCTCCCCTGCCCTGTTTCCTCGTCCAGACCTTCCTGATACTTGAACGAGCATTTGAAAAGCTCTTTCTGAAGCACGAAAATCTTCCATTCTTAGAGGTAAGTCAGCATCGATAACCCCTACTAAAGTGACTTTCGGGAAATCCAATCCTTTGGCGATCATCTGTGTTCCCACCAGCACATCAATTTTTCCTTTTCTAAAGTCTGACAGGGTTTCACGAAAAAGATTTTTTTTCGTCATGATATCGGCATCGATTCTACGAATTATGGTGCGACGAGGTAGTAACTCTGCGACCAAATCTTCAATTTTCTGAGTTCCGTGGCCTCTTTTATGCAAATCGAAGGAATTACATTCTGAGCACCGTCTTGGAGTCGGTTTTCGATAGCCACAGAGGTGGCATTTAAGGTAGCCATCTGTTCTGTGATAAGTGAGAGCAATACTACAATGCTTACAACCTTCAACATGACCACAATCCGGACAAAGCATTGTAGTATTGAAACCCCTTCGGTTGAGAAACAGAATGCTTTGTTCTCCGTTTACGCACCTTTCCCGAAGTGCTTCTACGAGTGGTTGAGATAGTATTGGAAGAGTTTTAATTTTATCCGCTTCACGTCGCATATCAACGAGGTGGACGAGTGGCAGTTCACGATTATCCACTCTTTGGGTAAGCTTGCTGATACCATACTTTCCTTTCTGTACATTGTTTATGGTCTCCAAGCTAGGTGTTGCTGACCCTAGCAGGCATAGAGCATCGGTTGTTTTGGCTCTCACCACCGCAACATCTCTGGCATGGTAACGGGGAGTATCTTCTTGTTTGTACGATGTTTCATGTTCCTCATCGACAATAATTAAGCGAAGCTTAGGTATAGGAGCAAAAACGGCGGAGCGTGCACCCACTACGATCCGTGATTCGTTCTGAATGAGACTTCTCCAAGCATCAACTCTTTCTCCAGCGGAAAGATGACTGTGCCAGACAACAACTTTTTCTTCCCCGAATCTCATTCTTAACCGTGAGACAGTTTGCGGAGCCAAGGCGACTTCAGGTACGAGGAATAAAACTCCTCCTCCCCCAGCGAGAGCAAACTCCATTGCCTCAAAATAAACCTCGGTCTTTCCGGACCCTGTGACGCCAGAAAGTAATCGTGTATGAAAAGCTTTTTTATTGAGATCTGTACTAATTTCTGTGACAGCGACCTTTTGTTCATCGGTTAGTTCTATTCTATGATCTACTGATTCAGCTGAATCCAAAAAATCATCCTCGTAGGCAACTCTTTCAATTCGTTCCTGGGTCTCCCGAATAAGACCTTTTTTGACAAGATTGTTAATTGTCGCTGATGAGGCAGATGTCTTTTCCTGTATAAGCTTTAGGTTTACAGGCTGACTTTGCTTTTCGAGAAAACTTATTATTTTTTTTTGCGAGGTTGCTCGAGTAGAAATATCCATCTGAGCCAGCTTCTCCTTTTCTAAAAAGAGCAGCCTTCTTGATTTAGACTTCATCCCCTCCCGCACAGGCGCAGGAATCATTGCCTCCAGGCAAGCTTCCATAGAGCAGCAGTAATATCGGCTGATCCACGACGCCAACTGCATAAGCTCGGATGTGAGGACGGGGGTAGCCTGAATGACTGAAAGAATGTTATGTATTTTGAACTTTGGTTTAGCAATGTTTTGCTCAAACGCCCAAACGATTCCGGGAATCTTCCTCTTACCCAGTGGGATTGTAACCAGTGATCCAGGCTCGATGGACTCCGTGCCACGAAAATTATTGCGATATGTAAGAGGCTTGTCGAAACCACCTAATGGCTGGACTTGAACAAGGGAATCTTGAGTTGGTCCCATGATTCAATTTGCCCGGAGATCATAGCATATAATCCTTGGCTTTTTCCCGGACGATCGATCTGTCTCATTTTGCACAATGTAGAGTAAGCCATGGCTTAGTGCCGGAAGTGTCCATGTTCCGGGAGCAAAAAATAATTGTTTAGTGTCCAGTACCTTAACCCCCTGCTCATTCATCTTCAGGAGGACTAATGATCCGAGCTCCGATAATCCAAGGTAATGATTGTTTACTTTTAAGTACGAGCCTCTGAAAAGTTCTAGGTTTAGTTCTCGGTTCATTATTTGTGCCGTCCAACTAATACGATTTCTCCATACTTCTCTCCCTGTATCTATTTTTGTACAGAATGCTTCGGCTCCTCGTTGATGTCTTCCTGCTATGCCATACAAATAACCTTCATCTGCAATTGGAGTCATCCAATGGATGTTTAATTCTGGTTTATGCCACACTACTTTCGCATTAAACTTCGAATCAATCCGTAGGAGAATCCCGCCTTTTTCGTAGCATTCACTAAGGAAAATCTGATTTCCAAAAAGTGTCAGAGGAGGGACAGCATTAGCAGATTCATAGGACGATGAACGCCATGGGAAGCGTGTTAGTTTCTTACCGTTCTGTGCATCAATTATCAATAACCCTCCATGTGGTGGTCTGCTTTCCCCGCCGGTAAAAACCAGGCATACCTTTTTTGCATTGATCTTCGCCTTTACGGGAGATGAGTAACTGGCCCCCCAGGTATCTTTCGTAATCCATTTCGTTTTCCCTGATAAAAGATCAAAGGCAACCACGCATTGACCTTCCCGCCCGCCAACATTCAGAATAAGAGAGTTTTCTATGACTAGAGGGTTTGATCCTTTCCCGAAAAAATAATCCGGTATCTCGAATTCAGACTTTAGGTCTCTTTTCCAAATTAGTTCCCCTGAGTCAAGATTCAGGCAGGTCAACCAGGCCGTAACCCCATGGGCATATACTTTTCCATTCCAAATGACAGGACTCGCACGAGGGCCGTTGGAGTATCCGTAGCGATCACGATATTGAGCAGGATATTGATAGGACCAGATTCTTTTTCCTGTTTCNGGATTCCGTGCTTCAATTATTTCATGCCCGTTTTGAAGATGAAACAAAACGATTCGATTTNTTGTAATCGCGGGAGACGCATATCCTTCNCCTTTTTGTAACTCCCAAATTTTCTTAATGTTTAGNGAACCTTTNNNAATNGATAAGTGAGTTTCAAAAGTCGTTGCATTATCGTTCGGGCCATTAAANCTGGGCCANGATGAAACCTCGGCATTTTCNTTTAACTGACTNGCTGTCCCGTGAGTTNCCAGTCTTTCCTCTGCATNAGCATGATAGAAAAAAGCCAAAAAACTCAATTGGATGAAAAGCAGNACTTTTTTGTATGGTAATCTTACCTGCGAAAGATCATGATTGAATAAGTTGTGATTCAAAATTGTTGTAGTTACAGAAAAATAGCCTTACTGAGAAGTCGACTTTTTCCCATCCGTTAAAGGTCAATAATACTCATAAAGAAATTAGCTTAGTGAAAGAAGTAATAAAGTCTATTCCATCCGGCTTTCATCATAGAAAAAAGCGTTTAAATGCATTTCGTTTTCTTCGATTTGCAGCAGTGCTTATCTTTTTTGTATTCGTTTACATGAATATCTACCGTCATCTTATGTCCGTTGAGCGCAATGACGAAATTGGATGGGTCGAATGCTTTTACTGGGTTCTTACCACTATGTCGACTTTGGGGTATGGGGATATTACATTTTCCGGGGATGACGGACGGTTGTTTTCAATGATCGTCATGTTTACCGGAGTTTTCTATCTATTTATTGTTTTACCCTTTGTTTTCATGGAATTCCTATACAAACCTTTCATGGAATACCAGACTGGAGCTAGAGTTCCCCGAAAGTTTGAAGGCTCGGATCAGAAACATCTTATCCTTACTCATTATGATACCATCAGTCATGACCTCATGGATAAACTGACCCAATTCGGGTATCCTTTTATTCTTGTGGTTGAGCATTTGAAAGAAGCGTTACGCTTACACGATATGCAGATACCCGTTATGCTGGGAAAACTTGACGACGCCAAAACCTTTGAAGACGCAGGTATTAAGAATTGTGCCATGGTGGTTGCAACGGATGATGATATTCGAAATGTAAATATCGCTTTCCGAGCCAGGGATGCTCACCCAGGTTGCGTCATTTCCTCGACTTGTAATCGTGAAACCTCAGAAGAAATCCTTTCCCTGGCTGGGGCAAACCACGTTGTCAAGGTTTCTAAGCAAATGGGTGCATTTTTAGCCCGGAGAATAAGTTGTACGGATCGAAGTACTCATGTGATTGGATCTTTTGATGAGGTCAAAATTGCGGAAGCTACGATTCATGGGACGCCTCTCGTTGGGCAAAGTCTCAAGGATACTAATTTGAGGGAGGAGTTGGGAGTCAATGTGGTGGGAATGTGGGAACGCGGTCATTTTCAGCTCCCCGATCCTGATGTTTTATTAAACAATCACACTGTGCTGCTTCTTGCTGGTATGGACTCGCATTTCGAAAAATATGATCAGCATTTTGGTAAATATTCACAGAATCTAGCACCCGTTATAATAATTGGTGCTGGCCGAGTAGGACGCGAAGCGGCAAAAAGTCTGGAAGAAATGAATGTAGCTTATCGGATTATTGAGACCGATGAGTTTAAAGCATCAAAAGTTAAGAATTCAATCGTCGGGGATGCTTCCAATAAAGCGATTTTAGAACGAGCGGGAATAAATAATGCCCCAGCTGTTCTCATCACCAGCCATGATGATGAATCAAATATTTATTTAACTATTTATTGTCGAAAGCTTCGTCCTGATGCCCAGATCATCACTCGTGCGTTTCTCCATCGAAATGTTGAGCCACTGCATCGGGCTGGGGCTGATTTTGTCATGTCTCAGGATCATATGGGAGCAAATACCATATTTAATCTTTTGAATCGTGCAGAGATCTTAATGATCACTGAAGGGTTGGACATTTTTAGTCAAAAAACCCCAAAATCTTTAGTCGGCGAAAAACTCCGTGATTCTAAAATTCGCGAAAAAACAGGATGTAGTATCGTTGCAATTAAAGGTAATGGTGCGACCGTGATTACGCCGTCACCTGATCACCAGTTTTCTGAGGATGGCGAAATTATTTTGATTGGTGATGAAAATGCAGAAAAGCAGTTTGAGTTGAAATTCTGTTAAGCTGTTCGTTTTCTTGCTCATCCAATTCTTTGAAAAACCATACCTTTGTTCGATCGGATCTAGTTCGTGGATTAGGGCAAGGGATTTTAGAGACAGGTTTTGGGGTATTTATTATTCTTATTGCGATCCGCTTTTGGGAGGCTCCTGATTTTTATAAAGCCGCTCTTGCTGGAGGGGGTTCGATTGGGTTGGTTTTAACTCCTTTTGCCATGGGCGTCATTTCAAGGATTAAGTTGCCCGGGTCGAAAAAATGCATGCTTTTGCTGGTCTTTGTAGCTGTTTTTATTTTTGCGGCATCTTTATCAACCACAGTCTTCTTTTTTACGATATTTCTGGTTTTTGCTCAAATTTGTCTATCTCAAGTGCCAAGTTTAATGATTCAAATTTATTCTTCTGTCTATAATGCTGGGGAACGAGGGAAAAAGATTTCATTCAATCTAATTGCGAGCACGATGGGTGGGTTATTATCCTCCTTTCTCTTCGGCACATACTTGGATACTGTCGAAGCAGATTTTCGCTATGTGCTATGGGGAATGTGTGTAGCAGCCTTGATTTCATCATTCGCGGTTTGGAGAATGAAATACGATGGTGATTCTAACGAAATTAGCAGTTCTCGAGACAGTATATCTCAATCCATATGTAATCCATTGCAGGACTGTCTTTTTGTGAAAATTTTACTTGCCTGGATGATCCTTGGGTTTGGTGCGATTATGACCTTTCCCTTACGGATTGAGTATCTCTCGAGAGAGGATCAATTGAACCTTTCTAATCAGGAAATCGCCTTCATCACCGTTGCTATCTTTTTTGGAGCAAAGGTTATGAGTATGTACATGTGGGGTAAGTTATTTGACCGTATGCACTTCATGAAATTCAGAATCCTACTAAATTTTCAAATGATGATTGCCATCCTGATTTATTTTAACTCCGCAACCTTTATTGGAGTCATCATCGGTTCTTTGTTAGCCGGGTCGGTAATGGGAGGGGCTAATTTAGCTTGGAATTTATGGGTCACGAAATTGGCCCCAGCCGGTAAGGAAAAGGATTACATGAGTGTGCATATGGCTCTCACTGGGCTTAGGGGTGGAGCTGCACCTTTCGCGGGTTATCTATTGGAGGGGAGAATTGGGTTTGACGGAGTTTCCTATGTCTCTGTCAGCATGATATTAATTTCCTCAATTCTTTTTGCCACTACTCTTAAAGAGACAAGGCTTGTCGCTAAAGCTTGATGAATTCAAAGTTGACTATTTTCGGGCAAGGTATTGAAAGATGGAGATGAATTCCCTTACTAAAACTCTTGTTCTCTCTTTGTTAATTCCCTTTTTGGTTCAAGCCAAATCTAAGTTTGGTGACTACTACCTCGGTTTTGGATTAGACTTCGTTGAAGCAGAAGATACAGCCAGTTATGACGGGGAGGGCTTGAGTCTTTTCGCCAACAGCCTTGCCAGCGATGAAGCTGATTTTCATTTCACCTTTAACTATGCAGGCCTAGACGGTAACACATCCAAAGAAACTGTTTGGAATATCGGTGCCGACTACATTTATCATTTAGACAACTTTTCGGGAGCAGATGGAATGATTCGTCCATTCTTGGGAATTGGGATTGGTTATCTTGATGACTCCGCAGGAATCTCCCTTGCTGACGATGGATTTACATGGAACTTACAATTCGGAACTGAGCTACTTTTTACCGAAGAGATTTCCTTGGCGATCGGAGGTAAGTTTTTCGGTTTATGGTCTGAATTCGGAGAAACTGATTTCGACCTTGGTGTTGATTTAGTTTGGTGGATCAATGATGTTCATGGTGTTTCCCTCGGATATAACCATGCATTCGATCGTGGTATTGATGTCATTGGTCTCAATTACCTCTATTCCTGGAGGTAATATTTCCTAAGTTGGTGTCCGGTTGAGCGAAATCATTACTGATTTTGATGCCCCGCCGGGGCGCAAGGGAACCTGTAGTTTAAAATGGGGTAAGTACGAGGATTCAGATGTAATCCCTCTTTGGGTTGCAGATATGGACTTTAAGTCGCCTCCTGCTGTTTTAGTGCAAGCCAGAGTTTCAGCTGAACACGGTAATTTTGGCTACGGTCGTCCTCCTGCTACATTAATTGAAAAAATAGTAAAAAGATCAGAGGATTTGTATAACTGGGTTATTGATCCTTCTTGGGTGGTTTGGCTACCCGGAATGGTTTGTGCCCTGAATGTTGCATGCCGGGCTTTGTTGGAAGAATCATCTCAAGCGATTATCCAAACCCCTATTTACCCCCCTTTTCTTTCGGCCTCCAAGAACTTTGATATGCCTTTGACTAAGGTTCCTTTGATATTGCGTGGCAATCGTTTCTCAATCGATTTTGATGCGCTTGCGGCGTTGGAAACAAAGCCTGGCGATTTGTTTATGCTCTGCCATCCGCACAACCCAGTAGGCACTCTTTTCAATGAAAATGAATTGAGTTTACTGACTGAATGGCTGTTGGAGAGAAGCCTCTACCTTTGTTCTGACGAAATTCATTGCGATCTCATTCTTGATAAGGAATTGAAGCATCTGCCGCCCGCGTCTTTGGATCCAAGAATTTCAGATAAATCCATCACTCTGATGGCCCCTAGTAAAACTTTCAATATTGCAGGGTTTGGATGCTCTTTTGCAATTATTGAGAATTCAAATCTGCGTGCAAAATTTAAAAAAGCCATGCAAGGAATCGTGCCCGACCCTCCTGCTATGGGATTTTTGCTTGCTGATGCAGCTTATCAAGGAGGAGAGCCTTGGCGTATGGAACTCATCGATTATCTGAAAGGAAACCGTGATTATGCAATGAGTCAACTTGTTGAAATGAATGGGCTGACCCCCTACTCTCCTGAAGCTACTTACCTCATGTGGATAGATGCCAGGAATCTACCCGTTTCAAACCCTCACAAGTTTTTTGAGGAAAATGGAGTAGGCTTATCCGACGGAAGAGATTTTGATGCACCAGGATTTTTACGCTTAAATTTGGGTTGCTCCCGGAAACTTTTGACAGAGGCTTTATCCCGAATGGGCACAGCATGCGAAAAGCTTTCAAGTAAATGAACAGCGATTCAACTTCTGCAAAAGAGAAGAAATTTGCTGCGTTAAAGTCGTCTCTTCATAGACACGACGAGCTATATTACCGGAAAGCTCAACCTGAAATTTCAGATCAGGAATATGACCGTTTAAAGAGGGATTTTGACCAGTTACAAGCGGAACTGGATCCACTCGGTTTATTTACTGAAAAGACAGACCAATCTGAAGAGCAATTTAATGAGGTTTCCCTGGAAGTCGGTGATGATCGCTTGGATTCATTCCAGTCTCACAATCATGCAGAAGTGATGCTCAGTCTCGATAATACTTATGATCAGTCTGAGTTTTTTGATTTTGATAAGCGTTTGAAGAAAATTCTGGATCAAGACTGCCTGACCTATGTAGTTGAGCCGAAGATTGATGGTGTTGCGGTCTCACTGAGCTATGAAAAAGGAAAACTGCAGCGTGCAGTCACCCGGGGTAATGGCGTTCAGGGAGACATTATTACCCAAAATCTTCTTCACCTTGGTGAGTTGCCCCGCGAAATCATCTCCGAACATATTCCTGATTTTATTGAAATTCGTGGGGAAATCTACATGGAGCACCATGAATTTCTACGGATAAATCAGGAACGGGAGGAATCAGGAGAACCCCTCTATGCAAACCCGCGTAACCTTGCTGCTGGGACAGTTAAACTCCTTGACCCCAAAGAGGCCAAGCAAAGGAAGCTTAAAATCGTCCTTTATGGCTTAGGCGCTTGCCAGCCAAATGACTATTTTCAAACGCAAACAAGTTTTCATGAAGCATTGAAAGAATGGTGTTTTCCGGTCGTTGAGTTTGTCAAAACGGTGACTTCTGCGGAAAATGCATGGAGTGAGATCTGTCAGTTGGATGAGCTGCGCCATGGTTATGCTTATCCTACGGATGGTGCTGTGATCAAGTTAGACTCAAGGGATAGCCAGGAGACCGCAGGTCGCACGGCCAAGGCTCCCCGTTGGGCGATTGCTTACAAGTTTGAATCCGAGAGACAGATGACCAAGCTCGAGGATATCATTTTGCAGGTTGGCAGGACCGGGGCGATAACCCCGGTCGCATGCCTGCAGCCCGTTCAATTAGCCGGTACCTTAGTATCAAGGGCCAGTTTGCACAATGCCGATGAAATCCAGCGCAAAGATATTCGCATTGGCGATT
>NZEN01000041.1 GCA_002689665.1 Opitutia bacterium | reverse complement strand
CGCGATATTACTAAAAAAAGTTTGGATTACGATCCTCGTAAAATTTTCCATTTCCACCAAAAAGGCATAAATCTTTCACGCAAGCGTGCAAAAGTATTTGAGGACCTTATTCAAAATGATCCGGAACTTGCTTTAGAGAGAGCCTTACCGAATAAAATTATCGAAAAACTTCCAATAAAAATACGAGAAAATTTGGAAGAATGGGAAGAAGGGAAAGGAGATATATTAACCCACTACGGATGTAAGTTCACTGATCATGCAGCATGCGAAAGTGACAATCAATTGGTTACCGCAAAATACAACCTAGAAGCACATCTCTATGGAAAAAATAAAAATGGGCAAGGAATTCTAGGTGGTGCTTATCGTGGTGTTCGGATTGGAAATCACATTGCTTTATCAGAAGAGCCATATGAAAATTTAGAGTCAGAAGAGTTTGGCTTATCCTTCGCAGGACAGGAACTCTCGTTTAAAAGCAAAATTGAAAAAGACTTCTTTATTGAAGAAATTGAAGTGGCAGAAAGGCGTGCTAGATTAGCAAGAACCAGAGTCCAATATCCGAGCATTGCAGGTAGTAACGGGGTAACCTTATTTCTTGAAAGCAGATACGAAGTTGTGTCCACCCCAGCATCATGGGCAGCAGCTCACGCGGACGCAACTGCACGAAACGGACGACTTGTTAGCATCGGGTCAGCTTCAGAAAATGCTTACATTTTACAGTTGTTATCCGAAGCAAATTTAGGAACTTCAACAAATGCATGGATTGGATTAACCGATAATGTTTTACAAGACGGATCTACACTGAATCGGGATACCAACACTACTGAGACCATTCAAATAAATGCATCAAACGGAGACTGGAAATGGCTTAGTAGTGAAGATGTCTCTGCGGGTTTTACAAATTGGACAAACAATCTTGAGCCTAATTCAACCAACTTCTCTTATGCATCTATCCAGCTAAGCACGGGGCAATGGGCAGAGCATAATGAATCCTCTCTTTTGCCTTACATTGTCGAATTCGATAATGGGTTTGAGCCTAGAACCAATGTAGCCCCCATTGACGGATTTCGGAAAGTGTTGGTTGTTCCGGTACGATTTCGAGATGAGGGGCATGTATATACCGGATCAAATTTTCCATTGGTTGATAACTTTGGTAATCCCCTGTTTGATTTTCAACAGGATAGCTTTGAGCCTATCTCACAGGAAGATCTTGCAAAAACAATGGAAGAAGTACGAGAATTTTTTCTCCGGAATTCTGATGGAACCTTTAATTTACAACCGGTTATCACCCCAACGGTTACGATTGATTTTGATAAATATTCCCAAAGTCGTTTGGTTAACGAAGACACTTGGCAATTCGATTCCAATAGATCACTCATCGGTTCTATAGAAGTTTTTTATAGTTCAAGGGATATATTAGGATTCCATGGCCCAAATGCACTTTATAAAGTCGCTCGCAAAAGCAGGGAATGGGATTATGATGGACCTGCTTTTGAGGGTATCCTGAGTGTTGGCATTAATGGGGCGAATAATGTCATTGAAGGTAATTTTACCGCACCTCCTGAAATTACTTTTTCAGGAGGAAATATTGATCCTGCCACAGGTCTTCCCGATCCAGATTTTAAACCTGCCAAGGCAGAAGCAATCCTTAATTCAAGGGGTGAGTTATCCCGTATCAAAATATTGGATTCGGGATCTTTTTATCACACCACACCTACTATATTACTTGATGGAAATAATTCTTTTAACGCACAACTCACTGTAAATAGAGGTAGAGTCGTAGTAACCTGGTTGATAGTCTCAACATATTTTGATCCAGGTGGAACCGTAGGATGGGGTAGTCTTCCTGGAGTAGGATCTTGGGCAAAAGTACCTATGCCCAACCCTTGGTACCCAGACATTGATAGTGGTAACGGGTTATCTTTTGGCGTAACGATTGCCCATGAGTTTGGCCATAACTTTAGCCTGCAGCACGCAAACTTGTATGAATCTTTTAGTGAAAAGCCTAATAGTGATGAAGGGAGAATAGTTGGGTATTCTAACCCCTATTCCATCATGGGCAATCGGGCTCCACTTGAAAGTGGAGACCTAACAGTCCCTGCAAAAGTAAACATGAATTTGGTAAGGGGGTTTGGTTTAACCCATGGTACACAGCAAGGAGTAGATGTGGCATCATTACTGTCTCCGGCTGCTATTCAGGCATCCAATCTTAAGGAGCAAAACCAATCGAGTATTGCCCTGGAAAATACCTTTAGGATTTATCGTCATGATTATGGTCATGGTCCATACACGCTACGAACTGGTGAATATCATTTACGTTTTCCACAAAACAGCGACTTGGATAACTGGCTATCCAATCAAAATTTTANACAAGAACTTCTAATCGGCGGTCCAGGAGATGGGGCGTCAGGGCTTTTGGACATGACAAATGCCTCACCTAGATTGATCATCACTGAGGGAGGGAAGGGATATGCGGAAGAGCCAGAAATTCAAATTATCGATGAAAATAACCAAACACTNCTGCGTATCGATCCTACTTGGATCCAATTGCGTGNAGGTACAGATGAATCNAGCTACAAGCAGGCACACTTGAGAGATTTTTCCCTCGGNTCTCACCGCGGTCTGNGGGGNATGGAGTTAACGGCCTCACAATTTGCACCCCTCGATAGCCCATTTTTGGGTAACACTTTCAGTGGGTACTGGCTTTCCTATCGGAGATCAGCAAGTGAGTATGGATTGACTGTTATTAATGGTCATCAGTTTCAGCAGCTCGATTTATTTGGTAATCCTATAGGAAGCATTCAACATAATCTACTGGATATGACATTGGATACTCCGCATGATTTTAGTGATTGCTTCCTCATGCTTGGACACACTTTTTCTGATTATGAATCAGACGTCCATATTACTCCAATAAGGAAGGGTGGTATCCCGCCAATGGAGTTCATTGAGGTCGTGGTTAATATGGGAACATCAGCCACATCCAATGTACCTCCTTTTTCTCTCAATTCCACTACACAAACGCCCAAAGTTGGGCAGGAAGTTCTAATATCTGTTGATTTTTCATCGGCAAATGCCACTGATTATTCCTATGGTTGGTATACCAATGAAGTTATGGAAACTGATCCCGAGAGCCTGGCTGGTATGCGTTACGAATGGATCAACCAAAGACTATCATATTTTGAGGCGACAGCATATGCGAATGCGCGGGGTGGACATTTGGCGTGCGTAGAATCCCAGGATGAGTTGGATGAGATTTTTTCATTAGTTAACAAAAATTTGGGGCTTTCTGGTACTCCGGATTATGTTGGGGATACATTAACAACAGGCACTGCATTTATCTGGCTTGGCGGATCAGACTCCGAACAAGAGGGCGTATGGAAATGGCAGAACGGAGAGCCGTTTACTTTTACCAAATGGGGTTCTGTCGGGTTCGGAGAACCTGATAATTTTATTGATCCAACTTTGGTATCCTTGGGTGGGCAGGATGGACTTGCCCTTGCCCTCACAGATTTTCCGCAGGGCAGACAAGGTGAGTGGAATGATTTACGGCTGGCTGAAAAATTGACCTTTGTAATCGAATATCCGAATGGAAAAAGAACAGTTCAGGGTAGCCGACAAGTGTTGAACAAACCCGGTATTGTGAAGAAATTTGAAAAACCGGGTCATCATGTCGTTAAAGTAAAAGTTTCAGATATGAGGGGTGCTATTTCTTCACGAAACCTTGTCTTCCAAGTNGGGGATTACCAACTGGAAAATACCTCACCTGTTTCAGGAATTGTGCGTTCCGGAAATGGTTATGTACAGGGTGCAAGGGTTACTTTTTCGGAGGCTCAAGTTGTTGAACATTCTGTCAGCATGTCCGGAAATGAAAGAGACTGGTTCTTACCTGATGGTGGCAATGATCCGCTCACCTACAACATTGACGGACAGAAAGCCCCTGACTTAGTTTTACGAAGGGGCGAGGTACACCGTTTTTATTTTGATGATAAAGCAGCCAATTTTGGACTTACTTTTTTTGATCAACCTGAATCGGAGGCACCCCGGGTAAAGATTAATATGCTTGTTACACCCATGGTTGATTCATTTGGAGATGGGTATTCAGAAATGCCGGAAATTAATTCAACTGAAACCGGTCTTTTTTCATCCTATCTATCTCATAATGTCGGGACCATAAAAGATTACCAAAACCTGGAAGCCCAAGGGGTTTCGCTTGGATCACAAACCGAACAGTTTTTGGTGACACGTCCCTATGCAAAAGTTCTTCTCTCTGATACCAATATTACCGGTGTTCGTGTACGCCCGACTGAAACGGATGATTTTGGAAANTTCATTGCATTTGGTGGTCANGGTCACGATCGTACAAATGCACCCGTGGCTACCATCCGCAGGACAAGTCTTTGGGAAGATTACACCGACGAAAATGCATCTGTTAATGTATATGTAGACGGTGTAGGTACACTCTCTCCNGTCAACACAACCAGTGGATTCCTAAGTCCTATTTGGAGAAAAAGGGGTGGGGGTGACCCGGTTCCGAATGTTGTGGTTTGGGGAACAGGTTCTGAATTTAATGCAACCGTTGAGCCCCGAACAATCAATAGGCAACCACATCATGAAATTGTAATCATTGATCAGGGAAAAGAATTTGAACCCAATGCAACTATGGGCATGTTNCATTGGCCGATTGAACCNTTTGCTATGTGGACATTTGATCGNCATGAAACCCTCTACGATAATGATTCAAATGCTCGCTACAAACCTTCTCCTGCCTGGAATAAACCGATTCGATCTGCAGATATTATTCATTATTGGAGCTTTGATGAAGAGAATGGAACTATCATTGCTGACCGACCAACCAGTGGAAACGGTGCCGTTGATATTGACCTTACAAATTGGGATGCAGCGGCTGATTTATCTGATATCAATCGATCAACTTGGGGTGTAAAAGGCAGGGCACTCCGACTAAAATCTACTGATAACAATGTAACCACTGCTGCAGGTATTTTACCAGCAGGAGACGATCCATTTACTTTTTCAGTTTGGTTGCTTGTCGATACCAGCGTGACTGCAGCGACAGATATATTAAACTTCACTACTGGTAATGGCCTTACAACTAGCATAGCAGGAGGTCTTAGAAATTATGTTTTTGAATTAGCCAATCTTGATAGAACCACTGATGCAACCGAACGGAATTGGGGACATTTAGCAATCGTATCAGTCGACGATGATAACTTCACCTTATTTGTTGATGGGTTTCAAAATCCTGCTACTTCATTTACTGACGCGACTAGGTCAAATGATCTAACAATCAATGGTTTTAACGGTCTCATTGATGAATTGTTTATTTACAATGACGCCCTGTCGGAAACTGAGATAAAAGCGTTAGCGGGAAGGGAATATCTCGACCTTTCAGGAAATAAACATCATATCGTACCGATAGGGAATGACTTCACGATGGATAGCCCTGCGATGAATGGCAGTGATACAGATGTACCGATTCCTAATAATTTACCTGCAAACCGACCCGGTCGGTTGGGAGATAGTTTTGCCGGAGAGAACCATGGTCGGTCGGTTTCTCTTACCGGAGATGACTATCTCGATTTAAGTACTAATCTTTCCGATTTTGCTTCTGTAAACGAGGGTACAGTTTGTTTTTGGATAAAAACAGGTGATGTCGAAAGTCCAATTTTAAGTGCTTCGAAAAGCGATGATAACGATACTTACTTTCAACTGACAGTAAACTCAAACGGGTTTCCAGAGGTGGTGCTAATGGCCGATGGAAATGAAGCGGCTAAATATTTCACAACCACGGCTATAAATGACTCTGACTGGCATCATGTTGCCCTGCAGATTAGTGAAACTTCCCAATCATTTTGGGTGGACGGCCAACAGAAGGGTTCTCAAGGATATGCAGGTGGATCAGGTCCACAAAGAGCCTTTTTTGCTGATGTGGAAAAGATGGACTTTCTCGCAATCGGTAAACATGTGGATAGCAATGTGACGAGTTTCTTGACAGGTAACATCGATGATTTTTATGTGTTCGACCGAATCTTAACCCAGGCAGAAATTTCATTTCTTTATAACCTGCAACAGGGTAGAGAGCAGGTTCCCCGCTTGGAAGCAGTTGTTGATGCAGTTGGATCCATTATATTAATTGATAACGGAGACGGATATAAAGAACAACCTGAGGCCTTTTTCTCATATGGAGGAGATGGGAATTTAACTCAGGATTTGATTGATGCAGGAAATTCGGTTCCAACTGCAGCCGGATTGGATCATACCCTCGATGCGTCTTTTCATGGTAATATTTTGTATGTTGAAGATGAGGACAGAGTTTACAGTTACCACTTTTCAAGACCTGACGGGGATACAACCTGGCGAAGAGATGGTAACAACAGTGCCTGGCGACCCTACCAATTAGCTGTGGGTGTTCCAGAAATGAATGCCACAAGTATTGAGCAAATCCTGTGGACTAAAAAGATGGATACCCTGACAGAATTTTCTCTTCCGGATGATCGTAATATAACCCGAAACTTTTTGGAATATGTGGAGCATGAGGGTGGTACTTATATACCAACCAAGGGCTTGTTCGGGTATTCAACTCCTCCGGTAATTGATATCCAAAGTTCTCCAACTGATGTGAACGCCACCGGGTATGCATTATTTTTTATCGATGAGAATACATCCACGGAAATTGTGAACCCGGGTCTTGGTCTTACTGCGAACTCATTTACGAGTAATGAAGTAAGGATAAGTGGTCGAGGCTTTCGCCCGAGTCAAGCAGACCGAATGTATTTCAAAGATGACTTTGGGAATATGGGAAGCACGAATGTGCAAATACATGGAGAAGAGGAGCCAGGTCAGAATGCGGCCGAACTTACAGCTGCTGGAACCACTGAATTTAGGGTAACCGTCAAACTAAACCTGGCTTTCAATTTTACCGTGGAAACAACTTACACCCCACATGACACCGTTGTTGGTTTGAATACATCTCGATTTTTAAGTCAATTACGGGTTGGCGACTTCGTTCAACTTGTTGCAGGCGGTGCTAATGTTGGAAATTTTCCTAATCCAGATTTCATCATTACAGAGGTTCTTTCCGATCAAAGGTTTATCGTAGCAGATGCGATACAAAACTTTACAGGGGCATTCGATTTAGGGACAACCTCATATCATGCAATCGTAAATGAGACTGGGGGAACAGCCTTAACTATAGAGGATTTACAGGGGGACTTTTTTAACCCGCCCTCTGAGCTGCATATTTACCAACCAAGAAATTCAAATTATAATCCATTTTCATCAGAATATATATTTAATGATTGGACTAGTAACGGAGTGCAGGTGCGAGACGGTACGGGAGAGCCTAGAAATGACGATGCACTCACAGATTTCAATCAGACAATATCTGATGTAACGGTTCAAAATAGTGGATACGGTTATTCAGTTCCGGTCGAAGTAAATCCCTTAGGCGGCTTTCCCAGCCAAGCAACACTACAGGCGTGGGTGGATGCGGGAAATGCATTTCCTATTTTTAACCATGCCACCCTACAAATAGAATCAAACGGCTCCGATGTAAATGGAAGTATATTGGAAACTAATTCATCCATTCGAGTGATCGATGGAGGATATGGTTATGCCGACCCTAATCCTGGGATATTTGCTACATATACCCGTCCTTCGATAGCAATTACAGGGGGTGGCGGTAGTGGTGCACAAGCCGTTGCCACAATGGGTGAACGAATAATCATTCCTTTTGGATCCACTCTCGTATCGGTTGGAATCATCAATCCGAATTTGGTAGATTTTAATGGAATAGCATCCTTGTCAATTGAGCAAAATAACACACTTGCTGCAGGACAAATAACAATCGATGTAAATGAAACGACGGATTTAATTTCCATTGATTACAATGCGAGAACTGTTGAGGATTTAATCAATCTCCTCAATGCCACGCCACAGGTTTTCAATCAGATTCCTCCAATCACTGGAAATGCATCTCTTATGCAAGGTAGCTTAGCTCAGCCATTAATGGACATTAATGTAACCAGTCTTAATTCAATTAGTATGGTGACAGTGTCAACTGGTGGGAATGGATACTATAATTTGGACCCGACCAATATTCCGACTGCAAGAATGGACTTCAATGCTTCCGGGCAGGAGACGAATGCCAGTCTTGAGGTACGGCTTGGGGGCTCGGTTGCTCAAATCCCAGAGTGCACAACATGTAATGCGTCTAAAAATCCAAACCAATCAACTGGATATAATCTGACTGATTTTCACGAGCACACCGGAGCATGGATTGAAATTTGGGATCAGGGCAGAGATGAAAGAAATATAACGCAAAGAGCATTGGCAGTTCCTAAAGTCCGTAATGGAATAATTGAAAAGATTGTGGTTGTGGAGAGNGGGTCAGGCTATGTTGACCCNGTTGTGAAAGTTAGGGGAATTGCTCCGCGACATGGATATTATAACGATGGCAGAAACAACCAATATGAGTCGCGAATTTGGATGTGTTCCAATCTTCGCGAAACCAGGGGTGGAGAATTAGTCAAATGCGGACATATAGAGAGGGGAATGTATCCACCGGAGAATTGTCCCGGTGAAGTGGATACTGGGTTTCCTGTCGGAGCTGCAGTAGGAGCGAATACGATTCAGCAATGGCAACAGAGGCATGACAATCGACAGGATGCTGCAGGAACATTTCATTCATGTAACAATGGTCTGGTGGATGTTACCCTAATGGATGGAAGTATCACAAACCTTGATTATTCCGCAGAGACCAGCACCCATTACAATGTTGGTTTTAAAACGCGCGTGTGCGGTGGATCCAAGGTAAATTTCGTACTCCTTAATGATCCATATAGACATCCCTATGGAGATTGGGAAATGTGGGATGCCAATCTTTCAGTGGTAACTCAACAAGGAAAAATTAGCGAAGTGGTAGTCCGATATGGCGGACAAATGTATATTAATGATGAATTGGCGATTACAGGAACAGGGTCTGGTGTCGATGCCATTCCAGTGATCCGTGAAGACGGCTTCAATACCATGATTATTCTGGATGACCCTGATTTGAAAAATATTGAACTTGGCCCTATTCACAATCCTCGTGGAGGAGGAATGGGCTTCAGTGAACGACCGTGGTCATGGGATGCAAACTTCCCTGCTATTTTTGGACCTACGGAGCAAGCTGTACTTCAAATAGCACCACTTGATGATACTGGTCTGGGTACTGATTTTCCAATTTGGAATTATGGAACTCCCACGATGGGCAATTTTTCCTTTGGAGATCAAATCAGGGAAATTATCGTCAGAGACTATGGTCTTTACGATGGAACTAGGCCTACTCAATCAAGTGTAACGATAGACTTTAATAGTTCGACGAGTCCAGTTTTTGATGAGGCAAATATAACAGCAAGGATGGCCTTCCGGATGACTAGGATGGCATTGGACCAAAATGCAACCTATCTGGATATGAATCCTCAAAACAATGCGGACGCATGGCGTACTCGCAGTTTGTATCAAGAACAACCGGTTCTCAATATCATCGATTTTGATGGGAACTCGATCAACATGGTTGGAGAGAATGTAAGTGATTTTATTCGAGGAAATGGGAATGGAAATTACCTCTCTTCTGGAAAGGGGAACTATTTTGATTTATATGTGGATGATCGTTTTCCGAATAATTTTTACTATGGGTTTGGGAAAGGTGCGACTCACCTACCTGCGATGGGCGGTAGTATAACAGTTGTGGATCCGATACCTGGTCTTACCTGGGGAGCGAATGAAACTGTTGAGAGAAATATGACAGTATACACTGATCAAAACGGATACTACATGATTCCTGATCTTGAACCTGGAATGTACAATGTCGCCGTTTTCATGGAAGATGAAAACTTTCAGGAGTCCACATTTCGTCCTGAGGGATTTCCAAACTTAGTTTCTCAAACANTATATGTTCCGGGTATGCCCGAGTTAACTTTAGAATCTGACAATTTTGGTTACGGGAAAAGTAAGCTAATTTGGTCGGCTCAATCTCGAGATCATTCTCGTTTCTCAGGAATGATGACAGCCTTCCAGGAGGAAGCAACGGAAAGAAAAATTTTGGAGGGTATTGGAGCAGGTTTTCAAAATGGTGAAAGTCCCGAGCTTGTTATCGTACCAAATGCTGACAATACCAGTTTTGTAAGACCCAACATACAAGCTATTGGATTGATTGACGGCTCCTTGAGGTTACAAATTGTCGATGACTTAAATACTTCCAGTTATAATCCGGGGGACAAATTTACTGTCTACTTTTCATCAAGCGTAAGCGGTGTTAATTTTGTTGAGGATTATGTGCATTCTTTAAGCAGTCAAACATCATGGGCAGGTAGTACGGATTCCCATAGGGCTGGAATGTCACGCATACAAATTTCACCCAACGACGGAAATGGGACCAACTTTATTGAGATTCCTCTTCGTACGATTTCCAACCTTGGTAGTGCAGATGCGAATGTATCATTTACGGTACAGGAATATAACGCATCAGGACTTGTCGCTAATGCTAATTTAACCACTGTGCAATGGAGAATCGTTTATGACTTTAATGATTCATTAGAAACAAATTCTTCCCGCCTTGCATCACTCGATGTTACGACTGGGGCAAATGTTACTTTGAATCTTCATTCAACCATGCGGACAGGTCGGGTTCTTGACTTTGAAGTCTTGAATACAGGAAACAATTATTTGACTGGATCTAGCGTCACACTTGATGGTTCGGGTACAGGGTTCTTAGGGACTATCCAAGCAGAACCAACAGATGGAAATATAACGGGAGTAGCCATCGAAAATAGTGGGATAGGGTACGATGGCACCGAACCAATCATTATTGAAGATATCAATGGTACGGGTGCAGTTTTGAAAGCATTGATGGGAGGGCAATTCTATTTAGAAGCGAACTTTACAAATGCAGATGGAGAACTTCTGCAGGATCGGGTGCGCTTAATGGCAAGTCGTAGAAACTTACTTTCTGACCAGGAGGCGTGGCTTGATTTATACTTAGATAATTTTTCCACCCCTGTTGCAGGATGGTGGGCTTTGGATAGTGACGGCGATACAATTACTAATCTCGGAGAGTATCAATTGGGAACAAACCCACTTGTGGCAGACACGGATGGTGATGGATTGACTGATTCAAATGAAACAAGTGTAGGAACAAACCCACTAATTACAGACACCGATGGAGACGGATTAAGCGACTCAAATGAAACAGGTGTTGGGACGAATCCACTTTTAAAAGATTCAGATGGCGATGGGTTTAGTGATTTTGAGGAGCTGGCCAACCCACTACTTAATCCTATGCAAGTAGATAAAGTTGTTTCAGTCTCAGGCGTTCTTTACAGCAAAGCAATTTATCCCGGTGATGTTTATATTAGAATAGAACAGGGGTCCGTTGATATTTCAGGAAATCCAGAAAAATTCTATGGAAACAATGAGCCTTANATCCCAGTTCCCAACTCGTTTCCTCAAACTTATCTTCCTTTTACGGATTTAATTTCTGGGCTTTATTACAGNGTATCAGGTTTTATAGACGCAAATGGTAATGGACAGTTCGAGCCTGGTGAAATCTATTCAGAATGGGAAGAGTTGGTTACCCAAAATCAATTGAATGCTCATTTATACTTTGAAGATCTTCCGCCAGTTTTGGATTTCTTTGATGGTTTTGGGGAAAATATTGAAGTAGTAAGGGGAGAAAGTTTCAGGATAGCCGTAAGAGCTTTCGACTATCCTGACGATAATTGGACAGGTCCCTTGCTTATAAATGCCCCTCTTACAAACAGAAGCATCTCCGTTAGCGGTACAGCCCTAAACGTATTACAAATAGATACCATTACACAAATGGCAACGGTCTCATCCACGAGTTCATTTGGGGATTATAATTTGGTCTTCGTTGCCAAGGATACCACGGGAACTGATTCCGTTCCCTCCAATCGAACAATCACGGTTACTGATAAAAGTGATCCAGTAATAACCGTAAATTTCACTCCTTATTTGTGGCCCTTTGGAACTACATGGGATAACAACGCCCTGTCTAATGGGGGTGCCTTCAGTGCCATGGATGCACCTGATCAAAATCTTACTAATCGAGTAGTAATTTCTGGAATTGTTGATCATCAAACAATCGGAGAGTATGTTCTTAGCCTAAGCGTGACTGACGACTTTGGTAGAACGACTACTGCGCCCTTGACTGTTAAAGTAGAAGATCAGATTGATCCAGTCTTTGAATACAGTACAGGTTCTAAAGTTATTAGTTGGCTTGTGGGGACACCCTTTGCTGTGCCACCTGGATATATTTTAGCCAATGATAATGTTGATGGTAACTTAACTTCATCGATCAATTATATAAACTTGGACTTAATAGATGAAAATCAGGAGGGTAATCAGACTTTTCTAATTGAAGTCTCCGATTTGACGGGAAATATCTCCACGGATGAGGTAACGATATCATTTGAACACCCTTCAATATCACTCGTTGGTGTGGCGATAGATGGTTACCTTAATGGAGCAACCGTCCTTTTTAGGCCGTCATCTCCTTTATTGTCAGGCAGTCCTTTTTATGGAACAACAGACTCTGAAGGCGGTTTTAGCTTACCTTTTTTGACAAGTGAATTCGAACTCATGGATCTTAATCAGAATGGTTTGCTTGATCCGGAAGAGGGTATGATCGAGATTTCAGGAGGAATAGATTCGGTCACAAACCGCACCTTCAATGCCACCCTTAAAGCAGATGCTGGTGCAACCGTTGTTACACCGTTGACTACTGTGATTGCAGAGATGATGGAACAGGGTACTTCAAAAGAAGCTGCTAAATCAGTTTTGACCAACTCATTGGGTTTACCAACATCTATAGATGTAACAACTTACGATCCGATTGAAAGTGCAGGCAATGGTGATACTCAAGCTGCTTTAGTTCTGCAAAGTGGTGCTGTTGTGGCTAATATACTTAAGCAGACTGAGCAACTTTCTGAAACACTTGATGCAGATTTATCAGGAAATAACATTTCTTTATCTGTAGCTCGTAATCTTGGAAGTTTATTATCTCAAGGAAACATATCTTTTGCGGATTTAGAAAATAAGGAATTTCTCAAAAAACTTACTGTCGACTCCATTAGTAGTGCTGCTCCTAATGTTGAAATCGATGCCAACCAACTCGATGATTTTTCTGAAATACTTACTACTTCAAATAAAATTCTTAAGGATGAAAGTTTGTTGGATTTAAATCCACAGCAAATGTTAAAGACACTTTCTCAAAGACAGATTGCCGTAGAGGAAGAAGTCATCACGAGTATGGAAAAAGTTGCCAGCGGTGAGGAAACTTTTCATGAAATTAAAAATTCTACAACTGAATCTTTATTACTCACGGTTGCTGAGCTACAAGTGGGTGTGAATCAATTCGTACCTCAAGGTATATCCCTTGATACCACAATCATATATACCGAATATAAATCTGGTGATGTAATCGCGAAAATAGATGTTTCTGATGGAGATGGTGACCCAGTGACAGCAACCATAGTAGATGGCAACCAGGACAGAGACGGAGACACCAACATGCCTTTTTCTATAGATTCTTCCTATCAGATAATACTTGAGGATATGGATGATATTAAACAACTCGCGGGACAGACAATAGCCTTAAAAATCAAATTGGATGATAAAGGTGATGATCTAGGCACGCACGGAGAACTTACCGCAAAGATAAAGCTCTCTCATTCTGGAAATACAGCAAATTCAAATAGCTCAGGTACGGATTCATCCGAGCAACCTCGCCAAGAGGAACCAACCCAAACGGAAACAGACTTCAGTATTCTTGAAGCCACCTTAAATTCAGAAACAGGATGGTATGACTCTCCCTGGTTTGGAACCTTCTATGTTGGTACAAATGGTTGGATTTTTCACCAAAAGCTAGGGTGGCTCTATTTGCATTCTGGTTCTACCAATGGATTTTGGTGTTGGGACCCAACCTACAATTCATGGTGGTGGTCATACAAGCAGGATGAAAGTGATTCTGAATTTTTCTATTTTTACCTCCAAACCAATGCCCCTGAAAATTCGGGATGGGGAGGACTTGATCTAAGTAGCGAGCAATCTCGTATTTATGAATTCTTTAAATCAGCATGGATAATCAGATGAGACTGACACATAAAATTGTTTTCGACCGAATAAAACTTATTCTACTCTTTGCATTTCTTTCGACCACTGCAATACAAGCACAGACAACAGACCTAGAAGTGCAATTCATTGGCACGCCTCCCACCCGTGTTGCTATCGGTGAAGCGTTTGCAATACAAGCCCAAGTCATTCATGTAGGTGCTTCTGCACCCGTAGTGGGGGAAACTGTTACGGCAACATTGGAATTGATAGCCCCTGACGGTATCGTCATATCGACCTATGTTCAAAGCTGGAATGGATTTGCCAACCCTCCTGGTATATCTTCGGTTTTAGACAATGATAGTACAGCTGCTCAACAAGTTATTTTGCAGATGCCCTGGACTGAAGCCAGTAAAATTCATTACGGACCAGACTTTACTCCTTTTACCAACGATGATGCGAGTTGGACAGTGTCAGTCAGAGTATCTAGCCCATCGTTAGAGACCAATTTAAGTAACAACACGGTCACTCACTCGATCTTTGTGGATACTCCAGATTTGCGTGTTGATTCGAATCTGCAAATACTGGCCAAACATCCGCAGACTGGCCAGCTTACTACCAATTTATTTCCCGACTCTAGGCTTGAGGTATCAGGAACGATCACCAATGTTGGAAATGCGATAACTCAACCAGGTGCCCGTTTTACTGTCGAAGCTCGTTTGTTTGAGGGCTCGGTAACATCCAATCTCTTCATTCCTCGCTCCTTAGCTCTGGACTATGAAAGAATAATTTTGCCTGCATCAGACGGATCTACTGAACCAACAGTTTTAGTTAATGGCTCTGTACCGTATACGATCACAAATTTAAATCTCCCGGCCGACGCCGAAGGCAATTTTACGATACAAATTATTGCGGATGTTCCCGATCAGGACAACCTTTACCCACCCCCAGGAAATGTGGTCGAGGAACTGGAAGAATTCGATAACAACCACCAGATAATCACTTTTACAGTCGACCCAGGATTTCCTGAACTACAGATAAACCCCAGTAGTTATGAGGGGGATATAGGTACCTTTAATGGGTTGGATCCTATACGCATAGCTTTTGCTATAAGCAATGTTGGGACTGTAGCAATAAACCCTAACGACACCTTTACTGTTGAAGTTGCTCTTTCAACTAATGATAGATTTTCACCCGATGATTTTATTCTTCGTGAATTTGATCTTAGTGGAGATGCTTTAGGAACGAATCTGCGCTCTAATGAAACCATAAATTTGGACTGGATTCAGCAATTACCCGATAATTTAGAAGGCGACTATTATATGGTTGCCCACATTCCTGAGGTAGACATCCAAGTAGCTTTTTCCAACACTCCCATAATCAGCATCGCTTCCCTAAATGAAGGTGAGACAGACATTCTTGATAATACGAATACGCAAATCGAAAAACCCTCCACCAGCTTCGATGGAAAAATAATTGTTTATGAACGGATTGAAAATGGAATTAAGCAAATTTATTATCGAGACTACAGAACTACATCACTACCTATTCCTGTAACTAACGGTAATGATGACAGTCTTAATCCTAAAGTGAGTGGAGATGGGTCGACTATAGTTTTTCACTCTCGGGCGAGCGATCTTNTTCCAGATGACACGAACGAACATGAAGATGTGTTCCTTTTTGATGTCCAAACCCAGCAAATTGTCATGGCTATGAACTTTGATACCAATTCTCAAGGCAATGGCGGTTCTTTTTATCCTTCCGTTAATTATGATGGAACGAAAATAGCCTTTGAATCTGAAGCGACCAATCTCACTCAGGTTGGAAGCTCAGGCAGGCAAGTTTTTCTATGGGATAGAACGGTGGGAACTTTTGGAGAGATCACAAGAATCAGTAACGGAACAGGAAACAGTTTAGAACCATCTATTAATGGAGCAGGAAATCGTATCGTTTTTAGTTCCTACGCAACGGACTTGGTAGCAGGAGAGGCAGATAATAATGGGCATACAGATATATTTCTTTATGATACAAATTCTTCTACTACTACTAGGATTAACAAAAATCTTTTTGGGCTTGAAGCTACTGGCGGCCCAAGCAATCAACCAAAGATAAGTGGCAATGGAAGCATTGTGGTTTTTCGTTCTCAAGCTACGAATTTGGTTACAGGAAAAGGAGTTTCCCATATAACCGTAGATAATGGAGGTTCCGGATATTTTGGGAACCCGACTCTTGTAATTAACGATCCATTTGGTAATGGAGAGGGAGCAGAAATAAAATTAGCTCCGGATGCAATTGATCTTTATGGACAGATAAGGTCAGGTGGCATTGAAATCATTCGTCACGGTAAAAACTATTCTTATCCACAGGTATCAATCATACCTGACCCCAATTTTCCCGCCCCTAATCAGGTAGCCCAAATTACTGCCCACCTTACTCATCCAATGGGAGAGATTTATTTGGTTAACCTAGATGATTTTTTGAGTGGTAATTTTTCCTCTATCAAGCGTGTCAGCGAAAATCAAGAAGGTGTGGGTGGAGATATGAGTAGCAGAGAACCGGATATAAGTTATGACGGAAATACAATTGTTTACTCAACACAAGCATCTAATCTACTAGACAACCAGATTACTAGATCTGATGGAAATGTTTATTACAATCAACCCGTCCGTCAGGCCAAGGCACAGGCAATCGTGGTNGGAGGAATTGGGGAGATCGAAGTATTAGNCTCAGGATCTGGATATTCCAATGGNTTTTTGAGNATTAACGATGTTTCGGGTACCGGATCAGGTGCTATTGCCAGCTATGAAGTGGATAGTTTTGGGCGCATTTCCTCTATTATCATGGTAAACCCCGGTATTAATTATAATATAGCTACTACAGTAGTGCAGGTTGACAACCCTCGAGGCGGAAACGGGTTTGTGCCGGGTGCCATTCGTTTTGCAAAAGAGACGGGAATTGGGGGAGCTAGAGTTGGAGGTGGGATGATTCATCGCATTGAAATGGTTGAGCACGGCATGAATTATCAGACAGTTGCATCAAGTGTATTAGGTTTGGAGTCGTTAATATCAATCGATGGCGATGGGGTTGATAGTGATAACGATGGAAAACCAGATGCAAAAGTAAATCCTCAAAGGATCAAATTAGATTCACGAGGAGGCATTTATTTGGAGCAAAAGTTTGATATTTCAGTCACTTCTGCTTCCAGTTTGCTCGCGACTACTCTCGGCATTGAAGATGCCAATAAATCAATATTTATCAATTTTGCGACTACTGACTCTCTTCCCTTTACGATCGGAATAAATAACCGCTCTCTTTCGGAAATCAGAGATGAAATTATTGATGTAATTATGGACCAATGGGATAACCCGAATACTCTTTTTGAAGGGCCTCAGATAGAAAATAATGCAACGGGTGGCACTACATTTACTCTAAGTGCTTTGTCAGGCAGGGTAGCTGTAGATAATTCTTCCTCCGTTCAAATTACTGCTCAGTCAAATATGTTATTCAGCGGATCAGGTTATACCCGGGCAACCCCATACATTTCACCGCCTCCCACCATTCATGGTTTTTCTGAGATTTCGTCCCAAACAAACTTCACAGAGAGTGGAGATGGTAGGCAGATTTATACTGCCCAAGCTGATTACCTTACGGATGACATTTATCTTTATGATGCAATAACAAGTCGAAATGAGAGAGTTAGTTTAAGTACATTTGGTTTTCCTTCTAATTATCTTAATGGTGGGGCATCCAGCATGCCCAGTAATCGTTTTCCAAGNGTAAGTGGGGATGGCCGATTTATAAGCTTTAGTTCAGACACANCNGGAAGTGGGGGCTTAGCGTTTGATGGCAATAATCAGACGCCAATAGACACGGATAATAATCGCGATGTTTTTGTTAGAGACCGAAAAGTAACTAGCATACCTCAAGAAACGCTTAGAGTTTCGATGCTTTTCCCCAATAATGATTTAAACCATAGTTTCGCAGCCAACTCACAGATTCCTATTGTGGTTCAAGTAGATGGTGCACTTTCAAACTTGGCTAGGTTTGTAGAATTACATGTTAATGGTGAAAGACAATTTTTCACTTTCTTTGAAGAATACTTAGGAAGTAGTTATTCAAGCAATCGTTTCACTGGAGTTTATTTTGCTCCAGCAAATGGTACCCATTTAATTGAAGCAATAGTTCTTGATAATAATTTTCAAAGAATTGGATCTAGTCAAAGAGTCAGGCTGACTATTAACCAATTTACAGGCTCCCAAGCTCCCAATGTATTTTTATCTCAACCAATCTTTACCCAGATTACTTCCACCTCAACAATGGCACTCCATTCAACGGGATCGGACCCCGATGGCAATTTTATAGGTATTCAATATTATGTTAATGGAATTCCTCTTGGTGATGAAATCTTGCGACCATCTACCTCTTCACCTGAAAGTTTCGGATACATACAAAATTGGTCCCCAGGAAATTCCGGAATTTTTAGTATAGTTGCCGTAGGGCGCGATAACAGCGGAAATTTCGTCAGTAGTGAAGTTTACAATATTTCGGCAACTACAGGTAGTGAGGGCGCATCTATTATTCCAACCAAACCGTTTGCTGTGGTTGAGCTTAATTCATCTAATTCAGCAGTCCAGTTTGGTTCTAATGGGCAAATAACAGACATTTCAATTTTGAATGTGGGTGGTGTCGGTTTTGGCTATTTTTCAAATCCGCGAATTGATATTTCAGGAGCAGGTTCTAATGCTGTAGCTATACCTGTAATAGATATGAATTTTACAAGCCCTAGTTATGGAAAGTTGATAGACTTAAATGTCACAAATGCAGGAACAGGCTATGATCAAAACTCAACCACAATCAGGATCATACCCGTAATACAAAGTGTAAAGATCGGTCAGGAAGCGATTGTAACTACGACCTATGACTTAAATCAATCAGGTGATGTTGTTGCCACCAATTACTATGTTCCTCAAAGGTACGACGGACGTTTATTCACCGGTTCCGGATATGTTACTGCACCACGTTTCTTTCCCGCTACGAGAGTGACTCCAACTCGATTACCTCTTGCCCCGCCTTTTGCAGGCGAAAGCTCCACAAGTATTTTGAATTTGAATGAAACTTTACAAGCTCCTCCTACATATCCTACGGCGGTAATATCAGGGGGATTTAACCATGCACCTCTATTTGTTGAATTTAATGTTAGCCATGCAAGAGGGGAAATTTTGGAGGTTTATTTATTGGTGAACGGCTTTCTGGAATCATCGTTAAATTCTGCACCTTATGCCTTCAGTCTCCTTTTAGATGATCCGCAGGAATATTCTATCATAGGATTTGCCCGTGATGAATTTGGAAATGTTACTAGTAGCGAACCTTTGATTGTGGACTTAAGGGAATTCACTGGGTCTGCTCCGACTTCACAATTTGACGGAAATCAAACAGAAAGCGTACAAGTAGGATCAAGCTTTTTTCTCACTGCCATGGCTTCATCTGAGAATGGAATCTCCAATGTCGAATTTTTTCTTGATAATCAATCACTAGGTTTTGCGACCAAACAAAACGATTCAAACTACTACAGTAAAATTATTGATTTAAGCGGGCTATCCGAAGGGCCACATCAGTTAAGTCATATTGCTCGGGATTTTAACGGGAACCAAGTTGGATCATTTGAAGACAGTTTGACCAACATTCGGCAAAAAATTAACAAAACAATAAGGGTAAGATCTTCTTCAAATGCCCTTTTACCAACCATTGATATTCTCGCCCCAAGAACAGAAAATTTAGCAGGTTTTAATTCAGGTGATAGAACTGTTTATGAACAAGGCTCAATCGTCAACCTTTTGTTGGAAGCAAAGGCCAGTGGTGTTGCTGATGTCGCTGAAATTGTAATTTACAGCAACGGTGTACCGGTAAACTTTATAGGTCCTAACGGGATAACATCTTCTTTGGTACATGATCCAAACTCTTTAAGTCACCAAATTGGAAGATATGAGTTTTCATTCGAAGCGAATTCTACAGGTATCAAGAGCTTAGTTCCGGTTGTGATTGATACTTTTGGAAACCAGTACGCTTCTCAAAGCAGCATTGAGATTGAAGTAAAAGAAAGTTTGGGATCTAGCCCCCCGGTTATCAATTTAATGTCCCCTTACAAATCAGAAATGGGTAGAGTTTGGATGGCAACTGAAAGAGACGAGGATGAATTTGAGGTTCAAGAAATTTCCAAGGTTAGTATTGGGTCAACATTTCCTGTAGTTGCTTTCGCAAATGACATAGATAAAGATTTTGACTGGTTACAGTTTTATGTAGACCAAACTCCAATCTCTGAAAAAAAATACCTACCTTTAAATGTATTTTTGCCCGATCAATTTCCTTATTCGACTGTCTGGGAAGCGAATGAAACAGGAATTTTTTATTTTTACGCCATGGGATCAGATAAGTCTGGTAATATTTCTATATCAAATTTGTCAACAGTTCAAGTGATTGAACGATTTGATCAGGTTCCTGAAACCCCAATTTTCACTGGATCAAGAAGACTGGCCAAAGCAGGGTTTCAAGTCACATCAAATGGAGGCATATCAATTAATTTAACTGATTCTGGTTATGGATATATGACAGCCCCTGATGTTTCAATTATTTCCAATGGTAATATGTTAGCAACAACTTCAGCAAAAGCGATATTAGATCCCTTGAGCCGATCAATTAAATCAATCGAAGTTATAGATCCCGGTAATGGCTACAACTCGAGTTCAAAGGTTGTTTTACATGGAGGATTTATAGATAGTGTTGCAACTGGAGCAAGTGCAAGAGCAGCAGTAATTGACCTCATTTATCCTCCTGATCCTCGTTTTGCAACATTTCCTTATGGTATTGATGGAGTTTCGCTTAATTTCAATGGTTTTGGTTACAGTTCTGCGCCAATTGTTAATGTGATTCACCCGACCGGACAAAACGCTATTCTTCAAGCAGTCATGGGCCCAAGCCCGTTTTTTGGGCTTGAGGTAAGAGCGATAAACATAGTTAACCCGGGTGTTCAATACGATCCAATAACTCTTAATAAAATAATATTTACTGGGGGTCTAGGTATTGAGTCAGAAAGTTTTTTAGCTAGCGTAAGTGACAAAGATGAAGATGGTTTAATAGTTAAAACTGAATTTCTATGTGCAGGCGGCGGTTTTCTTTGGGAATTCACCGAGAGAACCTTACCGCCATATAATGCAGAATGGTCCGGTCCTGTTCCGGGTGAATATCATATGTTTATAATTGCACATGATAATACAGGTAACATTTCGACTTCCGAAAGGATGGTTCAAAAAGTGGTAAATCCATATGCCCCAGTAATTAACCTTGCACCATTATCTCGAGCAAGAGCATCCGCTCAAATCAATGAACTTAATGGCAGCTTAGAGTCAATTTCACTAGATTACAATGGAAGTGGTTATAGTTCTGTTCCAGAAATATTAATCAGGGGTGAAGGGAACGGAGCTAGGGCTGTAGCGAGTATTGATTATAGTTCCGGATACTTAACAGATATAACTTTGATCGATTCAGGAAGTGGATACTCAAACCCAGAAATATTTTTTATGGGAGGTCTTGAGAAAACTAACCAAGAACCTGAAGTTGTTCTTGGGGAGACAATATCTTTTGGTGTATCTGCAACCGACCCAGATGGTCTGGTAACTAAGATGTTTCTAATAGTTAATGGCGATAAAAATAATCCATTGGAAGCTGCTAAAGACATAGAAGATCCATTATTCCAACCTGGGTCCTTTCAATACAACGGATCTGACCCGCAGTATATTGTGTTTTACACGCCGGATGCATTGGGATTTGTGGAATTACAAGTCCTTGCAGAAGATGACGAAGGTAAGCAAACTTACAGCAATCCTATTCGCTATAAAGTTACGAATGGGGAGCCACCTGTTATTGAAATTGTTTCACCGCAACCAAACAGTAGCTGGACGCTTGGCTATGATAAGGAAAAATCGATATCATTGGTAGCTAAAGCATCGGATCCTGACTGGGCATTTAACAATGATGTTAATGAGACAAGTAAACTAAATGGTGTGCTGTTTTTTGCTAACGATAGATTGATTGGGGAAGGGCAAAGAATTCCCTTTAGTGCTTATTACAGTATTGACTGGCGCCCTACATCGCCCGGTAAACATTCAATTGTGGCGGTTGCAATCGATAGTCAAGGTGGTATTACCTATGAAAATAACATTGTCGACCTGCCCAATGTAGAATCAAATCGTGGAAATTTTGGCCTTTCTTTACCTGTAATAGTTAATCTTATGCCGAGAGATGAATTGGAAGACTTTACCTGCGACTTACAACTACTTCCTGCAACAAATAATAATCTTTATTCAAAGGGATCGAGCTTTTGGGCGAAAGCTGAATTTCTAAATTCAAGTGGTAAACCAGCTAGATTATCCAAAGTTGAATTTTACCTAGATGGTGATTTGGTTGATACTCAATATTCTCACCCTTATGGACTTAGGGTGGACCCTCCCGATTATTTTAACTTATTTTCCGAAACTCCAGTAAGTTGGGAAATTTTAGCAATTGGCTATTCTATAGAAGGCAAGACCGCATCTGACAGCATTATTGGTACCTCGGCGGGTAGTGCTAATGTGCCAGAATTGACATTACTCGACGCTTCAGAGGGGCAAGCGAATGAAGAAATATATTATGATGGAACTGAAGTGCAAATAACTGTAGTTGCGAGCGGTGATGATAATAGTTCCCTGGCATCACTTCTTAACACAACTCTTACGCTCTACGCGAATGGCGAAGAAGTTGGTAGTACGATGGGGACTCCAAGATTTCTTGCTTCGACTGCGATTGATAGCATTTCGTACATATTTCCTTGGAGTATTGATTACAAAGAACAGTCTAATGAGGAAGGTAAAATTCAATTATGTGCAGTGGCATCTTTAAACCTACCTGGATTAAATTCAGTCACTACAATCTCTTCAAACACTATAGATGTAAAAGTTAAGCAACCTATTCCTTGGGTTGATTTTGCCTCTAATGCGGCAGACATCTTTTTTGATTTAACTGATTCAAACCCCACATCTAATGAAATTCAGATTTTCAACGGTGTTGTGACTGATGACCCAAATATTGGTGGCCAGGAAATTATTGATTGGATAAATCAAGTAAACCCAGGAACGATTTCGCAAAAAATAGACATGGTATCAGCTTTCCATATATCAATGGGATCATTTCACGAGGATGGAGTTAAATTACAACAAGATTTAGAAAGTTTTCTGCCTTCGACATTGGGCCAAATTAATGACATTTGGCTGAGAAGTTATATTGATGATCTCCTGAATAGAGATAAATTTATAGATCGGTTTGGGGTAGTACCCTATTTGGTTGGCGGAAATCCCGCCGCCAGAAATAGAACAATCTCTTATCAAGCGAACCGTATGTCATTTGTTCGTCAATGTTATGTCAACAAATACGGAGCACCGCCCACAGTACCACAACAATCTCAAGGATCAAAACGTATGGTTGCTAGATGGGGTGTGTATCAAACTGACTACTGGGAACTCGTAGGCTCTCCCAGAGATACCCTTAACGATCCACCGCCTCGAAGAGACAGTTTACCACCAAGTCCCAATAATTTTCTTGCTGGAGAATGTGCTGTTGATCTCATTTACAATATGGCCAAGGAAATAAGTTATGGGGCGGGCCAGCAGTATATTGCATTATCTCCTTTTTATCGAGAAAGCCTATACGCTAATGCAGTGCTATACATGTCTCTAATGGCGGACAAAGAAAGTCCATTCACTGCTTCTAAAATTTTTGCTCTTAAAGGTCTTTCAAACGGAGAAGCCCTTGAAAAAATCATTAATGATCCAGTTTATTTAGCTGCATATAACTTAATATTTGAAAATAGTGATGAAATTTCTGGTGGATGGAAACAAGAAGAGTGGTTTGGAAGTTTTAATGACAGTACTTTTCCTTGGATATACCATCATGGCTTGGGCTGGATCTATATAGTTGGAAATTCTCAATCAGGCTTTTGGTTTTATTCAAATAATTTAGGTTGGATATGGACAGGCCAAAACATTTTTCCTCACCTGTATTCATATAATAATGATTGGATCTATTTTGACTATACGAATACAAGATTTTACAACTTTCAAAAGCAAGCTTGGTTGGAGTAGAATTTTTTATAAGTGCTCTCAATTATAAACTTTACCCACTCGTTAGACCCTAAAACGGGAGGGGTTTTGGAATGCGTCCAAAATTTACAAAGAGAATTAACCGATAAAGGATTTCATACTGAGATCTCAGCAAATACTAATTATAATTTCCGTTCAGACTCATTTCATATAGCTCATGGGTTGTGGCAGTGGCCAGGAGTAGTTGCCTATAACAATTGTAAGAGAAAGGGTATTCCTTATTTGGTCTATCCACACGGTATGTTAGATCCTTGGTTTAAAAAAGCTTATCCGATTAAGCATTTAAAGAAACAATTGTATTGGTGGTGGAGGCAAAGAAAAATCTTAGAGAATGCTCATGCTGTATGTTTCACTACAGAAGAGGAAAGAAGATTGGCTCAGAAAACTTTTTGGCCGTATAAATGCAGGGAAGTTGTTACTGGACTCGGAGTTGGAGAGCCTCCAGGAGATGAAAAAAATCAGGTATCTCATTTTCAGAAGAAATTCACCCAAACCAGAGGTAAGGATTTTCTTTTGTACATGGGCCGTATTCATCCAAAGAAAGGCTTGGATCTTCTGTTGAAAGCTTTTGCCCAACAAAAAAAATCTAATGATTTACTGGTAATCGCAGCCCCAATTTCTGAAGATGACATTTATCATAAAACGCTTCGTAGGGATTTTAAGGACATAGAGGGGCAAATTCTTTGGACAGATATGCTTGAGGGTGATTTGAAGTGGGGTGCTTTGCGTGCCGCAGATAGTTTAATCCTTCCTTCTCATCAGGAGAATTATGGCATGGTTGTAGCGGAGGCATGTTCGGTGGGGACACCAGT
>NZEN01000040.1 GCA_002689665.1 Opitutia bacterium | reverse complement strand
TCATTTTCAGCGGCATAAACCACCGCCGCGGGCCTATCTGTGTTATGCAGTTTTTTCTGCAACCCTTCCGCAAGCAGGGAAGCGACTGATGCCTGCCCTCCTGCATCATAAAGGGTATAACTGGGAAGGGCGGTGCATAGTTCATTGGCAGAAGCAATCGCCTCCACTAGTTTTTCTCTATCGGCAGGTATCAAAGGATTAAGGATTTCCAATCCCGATACTTCCTCCAGGCGGACATGATCCGGCTCGGCGACATTGCAGGCATAATTTCCCGCAGACTTCCGAATCTGCTCAACGGCAGTGGAATCGATTTCAGAAACTACTAAGCGGGAGAAATTTCCTGACCTGTAAGCTTCAGGAAGAAAAAGACCTCCCTGAATAGCCCCAAAACCGAAGCCAACGAAAGTCTTGCCCATGGCAAGCTGGCCTCAGGCAGTCATCACCCGCTCAGCCAACGAAATCACTTCTCCACTACCGAGACTGTCTGACAGATCATTTTGCAAAGCTTCGTCTCCACGGGGAGAAAAGATTTCCCCAAAACGGGTATAAAATTCATTTTTGGCTGACACGCTGGCGAACTGATTCTCCGCCCAGGGACTCAAATAACCCATGCCTGCAAGTCTTTGAAGAGTGGAATGAGCATGCAAAATTCTTGACCCTTCCAAAAAGTAAGGATGGATGGGCTTGAGCTCCTCTGAATCAAAATCATCAACAAATTTTTGCCCAGGACTATTCATCTCGGTTCCTCCGAGTAGGGGCATATTCAAATCCTTGCAGATCTCGACCACCTTTTGAAGGTTGGCTAATTTTTGGTCCTTTGTCCCGGGAGTATAGTTTCGATCGGGAATGATATTAAAAACGGCTACGCCCGTGGAACGGGCAACTTCGAGTAATTCTTCAATCGCTTCTTCCCCGGCAGAGCATCCATCCAACCAGGTCATGGTTGGCAAGGCTCCGCATTGCAGAACGAATTCATTCATTTCCGCCATTTTTGGAAAGGATCCGGAGTCAGGTTGCACATATCCTGCCCCACCCTGTTTCATAGTCTTTGCCCGAATCAGGTCGGTCATGCCCCGCCCATCCGGAACATCCTTTAAATCTTCAGCGGCCACGCCGAGTTTTTCACTCCAAAAATTTCGCAAAGCACTTTCTTCGGAATACTGGGAAGCCGCCTTTCGTGCATAAGCCAGACAAAGATGACGTTCAGTTGCATTCCCCTTGGGGACCAAAGGCATCACATCCTGCTCATAATTTAATTCCAAGGGCGAAAGAAACGCATTCACCCGTTCGACCATGGCACGGTTTCTTTGCTCAGAGGTTTGTCTCATTCCATCAAGAAACGTCTGTGCTTCCGTGGGAATATCGGTTGTGGTGAATCCCGTACCCATATGGTAACTGATTCCCGGTTCACCCGGCGAATTAATTACCCGATCGGAAAATTCGGGGACAAATACCCGGGACTCAATACCCACACAGGCCTTTAAATCAAGCAATCGACTGGCTTGCCAAAATTCATCAAGTCCATCCAAGACATCAAAGTCAACAATTCCGCCCATCTCCAAACCTGCTCTTTTGGCTTCCAAGGCGAAACGGCTGGGGGAATAACCTTTATAATTAAAAGAATAAAAGGTGTGAGCATGAGCGTTCACCCAGGTAGTGGGAGGAGGGAAATCAGACTCCGCGGCTTCTTTTCGCAAAGCTTCCGCCCGGACGTTTGAATCAAAATGGCTACAGGGATCTTCCGAATTCATAATATCCTACCCTTGATCTCGGAAAATGAGCCGAAGCTCAAGGACGAAAAGTTTTTTTACGATTCGTCTTCGCCGATTCCGAATTCCTCAGCCAATGCGAGACATTCATCGAGGGAACGCAATCCATCAGTACAGGTCGGATCAGACATGCAGGCCGTCGCAGCACAGGTGCCGGTCAATAACGACTTCTCAAGAGACCAATTTTCATGAACCCCGTAAAGGACTCCTGCACAGAAGGCATCTCCTGCCCCGGCGGCCCCCTTGATATATCCCTTGGGTAAGGCAAGCGATCCATGCCATACCTTTTCTCCATCTTTCGACTGGGCATAGGAACCTTCGGGAAAGTGAATGGCCACTAATTCGCCCACGCCGAGCTCGAAAAGTTTACTGGCCGTCTCCTCAATTCCATCATTTAAAAGCTTTCCATTTTCCCGAACCTGTACGCCAGTGACTTTACTGCCTTCCACTTCATTAAGAATGCAGACATCCACCTGTTTCAGGGCCGGACCAATAATCCGGGCAAACCGGTCACTATCCTCACTGACCACATCGATACTGGTTTTCATACCCGCCGCCCGGGCTTTAGCCAAAAGAGCGGCACCTACTGTGCCATGCTCGGGCTCTTCCTGATCAATCGCATCGAGAAGAAGCAAATAACCAAGATGAAATATTTTGGCTGAACTGGCAGCGAAGTCGATCTCTGACCCATCCCAGGTAGCATTAGCCCCACGATTATGAAAGAAAGTTCTTCTTCCCCCTTCCCGCTCGGTCATCACATCGGTATAGGAGGTGCTGGTGCCGGGAGAGACGGAAATAAACTTTGGATCAATCTTATGCTTACGACAGTCTTCTATAATGTATTCACCGAGAGCGTCCTGCCCCACCAGACCGGCTCCCTGTAAGGGAAAGCCTGCCCCCATCTTGGCGAGATCGAGGAGTACATTGTAGGGAGAACCACCGGTCCCCTGAGATTGATCAAAAATATTGGCGAGTTGTTCGTGCTTGGGATAAACATCAATGATCTTTACCTGATCAATGATCCAATTTCCTCCGGCAAGCATTCCGGAGCGGGCATGGTTTTGGGTATCTGAGCTCATAGTTTTTCTTATAAAAGGAGGTTACAGGAAAAAGGAGTATCCCCTTAGCAAGGGCTTTTTTCTTTGCATGGCAAGGAAAACATATACTTGGTGATATGATGAAAATTATTTTTTCCACTTTTTTATGCCTTACGCTCATCTCTTTCGGTGAAATAAAATTAGAAGAAATACCGAGATTAAACACCACCACCGCCCTCAAAATTCTGAGTGCCTGCCATCAGGAATCAATGGATCAAAAAGTGGAAGTTGCGATTGTAATCGCAGGAATCGACGGCCGTATTCTCGCCAGTTCCAAAAGTGAAAAAATGGATCCGGGTCTCTATGACTTTGCCAAGTTCAAAGCCGAAACCTCCCGTTTCAAAGGAGTGCCCACTGAAGATTTACCCGCTAGGAACGGCAGGAACCTGGAAATCATGGATATTGGCAGTTTAAAAGTTATCCGGGGAGTCAAAGGGGGCGTTCCACTTTATTATCAGGGCCACGTTGTCGGAGCTATTGGAGTGAGTGGAGCCAAGCCGGAAATAGACAAAGCGATCGCCGTCAAAGGAATCGAAGGTCTCAAAGAGTTAAGGGCACACAAATAAGAAGTAAAATACTCTCGCGGGTAAAAGGAACAAAAGAGCCCTCCCCGGGAGACTACTTGGATTTCTGAGCGATCTTTTTCTCGATTGCAGCAATGGTCACATCCAGTGCCCTGATCCGGGCAAAACGCTTGCAGTTACCTTCGATAATTGTCCACGGGGCATACCTGGTGTGCGTGCGCAGGAACATCTCCTCCACCGCTTCCTCATAAGGTTTCCATTTTTCGCGGTTCCGCCAGTCTTCCTCATGTAGCTTCCACTGTTTTTTGGGATTCTCCTGACGTGCCTCAAAACGACGCAATTGTTCGTCCTGATCGATATGTATCCAGAACTTGACAATCGCGGTTCCAAAATGATGGAAATTCTCCTCCATCTCATTGATCTCACGATAAGCCCGCTTCCAGTCCTCTTTGGTACAAAAACCCTCGACTCTTTCCACCAATACGCGGCCATACCAGGAACGGTCGAAGATGGTGACATGGCCCGCTTTGGGAAATTCGTTCCAGAACCGCCAGAGATAATGCTGGGCTTTTTCCACATCATTGGGGGCGGCCGTGGGAATCACTTCATAACCACGGGGATCCATTTGCTCAGTCAACCGACGAATATTACCCCCTTTACCCGAGGCGTCCCAGCCTTCATAGACCATGATCATGGGGATACGCTGACGATATAACTCATGATGCAGATATTCGATCCGTTCCTGCCGGACAGCGAGCATTTCACGGTATGTTTCCTTGCTCAAAGTCTGGGATAAATCGGCCTTCTTCAGGGAAGGAGCCGAACGGAATAGGGGTAACCGCCCAATCGGCATGACTGGGACTGCTTTGGCCTTCTCCTGATTCACACGCTTGGTTAAACCGGTAACCATTTTACCCAGTGCCTGGGCGGCGGCCTTACGGCCATCCTTGGCACTTATCTTGATCCATTTGAAGTCCTCCTGCTCATCGGTCTCATCCAACATGATCTTGACCGCTTTCTTATAATCGGCATAGCGGGCATGACGGGCAAGCACCGCATCATTTACCCGCCAGGCGGTGGCCGGATTTCCCTGCATCGCCGCAAGACGGGAAGCCTGTTCTTTTTTACTGATATCGAGAAAGATTTTGAAGAAAACCGTTCCGCCATCGCGTAACTGTCTCTCAAAAGCACGCACATCAGCATAGGCTTTTTTTAACTCTTCTTCACCTAGTGTACGATTAATTGTGGAATCGAGCAGGTTGCGATACCAGCTACGGTCAAAAATGGCCATCCGGTCAGCGGATGGGGTCCTGCGCCAGAAGCGCCATAGGAAGGGACGTAATTGTTCATCACGGTTTGGAGATGCAATACAAGAAACCTTGAAACCCCGTGGATCAAGAGGCTGGATGATCCGGTTGATCAGGGTGCCCTTACCGGCAGCACTGAGCCCCTCAACGATAATGAGGACGGGGATTCCTAACTCTCGGCTTTTGCGCTGAAGGTATCCAAGTTCATCTCCAAGTTCCTCAATTTTCTTGCGGACTGATTTAACGGATTTCCCGGAGCTTTTTGTATTTGTGGTGCTCATTGAAAATATTCGACCTTATCCATGCCTAAATGAGTTTCGATTGGCAAGAGTGTAGAATATTCAGCCATAAAAAAACCCTGCCGATTTCTCGGCAGGGTTTGCGAAATTTTATGAAATTTAACTTAGAAAGTATAAAGACCTTCCAAATAAATTTCATCAGCATCTGAATCCTCACTGCCAATTTCAATTTCGGTATGACTGTATTCAAAATTTATACCGAATTGTTGAGTGATACTAAAAAGAAAAGCTAAGGTAATTCTGTCAGACACATAATCATTACCCACTAAGTTTTCAGCATCTTCATGTGAGTATCTAAGAGTAAGCCCAAAAAAGTCAGTAAACTGATAGTTTCCTAATAGCATGATATCCCAAAGGTCTGAATCTCCGTCAAAATCAAAATAATCAAACTCTAATGCCAATGTGAGATCACCTGGGTTGTAAGCGAGCCATGTATTGAACTGTCCGATGTCAGAAGTATCCATGTCTTGATGTGCATAACCGAGTCTAGCTTCTAATCCTGGAACGATCATAACGGATGCAGCAATATCAATAGCTACATTGTCATTAAAATCATCGTTTAGCCAATATCCATCATGAATGCCTAAAGAAAGACCGAATTGCCCGTTATTGAAATTGGCACGGACTCCATCAACATAATTCCTTCTAAGGGTTGGAAGTCCTGCAAGAAGAGAATCAAAGGCACTGTGATTTCTAACGACATCGGCAAAATATCCGTAAGATGTTGCATACAACCCTGGAGCTTCATCTGCTTCGTAACCAAGGTTAGTAAGTTGGCGACCAAAGCTTATATTGAAATCTTGATTGAAACTATAGCGTCCAAATGCTTGCTCAAGAGAGATTGGTTGAGAAGCACCACTTGCATATGCAAGATGAACTTCTCCGGTTACAGGAGAAAAATCGACCAAAAAGTCAACATCACCTGCTGTGGAGAATCGGCTGTCATCTCCTACATCGTCGAGATCACCGTAGCCGTAAATAAAGTCGACATAGCCACGGAGTTTTACTCGGTTTCCAAGGGCGATACCATCATAAGCAATGGTTTCGTTGGCTCCGAGTGATGTACCTTCAAGAGGCTGAGCGGAGGGCATGGACATCATGCCCGGAATCTGTGCAACTGACGCAGTCACACCCATTGCAAGGGCAAGAATGGATGAAAATAAGGTTTTCATAGTTTGTGTATTTCTAGCGGGGTGAGTGTTTCAAAACTTTATAAAAAATAGATTAAGCTCGTTTTCGTCAATCATCGAAACCGCACTCAAGGAGTGCACAAAAAAAGCCCGCCGATTGGCGGGCTTTTTTAAAATCATGAAGTACTAACTCTTAGAAAGAGAAGATGGTTTCAGCGTAAAGCTCGTCTACGCTGGAATCTCCTCCTGCAATATTGGAGGAATCTAGCTCAGCATGACTGTACTCGATACCGACAGTCAAATTATTAGTAACGCTAAACATTGGCCCAATGGTGAAACGGTTACTGCTTCCTTCTCCCCCACCAGGAACATCCGCTTCGAAGTCCTCATGAGAGTAACGGAAGGTAAGACCAAAGACATCGTTGAACTGGTAGTTGGCCAAGAACATCAAGTTCCACATGTCGATCACATACACATTCCAAATGTCCCACTCAAATGCGAGGGTCAAGCCACCTGTTTGATAAGAGAGCAAGAAATTGAGTTGACTGATGTCGTCAGATTCAGGGAAAACCGAAGCATAAGGAAGTGCAATTGAGGGTGAAAGTGCCAAGTCTTTCGCCAACTCAGTATTGTATTTATTTGCCCATGTATTGTAACCTGAGACCGAATTATTGTAGGCATCATTGTTTTCATATCCGAATCCAAGACGAAACTCTAATCCAGGAATAATCATTACAGAAGCTGCTATATCGAGCCCTATATTTCCGTCGTTTAAATTATCATTGTCAGTGAAGTAGCCATTGTGCAAGCCAGCGACAAATCCGAATTGACCATTGTTGAAGTTTAAACGAACCCCGTCTACATAATTACGACGAAATGAAGGTAATGAATTAAAAGAAGGATTGTTTCCACCGGCAATAGCTGTTGCTGCATTTGCATAATCTCCAGCTAAAGCACCTACGCCAGTGATTAATGGGTTCACTTGGTCAAAATATCCATTCGAATCAGATGCATCTACTTTCTTGTAAGCTCGATTAAAGGAATCAAGTCCTATAAAACTCATCAGAGCCGCACTTCCACCTTGAACATCTGCACTTACATCAGTCAAGTAGGCATAGGAAGTTTGGTACATGTTAGGGGATTCATCCTTCTCAAAACCAAGAACGGTAAGCTGACGACCAGCAGTTAAGCTAAAATCCTGATTGAAGTTGTAGCGCAAAAAAGCCTGCTCGAGACCAACGCTGTCAGAAGAGGCAGCTAAATGNACTTCGCCGGTAACTGGAGAAAAATCGAAAAGGAAATCTACATCGGCAGCAGTGCGGAAACGTGCATCGTCATCGCCTAAATCGTCGAGGTCAGTGTAATCATAACGAAAATCAACAAAGCCACGCATTTTAACACGATTGCCGAGAGCTATTCCACTTGAAGTGAGAGTGGTATTAGCACCTAAATCGGTTCCATCGTCAGCAATGGCGGGAGATGATACTGTAGGCATCATCATACGTGAAGTTTGAGCAGAAGCCGTGGCAGCAATAGCTACAAGGCAAGCAGTGAGGGCATTGAATAATTTCATGATTTTTTTCGAAAAATCCTATAATCTATTACTTAATTTTAGGGTCAAGCCCGAAATTGCATCCCTAATTTTAGAAAAATTGAGCGTAAAATTAAAGCCTTGCTTCAAGCTTTTCCAGACGATCGAGAAGATCCTTGGTCAGACCCTTCCGGTCTTTTTCGGTATTGACAGGACCATCGAAAAGTAATTCCCCATCCGGGGATGTTGCCCTTAAATGTTTATTCTGATCCTTAACAGAGTACTCCAAGGTACCATGTTTGTCGGTAGTTGTGATTTGTTTTTGTTCCGAGGAATAGTTAANCGATTGGACATTGCCTGGATTGGAACTCGGACCATGCAGAGGACTATCGATATCGAAAGGATCTTGATTCAAGGGACTGTTTTGAGAAATACCCGGCAGGTGATTAAACCCATGTTTCTTGAGCAGTTCCATGATCGATGAATTATGATTGCGGAAAAAAGGATCCTGCGAGAAGGGATCTATCGGGAACGAACCCCTAGGGAAAAACCGCTGTGGGCTACCATTTCTTTCAGTTAATGCCACCTCCGATTCGGCAAGTTTGACCTCCAGAGTCATGGGTTTGCCCTTTCGGAGTATTTTCAGTTGCACGAGATCATCCGGGTTTTTCAATCTCACGAGTGCCTTGAGCTGATCAGAATTTACCAAAATTTGATCATCCAGTTCTAAAAGAATGTCGTAAAGCCTAAGCCCTGCCCGTTCAGCCGGACTATCGGGCGACACCTGGTCAACATTTAAGTGGATTCCATGGGGCAGATTTAATTGCTCGCTCATTCCCTCTGAGAGGGTTGAAGCACTGACCCCGAGAAAGGTAACCTTTTCGACATTTGGCTGAGTCTTTGATAATAGACCTATCGAAGAAAACAGAAATATGGTTTTTATATACACCAGACTAGATTGAGCTATTTTCATTAGAACTAATAACAAGATTGCCCCCGGATTGAGAAGCGAGGACATGTATAAGGGGGGGTTATGGAAAAAAATTTAGTAAAGATCCAAATCAATGAAGATAATTTCCTGACGGGGCCGCGTAGAGATAATGCGCTGATTAGTAGCCGGATGTTGCCAAAGGATTTCATCAAGGTAGTGCATTCTCACTTGACGGGCAGGCAAACCTCCGGGACGAGAGATCACTCCTTCATCGACACGGTCGAGTAGTTTTTCCTGAAAAGTGGGGAGCCATCCCCCTACGGGCATTCCTGATTGTGCCTCCAGTTCAGCAACCGAAACTCCATGGATTGGACTTTCCGGATCTTCATCCAAAACAACCTGAGGTGTAGACGAAATTATGGATGAAGGGGTAAGTTTTTCGTTTTCCCAGGATTTCAGGAAATAAACACTAAGGGAAGTAATCATCAGGGTTGCAGCGATTCCCATTCCCAGCCACGGGAAAATGGAGAGTTTAGATTTTCTGGGAGTGGTGCCCGACTTCATCTCTTCGGGTAGTCGACGCATTGCCAAATTACCGGCATCCCCCAAGCCTTTTTCGATCCTGTTAGTCAGTTGCGAGGATGGGCTGAGGGGAGTAAGAGACTTGAGCTCTTTTTCAAGGGATTCAAATTCGTTCATGAGGGGGAGAGCTTCGGATTGGGCTTCTCGAGTTCTTCCGGAACCCAGTCTTTTAATTTTTGCAATGCATAACGATAACGCGAAGCCACTGTATTCAGGGATGCATCCAAGGTGCGGGCAATTTCATCAAAAGTGAGTTCACCCCAAATCTTCAGGGTAAGAACCTCTTTCTGTTCATACGGAAGACGATCAACGGCCCGAAGCAGTGCTTTCTGTTGCTCGTCTTTTTCCAGCGTATCCTCAAAGGCAGATGACAATGGAGAAAGTTCGAAGGTTTTCTGTTCGCGGATAATACGACGATCAATACTACGAGCCCAATCAATCGCCAATCGGCGAATGGCCCGATA
>NZEN01000039.1 GCA_002689665.1 Opitutia bacterium | reverse complement strand
AGGGAAGGATTAAGTGCTGCAGAGTTTCTTGAGACTGCTTCCCGTGAGAGTCTTGTTCGTGCGATTCGTGAATATGGTGAGGAAAGGCGTTGGTCTAGGGTGGTAAATGCCATTATTGAGGCGCGCGGAACCGGTCAGTTGCAAAGGACTTTAAGTGCGGCTGATCTAGTAACCAAGGCGGTGGGGGGGATGCACGCAAAGCAGCGTATTCATCCAGCGACTAAAACATTTCAGGGTATAAGAATTGCGATTAATGGTGAACTTGAAGCTTTGGCTATGACATTACCTAAGGTTTTTAGAGCTTTAAAGCCTGGGGGTGTTCTAGCGATCATTTCTTTTCATTCACTGGAGGATCGTATTGTAAAAAGATTTATGCGAAAGATGTCCGGCCGACCTCAGCATCGGGGGGATCACAGTTTTGTCGCTGAAAGGACTGCTTACGCCGAGATGGTCCAGTCCAAAGCAATTTTTCCCACAAAAGAGGAAGTAGTGTCAAATCCAAGAAGTAGATCCGCTAGGTTGAGAGTTTTGCGTAAGCTTCGTCATCCAGAGATGTAGAATGAGTAAGACTGCAATCACTCTCGTAGTACTCATGACCATTTTTGGTGGTGCGTGTGCTATCGGAATAGTCTGGCTGAGAATGGATATTTCGGATGTGGCGGCGAAATGTGGTGTTTTGGAGGATGAGCGTGAAGTTTTGTCGCGAGAAGTGCAGGAACTTCGTGGGCAGAGATCCTGGGCATTAAGGCCCTCAACTTTAGCATCGATGGTCGAGGGGAGACTTGCGATGCCGGGACCCAGGCAAACTTATCATGTATCAGAAACGGACATGGTTAAACGCTTGGGTGGGTATAGAAGGACTGATGTGGTGGCGGTAAATAATGGGGATCGGGGAAAGTTTTCCGATAGGATGAGATGAGGAGTCTTTTTGTCTCTAAATTTCGCTATTATCTCGTTTTCTTTTCTGTCTGTTTTGCCTTCTGTTCTCTAGGGGGAAGACTTATTTGGCTTCAAGTTATTGAAGCAGATAGATTCTCAACAGTAGCGGAGGTTGCGAGGAAAAATTTTTCCACAATTAAGGCTCGACGAGGCGACATAGTGGACGCAAAGGGTAACTTGCTTGCGACCACTAGATCTGTGGTAGAGGTGGGCGTTGATCCACATTCAGTTGTGGAGGATGATCAACTTAAATGGAAAACACTTTCCACATACCTTGGTATTACTGAGGAGGAAATTTTAAAGGCGGTTAATAAGAAAACTCGTCCATCATTGTCTGACCCCAAAGTTTCGAGAGATGTTAGATGGGTGAAATTAAAAGAGGAAGTAGATGAGGGTACATACCGAAAGATACAGGAACTTAGAATTAAGGGCGTTTATGGGAACTTCAAGCATTCCAGGCTGTATCCGAACCGAAATCTAGCATCTCATGTTCTTGGTTTTGTTAACAAAGAAGATGTGGCGGCTATGGGTGTGGAGCGATTTGCCGATTATTACCTTAAAGGACAGGATGGATGGAGAGAAAGTGAGAAAGATGGTCGTAGGAGAGAAATGCCTCAACACCGCTCCCTGGAGGTTAAGGCGAACGATGGCTTAAATGTGGAGTTGAGTATTGATCGCAGAATTCAGGATATCGTGGAGGAAGAATTGTCTTCCATGGTTGAGGAGTTCGATCCTTTGAGTGCTAGCATTATAGTAAGTGATCCAAAGTCTGGTTATATTCTCGCATTAGCCAATGCCCCTGATTTCAACCCAAATTTATTTAATCAGGGAGAATTGGCTCATCAAAGAAACCGTGCACTCTCAGATCTTTACGAGCCAGGTTCCACATTCAAGATCGTTGCAGTTGGGGGAGCAATGAATGAAGGACTAATTACCCCAACAGATATTATTGATTGTTCCAAGTCGACTATGCGACGTGGTAATCGGAATCTAAGATTGCCAAGCGATCATCATCCATTGGGAAAAATTTCGGTAAGTAAGGTGGTCCAAAAATCAAGTAACCGTGGGGCAGCAAGGCTGGGAATTCTATTGGGTAGTCAAAGACTTTATCAATATTGTCAGGCTTTTGGGTTTGGGCAGAAGACTGATTTTGGAATTGGAGGTGAGAGAAAAGGGACCTTACATCCACCTTCAAGGTGGGATGGGCTGACCATTACGCGTTTGCCTATTGGGCATGCCGTAAGTGTTACGCCAATGCAGATACACGCATCCATGGCCTGTGTGGCAAATGATGGCGTCCTGATGAAACCTCAGTTTATTAGCCGTGTTTTTGATCACGCGGGTAAGACTATAGTTCCTTTTGATCCTAAGCCGGTCCGCAAGGTTATTTCGACCAGAGTAGCAAGGGAATTGAGTACTATGCTGAAGAGTGTGGTGACGAAAGAAGGAACAGCGAGAAGGGCTGAGATAGAGGGATTTTCGGTTGCTGGAAAAACCGGTACGACTCAAAAATTAATCGATGGTAAATATTCGAACCGTCATCATGTGGCATCCTTCGTTGGGTATTTCCCAGCTAGTGAGCCCAAAGTGGTAATTACGGTAGTCGTCGATGAACCGAAAATGAAAAAAGGCCTGTTGGGATATGGTGGGGTGGTGGCAGCCCCTGCGTTCCAAAGGGTAGGGAAAGGAATTATTAGTTATTGGGGGCTGAAACCTGAAAGTAAAAACCAGATGGTTGCTTCTAGGGCTGAATTCAAGGAAAGAGCTTTATGATTGTTTTGTTATGAATGGTGAAAAGAAAATAGAAAGCTTGGATTCAGTAAAATCCAGAATGAAGGCGGAACAGACCTTGTTTGAATTAAATGGGGGACGGTTACCAAACTGTTCTATTCATAATCGACAACCAGTTACCGAACTCATTTCAGACAGTCGTAGGGTGACGCCGGGAAGTGCCTTTTTTGCCCTGCCTGGTATGAGGACGGACGGAACCAAGCATATTCAGGAAGCCTTGGACCGTGGCGCCAAAACAATCGTTACTGAAGATTCAAGTGTAAAGGTGCCCGGATCAGTTGCGAAAGTTTGTGTGGATGACGCCCGAAGAACTTTAGCGAAATTTGCCAAAAGATATTATGGGAATCCCGATGAACACCTAGATTTAATTGGTGTAACGGGCACAAATGGCAAAACAACTGTTACCACATTGACGCGTCATTTACTGGAAGATGCGGGTCGCCCTGTCGGGCTAATTGGAACTGTTCGCTATCACTTAGGGGACCGTGAAGTACCATCTTTTCGCACAACTCCTGAATCCACAGATTTGTATTCTTTGCTTAGAAGTATGTTGGTTGGAGGGTGCTCTGAAGCGGTTATGGAGGTGAGTTCGCACGGCATCCATCAATCAAGAGTGTCAGGTTTGAAACTTGGTGTTTCCGTGTTTCTTAATCTAACAAGAGACCATCTTGACTATCACGAAAATATGGAGGCTTATTTCAATGAGAAGCGAAAAATTTTCAATGGGGTAAATGGAAAGCTTCCCAAAGTCGCAGTAATCAATGGAGACTGTCCTTACGGTAAAAGATTGATTAATGAACTCCCTCCTCAGGTCCGTGTAATCACCTTTGGGATGGAAGAGGTGAATGATTTTCGTGCCAGAAACCTTGATTTACAGGAGAAGGGGACTGAATTTATTTTGGATGCTCCCACTGGAACCCATGTCGTCACAAGTCCGATGCTGGGAAGATTTAATGTTATGAACCTAATGGCATCTTTAGCAGTAATCCACAGCTTAGGCCGTTCAGTATCTGATTCACTGAGAAAGGTCGGAGCTTTTGAAGGTGTTGATGGAAGAATGGAAACAGTTGATTGTAGTCAGAAATACAAAGTGGTTGTTGATTATGCTCATACGCCGGATGCTTTGAGAAATGCATTATCAATGTTACGAGAATGCACTCCTGGAAATCTTCATGTAGTTTTTGGGTGTGGAGGGGATAGGGATCGTGGTAAGAGAATGGAGATGACGCGGGTAGCGTGTGCCGGCGCTGACATGGTTTGGGCTACTTCAGATAACCCCCGTACCGAGCCTCAAGCGAATATTTTTAAGGATATGAGAAAAGGAATTTCCAAGGGTTCGGATATTCACTTTATTGAAGATCGTAGACGAGCAATCAGTCTGGCGTTGGACGCGGCAAATGAAGGTGATTGCGTTTTAATTGCTGGAAAAGGTCATGAGACATTTCAGGAAGTCCAATACACCGCAATTCCTTTCGATGATCGTAAGGTTGCTGATGAATTATTACAGGCAAAATCTTTTGCAAAATAATGTTGCGATTTGATCCAGATAACCTTGCCCAATGGGGGAAGGGAAGGTGGGAAATACGACCTCAAGGTTATATTAGTGGTTTTTCTATTGATACGAGAAACTTGGGTAATGGTGAGTTGTTCATCGCACTCAAGGACAAAAGAGACGGTCATGAGTTTATGCAACAGGCTAAGGATGCTGGTGCTGCTGGTGCATTGGTTAGTCGATGGGTAAACGAAGTTGATTTTCCTCAACTTAAGACGGCAGACAGTCTTTTTTCACTCCAGGAAATAGCCCGTAATTATAGAAATGAATTTACTGGTAAAGTAGTCGGAGTGACAGGGAGTTGTGGAAAAACTTCAACCAAGGAAATTTTAAAGATCCTATTGGGTGAAGAACAAACTCTAAGTACAAGAGGGAATCTCAATAATCATCTTGGAGTTCCCTTGACGCTTTTGGAAATAGATCCTGAAATTCACCTTTATGCGGTGGTTGAGGCTGGAATTAACCAACCTGGGGAAATGGATCAGTTGGCTAAAATGATTAAGCCAGATTATGCGATTGTTACTTTAGTGGGTGACTCGCATTTAGAGGGACTAGGCTCAGTCAACAAGGTGGCAGAAGAAAAAGCAAAAATATTTCAGGGCTCGGGTAATCTTTCGAAGATTTTCTTTCCTGAAAGTTGTACTGCTTTTACCCCATTTGATGAAAGTAATTTGCAAGGAAGAGATTACATTATCCTAAAATCCGGTGATCCTTCTGATCATAAAATTGGAAAACAAGAAGCTTACTTTGAATTTCGGACTGAAACAGAAACAAACGGGGGCTCGTCGACGCTACGGCTTTGGCGTCACGAGTCCCCATTTTTTTCCATAACCTTACCCATGATTTCAACGGGGATGGCATCCAACATGGCTTTAGCACTCATGGTCGCGAGTGACATGGGAGTCAGTGATCAAGATCTTTTCGAACGCCTACCCCAATACCGTCCCTCGACTTTGCGAGGCAAGACCTTGCAGGGTCGAGGGAACAAGTATTTTGTGGATTGTTATAACGCAAACCCCAATTCGATGGTGGATTCGATTCATTTCTTCATGAATGCCAATCCTTCCCGAAATAAGCTTTATGTTCTTGGAGGTATGGAAGAGTTGGGCGAGAAGGAGGAGGAATTGCACAGAGGAGTAGGGAAATGCTTGAAACTGGGAAGCGGAGATTTAGTCATTCTTATTGGACAGAAAGCTGGTTGGATGGCTGATGGTATTTTAGAAAACCAGGCGACAGAAGATCAAATTATACTTCTTGAAGAGAAAGATAGTGCCATCCCGATTATAGAAGATTTTAAGGGTGCGTTATTTTTTAAAGGTAGTCGCTCAAGTCAGCTTGAAACTCTTGTTCCTACCTGGGCAACCGATCTTGAACCACAGACGCGTAACGAAAAATGTTAAGCTACCTGCAGTTCTACGAAGAATTCTTTGGTCCTCTAAGATTATTTCAATTTATTTCAATTCGTGCAATAGGTGCAGGAGTAACTGCGTTGATTTTTGGTTTCTACTTAGGGCCTAAGATTATCGCTTTCCTGCGGGCATTTGGTGCCCGGCAAGCATTTAGGGATAAGGACGAAGTCGGTGAGTTGGCGAATTTACATCAAGCTAAGGAAAAGACTCCAACTATGGGTGGTCTGCTTATTTGTATAACAGTGGTTTCTTCCGTATTATTATGGGCTGAGCCAAATGTATATGTGGTTACCGCTTTGGTTACCTACTTGCTTCTTACGATCGTAGGCTTTGCGGATGACTACCTTAAGATTTCAAAGAAAAACAGCAAGGGATTGGCGGGGAGATATAAATTAATCGGACAACTTCTCACAACCGGTATTGCCATGTTCATACTGTTGGGACCTTTAAGTGAGGTTCTTACGGGGGCTGATGGAAATGCGACGGGGAGTGCTGGTAAGATGAGGGAGTTATGGGTGCCTTTTTTTAAGGAAATGCTTCTTGAAAATATGTCGGTTGTATTCTGTTTTTTATTTTTTCTCGTAACATTAACGGGATCCAGTAATGCAATCAATTTAACCGATGGCTTGGATGGACTTGCAATTGGTTGTACAGTTACCGTTGCTCTTACCTATGCAATCATGGCATATGCCTCTGGAAATTTTCTTATTTCGGATTACTTGAAAGTAAGTTGGATACCGGGCTCTGGAGAGTTGACGGTTGTATGCTCTGCATTATTGGGGGGGAGTTTAGCTTTTCTGTGGTTTAATGCTCATCCCGCTGAGGTTTTTATGGGAGACACCGGTTCTTTGGCAATTGGAGGACTTGTTGGTATTATTGCATTAATGATTCACCAACCATTGACCTTGATAATTGTGGGGGGTATTTTTGTGATGGAGGCAGGTTCTGTCATCTTGCAGGTCGCCTCGTTTAAGACAAGGGGTAAAAGAATTTTTAGAATGTCCCCGATTCATCATCATTTTGAACTTAAGGGATGGAAGGAAACGAAAGTCGTGATTCGTTTTTGGATTTTGTCCCTTCTTTTTGCTTTGCTAGGGCTAGCTACCTTAAAATTAAGATAATGATTGGACCACTAGAAGATTGGGAAAAGTTGATGGCATCGCCTGTTGCTATTCTGGGTGGTGGGGTAAGTGGTCGTGGTGTAAGTGCATTGCTCCAAAGATTGGGGTGGAAGTTTCGGGTATACGATGAGCATGGTATAAAATTAACTCCTGCAAAACTAAGATCCAGTTCCCTCGTTGTAGTGAGTCCGGGTTTTCGTCCGGATCATCCATGGTTGCTACTTGCCCGGCAAATGAAAATTAAAGTACTAGGTGAATTAGATTTTGCTTCCTGTTTTACGTCTTCTCCAATCACTGCGATTACAGGGACGAATGGGAAAACCACGGTCGCTACTCTTCTTCATCATGCCCTTAGCAAACTCGGGCATGTAACGAGTACTGCCGGAAATATAGGCCTGCCTCTTTCTCAATTCGTTGCGGAACAAGTGAATGTAAAGACAAGAATCCTTTTGGAGGTGAGTTCTTTTCAATCACGCAACATTTCTTACCTCACTCCTGATCGAGGAATTTGGACTAATTTTGCGGAAGACCATTTGGATTATCATGGGACTATGGAAGATTACTTTCTTTCCAAACTCTCGCTTTTACAAAAATGTCAGGGTGAGATATTTGTGGGGAAGAGTGTTCTTACATGGGCAAATAGATTTTCATTAGACTTGCCTGATAATGTGAAGGTTATTTCACCTTCGCGAAAGAGCAGTCATTCTTTCGATAAAGAACACTTCCTAAGCAGTTACCCACAAAGAGAGAACTATGCCTTGGCTTCTGGTTATGCATCATCACTGGGAATTCCGGAGGAGGAATTTTCCATTGCCTGCCAGGATTATCAAGCGAAACCTCACCGACTTACCAAAGTTCATCAAATTGATGACATTAGTTTTTGGAACGATTCGAAGGCCACGAATTTTGATGCGGTTATCGCTGCATGCAAGAGCATGCGTGATCCCATTTTCTGGATCGGAGGAGGGCAGTCCAAGGGAGTAATGATGGATGAATTTTCCCGAGAATTGAGCCAGTACATTTCCAAAGCTTTTGTCTTTGGCGAAGTTGGAGAAGAACTGTCTGCAAAAATCAATGCTTGTGACACCCCTGCGTCTCAGTGCTTTAGCTTAAATGAGGCTTTGGAATCCGCATTCAATGAAGCAAATGGCCGGGTTTCGATTCTTTTAAGCCCTGGATTTTCAAGTTTTGATCAATTTAGGAACTATGAAGAACGCGGTGAGACCTTTAATCAGTGTGTCCAAGAATTAAAGAAGAGGTTTGCCACTTCGACTCAAGAACTGCTGTACTAGACTTATCTATGCAAAAAATAATTATGAAACTGACAAAAATATTCGGTATTGTTTTATCCCTCCATGTTGGAGTCATACTTCTCGTAATGTTCCAACCTAGTTGCCAAACTGCGGACAAAAAGAATATGCCTGCACCTGAAGTAGGGAATGCACCACAGGAAACGCCCATTGATGATTTTAATAAAGGCACAGGCATTGTTGAAAAACCAACTGAGGAGGTTTTCGTGGCACCTAGCCGACCTAAACCTGGAGAGATTATAATTCCGGGGAACGATATTATTGTTCCGCAACCAGAACCGGTTTCTCCCTCTCCTTTAGCCTTGGATCCAGCCACAAGTCCATTAAGGCCAACAGATGTAAACATCTACAATGTGGTACGTGGAGATACTTTATGGGGAATAGCCCGTAAGAATTCCATCACATTGAGTTCTCTTCTGGCTTCCAATCCAAACTTAAGCAAAAGCTCGAAACTTTCGATTGGACAGGAAATTATGATCCCTGCTGGTGGAGTTCCATCAATTCCAACGCCTTCCATCGTACCCCAGTCAACTCTAACTACAGAGGGTTCAGCAGGAACTTACATCGTTAAGTCAGGAGACAGTCTTTCTCGGATCGCCAGAAATAACCAAGTATCCCTATCCAGTCTTATGGAAGTTAACGGAATGAACAGCCAGTCAATTATCCGTCCCGGACAAACATTAATCCTTCCTGGCACTTCTTCGATTACTGCGCCTTCCACAACCAAACCAACCGTTGTTCCTCCAGGTGCTACCACCCATGTTGTTAAGAAAGGCGAGAACCTTACTCGAATTGCAGGAATTTATGGAGTTTCGATTGCTCAAATTATGTCATGGAACGGTTTGACGGATGCAGGGAAAATACGCGTGGGGCAATCCTTGGTGGTCTCTGGTTCAAATTCAAACGCGACTTTGACCGAAAATTTCAGTCCTCCAGTTAATGAAACAAATAATGTTCCAGATGTTACAGAACCAGGTGGAGATGACAGTCTTCAGAATTTCTTTAAGGGTACCGCAGAAGACCGTCCATTAATCGACGCTCCTGATAGCCCTAATTGAGGATTACTTTAAATGGTGTGGAAAAGAATGGGAGGCGGGAAAAAGATTGGATCGGTCGTTAACGAAGTCAAATAACTGGGTTTCAATATATTTAGTTGCAGTCGCACTAGGACTTACAACCCTCGGGCTTGTCATGCTCTTCAGTGCGGGGGCAGTTAGGGGAGCACAGTCTCTGCTAACGAAGCAGTTTATCTGGCTTGGCATATCAATTTTCGTTGGGGTGTATGCTGCATTCATGAATCTTGAATGGCTGAAGCGCAGGGCGTGGCTCATATACGGAGTCAGTATGTTAGCTTTAATCCTGACTTTGGTTCCTGGTCTTGGGGTTAAGGTAAATGGTGCACAAAGATGGCTCGGGCTAGGACCCTTGCGTGTTCAGCCTTCTGAGTTTGCCAAGATTGGTCTAGTGGTGATTCTGGCCGTATATTTTGCTGCCCGGCAACGTGAGATAAAAACATTCATGTGGGGATTTTTTGTTCCTTCCTTAATTATTGGAGGTTGTTGTGGTTTGATCATTTTACAACCTGATTTTGGAACCTGTTTTCTGTGCGGTGCAGTTGCGGCGACGATGATGTTTCAATCCGGAACCAGTTTACGGTGGCTACTTCCAGTCGCTGGACTTGCCGTGGCTGCCTTTTCGGTCTTGGTATATTTCGACCCTGTTCGTATTCGCCGTGTAACCTCATTTCTTGATGTGGAGGCAAACGCAGGCGACAGTGCCTACCAGCTTTGGCAGGGAATGCTCGCTTTCGGTGTAGGGGGAGTAAATGGTGTTGGACTGGGGATGGGTAGGCAACAAATGCATTTTTTGCCCGAAGCTCACACTGATTTCATATTTCCGGTCATCGGTGAGGAGCTGGGACTGATTTCCACTTTTTCTATTTTAGTTTGTTTTACCTTGTTGTTCCTCTTCGTTTATTGGAAATTAAGATTGTCCACGAAGCTTTATGAGTATCAGCTCGCATTGGGAGGACTGCTGTTTATCAGTTTACAGTCCATCATCAACATGGGTGTGGTCACAGGTTCATTACCAACTAAAGGGATGTCGCTACCATTTATTAGTTACGGGGGATCTAATTTAATGGTCACCTTTATTTTTCTAGGCTTGATCATTAATGTTTTCCGCAAAATGGATAATCCACAGGGATTACAACCACGAGAGATATGAAAAATGTGGTCATAGCATGTGGTGGAACTGGTGGGCATTTAACTCCGGGAATTGCTCTTGCTCAAAGTTTAGAGGAAAAAGGATGCAAGGCATGGCTTTTCATAAGTCGAAAAAGTGTTGATTCCAGGTTATCAAGTAAATACCCGAAGCTTAATTTCGTGGCTATGCCCGGAGCCCCACTTATTAGAACTCCAATAGGTCTTTTCCTTTTTCTTAAAGGATTCATTTCTTCTTATTTACAGTCAAAAAAGTTTTACAAAAAAGTAAACGCGGATGCGATGATTGGCTTCGGTGGTTTTACCTCGTTAGGCCCTGCGGTGGCAGCCCGTTTACAAAAGATCCCCATTTTTATTCATGAGGCTAATCGAGCCGTTGGTAAAGCAGTCCGTATGATTGCCAAGAATTCCGACCGGGTATATTTGCCCGAAGGTATGCTACTGGAAGGTTTGTCCTCGGAAGTGGTGAAGAATGTTGGATATCCTCTGCGTAAAGAATTTCGCCGAATTCCTCGGGAGAGAGCAAGGAAACATCTGGGTATTCCCAATAGCGATCGTCTATTGGTAGTGTTAGGAGGAAGCCAGGGGGCGGCATCTTTAAATAAATGGGTGAAGAAAAATCTCTCTGATTTAGCAGCGGAAGGGATCGCCACCTTATGTATTACTGGAATGGGAAAAGATAGCTCAGGGGTAGTTCAATTGGATGGACCCGCTGATGAAATTATAACAAGTCGTTTTATTGCTTTTACGGATGAAATGAATGTACTTCTTTCAGCTGCGGATTTGGTTGTATCCCGTGCTGGTGCCGGAGCTATCGCTGAAATTGTTCGATGCCGGGTGCCTTCAATTCTTATTCCTTATCCTTTTGCTGCCGACAACCATCAATTGCACAATGCTCGTTTCCTTGAAGTTAAAGGGGGCGGATTGGTTTGTAAGGATGAGTACCTCACTGAAAAACTGTTTAAGGAAGTCCAGGAGATGATGTTCAATGAAGAGTTGCGTGCAATTTTGCGCCGAAATCTTTTTGCAATGGATGGAGGTGATGTGGGCTCACGAATTGTTGATGACATGAAGCAGCTGGTCACTGAGCGAGAAATATCACTGGATACACAAGGGAGGAATCTAGCCGTTTACGCATGAAGAAACCGAAAAGAGTTTTCTTGCTTGGTGCGAGTGGAATGGGCATGGCCCCCCTTGCATTCTTTTTGCGTGGTGCAGGGGTGGAAGTGGAGGCTTTTGACGATTATTTTCGTGAACCTCTACGTTCTCAAATGTTGGAAGCTGGGGTTGAGGTTTTGCTCGAACCTGTTCCTCATAAAAAACCGGATTATATTGTTCATTCGAGTGCCATCAACCGATCGGACTCAAGACTATCTTTATTTCGTGGTACGACTAGTAAAATTTACAAACGGGGTGATTTCCTCGCAGAGTATTCAAAAAGCTTTAAAACGGTGGCCATTGTGGGAAGCCATGGGAAGACTACGACCACTGGAATGCTTACCTGGGCTCTTGCAAAGGAAGAATTTTCATTTTCTTACTTAGTGGGAGGCCGCTTCAAAGAGGATGCTTTACCAATAGGGAATTATCAAAATAGCCCTTGGCTAGTGCTCGAAGTCGACGAGAGTGATGGAACTATTGGTGGGTTTTATCCTGATATCACACTTGTGTTAAATTATGACTGGGATCATGTGGATGAGTATAAAGAGGAGAGTTCCCTCGAGCATACTTTGCAGGGCTTACTCTCTCGGACAAAATCCTCTGTAATTCTGCCAGGGAAATCCGATTTACTCTCATGGGCCGATGAAAATCTCGGTGTGGATGTTTCCTCTTTTGAGGCAAACCACAGCTCTGCAGATTTTATGGTTTCAAATTGGGAGGCTGCCAAAGCATGTGGCAGGAAGATGGGGGCTCAATTAGGTGAAGAATCATCCAAAAGTTTTCCCGGTATGGAAAGAAGACAGTCGGTCTTATTCGAGGATGAGCACCGCACCATACTCGAGGATTACGCTCATCATCCCACCGAGATAGGCTCGTTGCTCGCATCGAGAAGAAAACTTTTACCGGACCACTGGATGAAAGTTGTTTTTCAATCGCATCGTTACAGCCGAACGAAAGCGTTCGCCCAATCCTTTGCGGAAGAATTAGGTGCCGCAGATGAACTTAATTTGTTACCCACTTATGGTGCATTTGAAAAGTATGACGAAAGTGGCGATGCGGAGTCATTGGTGGGACACTTACCTCCGCGATTGAGGGACAAAACAAAAGTATTTTTAGATTATACCTCATTTGTGGATGAAGTTTACGAGACTGAAAATCCCCTTACTCCTGAGCAGGTTTTATTTGTTGGTGCAGGGAACATAGATGGATGGGCTCATGCCTTTGCTGCTATCCATACTCATAAAGGAGACAGGATTTCAGCCTTTTCTCATTTCCTAAGTGGTCGATTGTCTTCGAGTTCCGTCCTGCGCAAGGATGAGAACCTTGCATCCAAGACAACTATGCGCGTTGGGGGAAAGGCTTTGTGGTACGCAGAACCCCAACACACCGAAGATTTGCGGAGACTGGTGGAAGCTTCTAACTTTTTCTCTATACCCAGGGTGATGTTGGGTCGAGGTTCGAATTTGATTATTCCTGATGAAGGTTATCATGGATTGGTTTTACGATTGCGGGGAGACTTTTGGAACGAAATCAGTTCCCGGTCTGACGATTCTTTCGTGGTTGGAGCAGGTTCCAGACTTAAAGATATTTGTAGGTTAGCCTGCCACCGGGGTCTCTTGGGTTTTGAGTTTCTTGAGGGAATTCCTGGCACCCTGGGAGGTGCTCTGAGAATGAATGCGGGTGCAATGGGTTGGGAGATTTACGATTTAGTGGAGTGGGTTTCCTTTTTACTCCCGGATGGAAGCATTAAGGAAATACCTGGGAATCAACTCAATGTCGGTTATCGTTTTTGCAAGGAGGCACAGGAAGGAATTGCCTTGAGGGCGAAGCTTAAGGCAGAGGGACGTTCGGACCACAAGGATATTCGCTCCGCAATCGAACTATTAGCTCAAAAGAGGAGAGCCTCACAACCCAGGGAGGCGAGTGCGGGCTGTATTTTTAAGAATCCGGAAGATAAATCTGCGGGTTGGTTAATTGAAAAAAGTGGGATGAAAGGTCAGCGGGTAGGCAACGCGGTTGTCTCAGATGTACACGCGAATTTCATCGTTAATGAGGGGGGAGCGACGGCTGAGGATGTAATCTCCCTTATTCAACAAGTTCGAAAACGGGTACAGGAAGAAGTCCAGGTCAATCTTGAGCCGGAGGTCGGGCTACTCGGGAAAAAATGGAATGATCAATTATCATGAATAATCAGAATAACTTACCATCTATTACCATTTTGGCTGGAGGTATCGGACCGGAAAGGCAGGTCTCATTGGATTCTGGCCAATGTCTGGCAGACGCACTTGAGTTTGATTATCGAGTCAACTTGATTGATTTGACGGAAGCGTCCTTACCCCATGATCTTTCTCCTGAAGAAACGGTGGTGATTTCAGTTATTCATGGCACATTTGGAGAAGATGGCCAGTTGCAGGCAATTTTAGATGAGGCTGGTTTTTTCTATGCAGGAAGTGGTACGAATGCGAGTCGCTTATGCATGAATAAATATGCATCTAAAAGAAGCGTTGCCGAAAGAGGTGTACGCGTAAGTCCAGATGTTCGTTTTTCCGACCCGAAATCAATTAACCCGAATGAAGTATTCAAAGAACTTGGTGCTGATGTAATTCTTAAACCCACGGATCAAGGTAGCAGTGTCGCACTTTTTGTAATTAATGGGCTTGATGAATTAGAGAAAGCTCTAAGCGAGATTGAGACGGGGAACTGGATGTTGGAAAAGCGGGTTTTTGGACGGGAAGTTACCGTTGGTTTGCTCAATGGAGTCCCTATGGGAATTGTGGAAGTGATTCCTGACGGTGGAGTTTATGATTACAAAAGAAAATACTCTAAAGGCTCAACGGAGTATCGCTTTCCTGCAGTTTTGGATCTTGAGATCGAAGAGGAAATTAAACGCTTTGCCCGCCGATCTTTTCATGTATGCGAATGCAGGGATTTTGCCCGGATTGATTTTATGATCTGCGAGGATGGCAATCCATTCTTCCTCGAAGTTAACACACTCCCCGGACTGACCACCACCAGTCTGCTGCCCAAGAGTGCATCCTGTGCAGGGTACGATTTTCAATCACTTTGTAAGAAATTGGTTGAGCCTGCAATCGCTAGGTTTGAACAGTCAAAAATTTCTGTATTAAGCGCATAAGCATGAAATCGAAAAATAAAAAGAATTCTGATTCAGGATTAAGCTGGCAAAAGCTAAAACCCAAATCGTCCCGACGTCCTTCGACTATTCCTGCTTTTAAAAAGAGGATGGGAATGATTGGACGGGTAGGCCTTCTACTCCTGGCTCTGGGTCTGTTTGGGGTTGGTTTTGCATGGATGGAAAAAGTTGTTCATCAGGATTCAGGTCCTGTTGATCTGACGGGCCCGGGCACTTCGATAAAGCAAATTAAGTTTTCCAGTGATGGAGTTCTCTCGGAGAAATGGTTTACGAATTGGTTCGGACCGATTCGTGGTAGATCGCTGATGGAATTGGATATTGATAAAATCAGAGCTGACTTGGAAAAAGAAGATCAAGTAGTCAGTGCCCGTGTGAAAAGAGTTTTTCCTGCAACTCTGGAGATCTCTCTTCAGGAACAGTCCCCCATCATGGTTTTAAGAATAAAGGTCAAATCGGGCGGATACAACGACTGGCTAGTTTCAGCCGATGGGGCACTATACCTAGGGGAAGGATATTCTCCTGCTCGCTTATCTTTGCTACCCTCTCTTGCTGTGCCTTCGAGTTCGCTGAAAAGAACCGAAGATGGAGTTGGTTTTAAACCTCTATCTGATGTGGCGAAGGTCGCTCCTTTACTTGCCCTCGCCCGACGGGAATATCCCGCGTTTTATAGAGATTGGAAAGTTATTTCCTATGACTTAAATAATGAATTTGATCCGGTCGCCCATATTCTAGTTCGTTCCGGTAAAGTTAAAAAGATTCGATTCGCCCCTCAGAATTTTGCCACTCAGATGGAGCGACTTCACTACCTTTTCCTGGAACCTGATTTCAGGAAAAAGCAGGTAATCGAATCGATTGATCTTTCCCACGATCGCTCAGTTTTCGCAAAAATTTAAACCGCAAAAGTAGCTTGATCATATGAGTAAAATAATAGGAGCAGTTGAAATTGGGACTTCTTCGGCCAAAGCATTGGTGGGGGAAGTGGGAGAAAGTGGTTCCCTTAGCATTGTTGGCATGGCAACCCGCCAGAATGAGGGTATGCGAAAAGGCGAAATTATGGATTTTCGAAAAGCAGCCACTGCGGTTCACGCAGCTTTGGAGGAGGCTGAGAAAATGTCCGGCACAACCGTAGATTCCATATATCTTGCTCAAACAGGTGCACACCTTAAAGGACAGATGCTTCGAGGGTCTGCTTCGGTAGTGTCTTCTGATAACCGCGTAACTGCGGACGATCTTAAGCGTGCTTCTATGGAGGCCAAAAGAAGGCAACCGGACGAGAGAAGATCTTATGTTCATCATGTTCGAACTCCCATTATTTTGGATAAAAAAGTAGTCGATGATCCTGTGGGAATGCTCGGCAATAATATAGATCTCGGTTACTGGTCGATTGATGGGGATGATAAAGCGATCCAGATGGGGTTGCATGTGATTTCCAATTATAGCCTGGAGGTGGATGATTTGATTCTGTCCTCTATTGCTTCGGCCACGATGGTCGCGGGGCCTGACTTGCGGAGAGCCGGTACTATTGTTTTGGACTTAGGTGCGGGAGTCACTGACTTTGTGGTATACCGGCAAGGTTATGTTGCTTACAGTGGGGTTATTCCCGTAGGCGGAGATCATATTACGGGAGATTTGAGTATGGGGCTGCGGGTTCTTGAACCATATGCAGAGAAATTAAAGTTGGAATATGGACAAGCGATGCCGCTTAAGGATGAGCAGTCTGAAGATGTCTGGATAATTGGTAATAAAACAATCGGAGACCGTTCCGTACCCCGTAAGGCGATTGCAGATATTATTCATGTCAGAGTCACTGAACTTTTTGAGATCATAAGCAAAGAATTGGGCCCTCTCCTCGATGAGAACGAACTAAAAGGGGGAATCCTTTTAACTGGAGGAGGTTCCCGCTTACAGGGAATTGAAACAGTGGCGAGTCAAGTGTTGGGTCAAAATGTAAGAAAAGCACCATTCCCTCCTGGAATCACTCCCGAACTCGCCCAACCTGAAAATGCAACCGTTTTGGGGTTGCTCCATTATGGACTCGAAGATCACAGCCTCCCTGGTCAGAAAAAAGTTGATCAGGATGTCGGGCTACTCGGCAAAATTGGCCGCATTGTAGGCATTGGTCCTGCGAATGAGTAATTCTTTTATCTTCAAAACCCCACCAAGTCATGACGCAAGAAAACCTATTTGAAAAAGATTCCAAAACTGTCGAACTCAACGAAAATGGCGTACTCAAAGCCAAGGTTATTGGCGTGGGCGGGGCGGGCCTTTCGCTAGTGGATGGACTGCGTTTAGATAATTTTACCGGTGTTGAGCAACTTGCAATTGATGTTGATGCAAGGGCCTTAGGGGAATCAATCGCTTCGGAGAAAATGGCAATAGGGAGGACTCTTACTCGTGGAATGGGAACGGGAGGAGAAGCTTCGTTAGCAAGAAAAGCGATCGAGGATGAGAAGGATAAGATTCGAAAATCTTTGGAAGGTGTGGATTTGGTTTTTTTGTTGGCAGGGTTAGGCGGGGGTACCGGAGGCGGTGCAACCCCTGAAATTGCAAAACTTGCACGGGAAACAGGAGCTCTCGTTTTTGCTTTTGCTCCGATGCCCTTTAGTTGGGAAAAAGGAAGGCACGCACAGGCCGAAGAATCACTTTCAGAACTTCGTAAGTTTGCCAATGCAGTCATTCCACTCCCTAACGATTCACTGCTTCAAGTTGGAGGGGCTGATGCCACTGCTCTAGAGTGTTTCGCGGAAGCGGGGCGAAATGTTAGTCGTGGGATTTCAGCAATATGTTCTTTGATTTTTAAGAGAGGTATGATCGATGTGGATTTTGTTCATCTCAGAAAAGCATTTAATCGTAGATCCGGCAGAACTCTATTTGGCTATGGCGAAGGGCAGGGGGAGAACGCAATCAGGCAAGCTCTGAGTGAACTGATGATTTGCCCAATGCTTCACCTGCCGGATGTTTCCAAAGCTGCCGATGCCTTGCTTATTTTCATTAATGGTGGTCCCGGCATGGGCATGAATGCTTTGCAACAAGCATCGCACGAGATTCGGGAAGCATTTAAAGCGGGCGAACATGTGGTTTTTGGTGCCCATGTGGACGAAAACTTGGGAGACCGCATTCAAATTATTGTCTTGGGTGCTACGGACTTGGAAGCAGGTATGACAGCCGATGTTGCTCCAGTTGCGGAACAAGTGATTGAAGCCACTCCCAGCGTAAGTAAGAGTACTCATCCTTCAAAATTGAAAACCCCTCCATCCAAACCGGACTCAAAGGTGAAATCTTCACCCAGAAAAAGTAGATTTAGTCGAAAAAAAGAATCAGAAGATCAAAACACATTTTCATTCATGGAAGAGGCAAATCAGAGAGGAATCTTTGAGGACATGGAATCCCGAAATCTTTACGAAGGGGAAGATCTCGATGTGCCAGCTTATCTTCGCAGGGGTGTTAAAATAGCGATTTAAAAATACTGGTGGTTTTGCATCGTAATATTACCTGCGCAAACAACTAATCCGGGGTACTTTAAAGTGCTTGTTATCGGCACGATATTACCATTCTTTCATGGGCTTGCATTTTACATTCTGAAATTCTCTTGAAATTGATGTAAACCAAAGAGGCAAAATAGTTTAGTTTGTAATATTTTAATTAAAGTAATTCATTTTTTTAGTGAAAAATCTGTTTTACTTTATCTTATCAAAAAAAGATAATAGTGAAATTATTTGATGTAAGATATGATTGCATACACTGCTCGTTTTGTTGGCAAAGTAACCTTTGCGGGTTTAAATTTGTCTGAAACTCGGCAGTTTCTGCTTTTATCTGCTTTTTTTAACCTCTCAGTTTTGCTTTTTGCAGAGGATAATGCCAGCCTTCTTGACCTCCAGAATAGTGGTTCAAATTCCCCTGTTTCAAATATTCAACAAGAGGATGATTCGAATGTCACTTTCCAGGTTCAAACTTTTCGATTTAAAGGTTTAAAAGCTTTTCCTGCAAAAGTTTTGGGAAACAGCCTACAGGCTTTTCGCCAGGTACCTTTGCAGTTTGATGATCTTTACCGGATTGTTTCTCATCTAGAAGATTTTTATAAGAAGGGAGGAAAGATAGTTTCAGTTAAAATTCCACCTCAAGATATTACTGATGGTATTCTGATGATTGATCTTGCTGAAGCCCGAGTCGGGAAAATTATCATTGATCCGAGTGGTTCGTCTCATGTCAAACACTCCAAAATCAAAGCCATAGTTGAAAGCTATTCTCCCCTCAAGAAGATTTATGATGCATCATCCATGAATCGAGGACTACTCTTGTCAGATGATTTGCCAGGTGTGAGTATGACTGGTTTTTTGCAGGCTGGGGTAGAAGATGATGAAGTGGATTTAGTTTTAAAAACCTCAAAGGAGCCACCCTACATTGCAGATTTAGTTATGGACAATGCTCATTCAAGGTCATTGGGTAATTACAGGGCTACCCTGGCTGCCAGTTTGGTTAGTCCTTTTCAGTTATCTGAGACCATAGGATTACAAACTTTGAAAAGCGAGGGTAGCAATTATGGTAGGCTTTCTTTAGGCATGCCATTTGGGTCACGAGGATGGAGAGTAAATCTGTACGGAAGTACCCTAAGTTACAAAGTTGTCACGGATGAACTGGCTGCTCTTAACATTAAAGGAGAAGTCGAAGAAGCCGGATTGTCTCTTCGTTATCCTGTGATTCGCAACCAGAGAGGGAATTTATATCAGAATTATCAGTTTGATCATAGAATTTACTTATCAAGTGTCGCTTCAGTTACTCAAAAACATTATTCCATTGACAGTCTATCGATGAATTTGTCGGGAAACCTTTTTGATACTATTTGGGGAGGCGGATCCAACTCGATGAGCATTGGTCTGTCCCATGGGAAGGTGAGTGGTTTGGATGGAATACCAACAAATCCACACGAGGGATATCATACACTAATCAATTACAGTGCCAGTCGTCAGCAGACTTTCTCAGAAAAATTAAGTTTCTTTCTCTCTGTTTCTGGCCAACTAACTCAGGATGTTTCAACTAACTCTTTACATACAATTGAAACAACAGCAGATGAAGTAACAGAAGACTTTTTAGATAGTGCGGAAAGTTTCAGCTTGGGTGGCTTGAATGGGGTTCGGGCTTATCCTTCTGGTGAGGCTACGGGCTCTGTCGGAAGGCTAGTTAAAGCCGAGTTACGTTACATCTTGAGTAATGATATTATCGCCAAGACATTTTACGATTGGGGTTGGGTTGGTGAACGGGATCCTACAACCACAGGGCCTTCTGAGTATGAGTTGTCAGGTGGTGGGGTTAACTTTGCCTGGAGTGCTCCACTTGGATTTAGTATGCAGGCCACATACGCCAGGCGGTTTGGGGAAAACCCTAACCCTTCTCCAACGGGTATGGATCAGGACGGCAGTTTGGAAGAAGACCGCTTTTGGGTCGTGTTAGGGAAGAGTTTTTAGGATGGGCTTTATGATCAGACTTTGTCCGTTTTTTGCTTGGTCTCTTTGCGTTTCGTTTGGATTTGATACAATGTTTGCTCAGCAGCTTCCTAACGGAGCTACTTTTCAGGCAGGCAATGTTAAAATTGAGCAGCACAATTCCTCTTTGCACATTCATCAAAGCACACCCCGAGCAGTAATCGATTGGCAATCCTTTAATGTGGGGGAGGGGGGCGCTGTTCATTTCATGCAGCCAAGTCAGGTAGCGGCCACCCTTAACCGTGTAGTCGGTGCAGGTGCGTCCCAAATTCTTGGTCAGATAACTGCACCGGGCCAGGTTTTTATAACCAATGGAAATGGAGTTTACTTTGGAAAGTCAGCCTCCATCGATGTGGGGAGTATGATTGCCTCCAGTTTTGATATTGGCACCAGTGATTTCATGAACGGGGATCTTATATTCACATCCCAAAATGGCAGGGAAGGAAGTATTTCCAATGCGGGTGACTTAAAAGCTAAGGAAAATGGTTTTATAGCCCTGCTGGCTCCTGAAGTTCGAAATGAAGGCATTATTTTTGCCAAGAAGGGATCCGTCGTGCTGGCTTCCGGAGAGATGATTGAATTGCAGACTGACTCAGCAAAGCAGTTAGTCGGCGTCCGGGTGAAACCAGGGAAATGGAATGCATTGGTGGAAAATAAAAAAGTAATCGAAGCGGATGGAGGGCTCGTCGTGTTATCCGCTCAGGCAGAAAGTTCTCTGTTTCAAGGGTTGGTCAAAAACTCCGGGGTTTTACAGGCACAGGGAATCAAGAAAGATGGTGGGCGGATTATGTTAACCGCAGGCGTGGGGGGACGAGTGAAACAGGAAGGAGTGCTTGATGCTTCTTCCGAGGTTGGGCGTGGAGGTCTCGTAACCGTAGAGGCTGAGAAGATTGAGTTAGCAGAAAGTTCCGTCATTGATGGCTCCGGTAAACAGGGTGGCGGAAATATTTTGGTTGGTGGAGATTGGCAGGGAGGTGCCAATGAAGTGTTGCGAGTTTTTGATGATCCGAATGCAATGCTTCAGGCTAGTGAAGTGGTGATGAAAGAAAATGCTTTGATAGATGCGAGTGCATCCGAAGAGGGAGATGGTGGAACCGTGGTTCTCTGGGCTGACATCTTTAACTTAAAATCTAAAACCTTCGTTGAGGGTACAATTTATGCAAAGGGGGGCTCCAACAGTGGAGATGGTGGGAAGGTCGAAACCTCCGGTCACTTTCTGGATATCAATCATGCAAAGGTTTCTACATTTGCACCCTATGGTAAAACAGGTGATTGGCTTTTAGACCCAGGTCATATCGTTATTACCACAAGTGGAACAGATGAGAGTGACGGAATACCGGCAAGTATTAGTGGGACGACCAATATCCATCCAACTACCATTTCCACAGCATTAGGCTCCAATAACCTAAGTTTAGCTACGGGAAGCGGAAACTATGACCTTACGGTTACGAATGGAATTACCAGCAGTTCAGGAAACAACCTCACGCTAAATGCGGGCAGGAACTTAGTTGTTAATGACCCGATTACACTTGGTAGTGGGACTCTGAATCTTATTGCAGGTCATGATATGACGATAAGTGCCAACATTACTGCACGGTCCTTGGACTTTGATGCCACGGATGATATAACAGTAAATTCATACTCGTTAATTACGAGTGCAAATAATGGGGCAATCAACTTGGATGCCAATGAAGATCTCTCGATTAATGGAATTATAAGTTCAGGAACTGGCCAAGTCACCCTTGATGGAGCAGATAGTTTAACTACAGGAGCCACAATTAATTCGGGGGCTATTAGCATGACTACAAATCAAAACCTTATCATTAATGGTTCGATCAACACCGGTTCCAGAACCATTTCTCTGGAAGCAAATAATAACCTTACGATTGCGGCAGACTTAACAACCAGCAACCAGACTGCCAGTGCAATTCGTGCCATTGCCGGAAAAAATGACGCTGCCGGAACGGCGACCGGAGGCGATATTATTATTTCTGGTTCCCCCACAATCTCTGTCGGAGGAACATCGGGTCGAGCTACATTTTTCTCCGGAGATATCTCCAACTCAACCGGCCTCACGGGATTGATCGGTTCTGGAACCAATAATTTTCGCTACAATGCAGATGAAAATACAGATTTCTCGTCAGGGAACTGGCTGGACTTGGGAAATGGTAAGTATGCTGTTTATCGCGAGCAACCTACAGTTAGCCTTTCTTCCATCAGTCGGGTTTATGGAGCCGATTTAAATTTGGCCGCTATCACGGTGAGTAGTGGAGGTGTCAATGGAGATACCTTGGATTCATCGAGCCTTGCCGTGGATAATTCCATAGACCCTGAACCGCAGCCGGTAAACTATACAACCCATCCCGGAGGTGTAACTTACTTGCATGCACGAACGAGTTATATTGATGGTTCATGGACGGCTGATCCCTATTATATAAACAGTAACCTTAGAAAAATGGGGTATGATGTTAGCGGAGGTACCCTTAGTGTAACGAGAAAGACGGTGACTCTCGTTGCAGAGAAAACTTATGATGGAAATAATATTTTGGTTAATGATGGGGTGAACCCGGACGAGTTGACGATCGGAAATTTATTTCCCGGAGAGAGTCTTACTTTTACCGATGCACGCACATCAAACTACCATGTGGCTTCGGTCGACAGCCATAGATATGTGAATAATATAACTTTGCAAAATGCGAGTTCAGGCCCTGGAGATAAAGATAACTACAAAACTCCTGGTCTTAGTGCTAGAAGTGTTGGAAATAATCAAGTGACTATTAATAAACAGCCACTGACAATCAGCCTCAATTCTGCCACGAATACAACCAAGAATTATGATGCCTCGACAGATGCCTCCGTTACATTTTCTCCTCAGTATGACTTCATTGGTCTGGTGGAGGGAGACGAAAGTGCGAATGTGAGTTATGAGTCGGCCGTTTATAGTTCAGCCAATGCCGGGACAGGTAAAACATTAACTATCTCTGGTCTTGTTGTAAATTTTCTTACAGAAACCGCAGATGGCTCTGATCAAAGCCCTAAATCATATCCTACAGATTATGAGATTACTATAGGTGGTATTCCTTCAACGACACTGGTTGTTTCAGGAGTGGAGATAGCCAAAGCCCCATTGACTGTTCGGGCAAATGATTCATTTAAATTTACCGGGCAAGATGATCCGGTTGGTTATAATGGGGTATCTTATGAAGGGTTTGCACCGGATGAAAGTTCTTCAGTTCTTTCAGGAACACTTGCATACAACCGCAGTGCGACACCGCAAGCAGGAGGAGCAGGGAATACCTATGACCTTACTCCATCTGGTCTCGTTTCAGCGAATTACAGTTTTAATTATCAGAATGGTACATTTACTATCGTCCCTCAAAATCAACTAGTTGTTTCAGTTGACAACAAGAATAGTACATACGGAGACTCAGTAACTTATACACTAAACTCAGTTTCCTACTACAATTCAGGTAGTGGTACACAAACTGTTAGTGACGGGACGGGAGCTCATACATACTTGAAATCTTCTAATCAGGTAACGGTTCGTGATCATTCAAATGATAGTATTGTTTTTACGGTTTCTCCAGCTTCCCCGGTAAATTCAACTGGGGGGCAACTCGTTGTTGGTTCTTACACTTTGGAAGCAACATCCGCGACCAATAATGGCTCTGATTTCGACGACACCGTTCAAGTAATTGGTGCACATACAGTTGCTCCCATGGAGTTAGTGCCCACGGTAACGGCAGGGAAAATTAAAATATATGACGGAGATCCTGATATGAAGGGATTGACTATCAGTGTGCCAAGCATAGTTTCCGATGATGTCGCCGTTTCAGGTGTCGGAACCTATCGCTCTAGGCTAGATGATGAGGATGGGAATCTTATACGATGGTTCCGTGACAAAAATGTTGAGTATGATGGAACAAGAGCGGAAGCACATACCACCATGTACAATGTAACTGATAAAAAATACAGGGTTGAAAATATCGCTTTGACAGGTGCCGATGCTTCAAATTACCGGCTATCTACTAATGTCCTGGAAGGAACTGACGGAAGAATTAATCAGCGGCCGATTTTATACATTCCAGCGATCAAAACTTACGACGGGACAGATTTTCTTAAAACAAAATATCAACGAGGTTCTCATAATGATTACCGTTTCTCTGGAGGTGTTCTCCCTGATCAAATGAAGATTCTGGATCCCTCTGATAATTCAAGTGAAAAGCTTGGTTTAGTTAATAACGAGCGATTTTTCTATTCGTATGGTCCGCATGAAGGTAGCGGAGGCAGTATCGAGACTCGAAATGCGGATTCTGGTAAGATTAATAATCAACATGTGATTGGGGCTGACCTAAATAAAGGAACAAATGTTTTACCACATGAGGTGGGATATAATGCAGCAGTAAATAAGACGGATTCCCATATTACAAAAGTGGTTATGCAATCCGATCCGGCTGGTAGTGGGTTTCTCCCCCAAAATTATGTACTTCCCGGAGAAAACCATCCAAGCTTACCTGGTGGATTCGATACTTCTAATGCTCCGGTTCGCGTAAACCCCAAAGATATCAAAATTGAGGCGACCAAGACTTATGACTCAACTCCCAATATTTCATCCCTCACTCTTACCACGGATGTTACCAATGAAACCTTACAATACTCCAGTGTAACCACTGCGACTGAACATGCCGGTGCTTTAGACGCTAGTGGCGTTCGTTCTCAGACTTATATCGATAATATAACATTATCCGATGCGGCAGACGCTAGGTATACGAATGATGCATCTGGTCATAACCCAACGGGCTTCATTTCCGATTATAAATTCAGTGGCCAAGAACTTTGGAATGCTGCAAACAAAACGACGATCACCGTTAGTCCAGGTAATACCAATAAAAACAATATTACGATCAACCCCAAACCCATTTCAATATCTGGAATTACAGCAGCAGATAAGGTCTACAATGGAAACAGGGTGGCGACTGTTGATGCAACTGGATCGAGTGGGTGGATTGCCGGTGACAATGTAACGGTAAGTGCAACTGGGCTTTTTGATACTAAAAATGTAAATGGTAACGAATTATCGAAAACTGTAACTTTGACGAGCACCTATACAGGAGATGATAAAGACAATTATACCATTACTGACCAGGCATCCACTCAAGCCAAAATACTAAAACGGACATTGGGTATTGTTGCTACCAAAACTTACAATGGAGATGCTGTAAGGAACAATAACAGCAACCATGTGGGCGGGATTCGTTCTGTTTCAGGAGTAGCGAACTCTGGATTAGTTGGAAGTGAAAGGTTGGGTTATTCGGCAAACCTTGCAGACGATGATGTGGATGGACCTGATGATGATGACACAACAGTCGATAATTATGTGACTTCTATTACTTTCACAAACGGTGCGAATGGAGGAATTGCCAATAATTATATAATACATTCTACAGGTTCCTATAATTCAGATTACAATTCCATAGACATCAACCCAAGAGAAGTAGATTTAAGAGTTCTCAAAATATATGATGGTACAACTGATTTAACAGGGGATCTAAGTGTTCACACTGGAATCTCAGGGGAATTCCTTAATTACACTGGGGCTACGAGTAATAGTAAAGATGTATCTGATACCCATTATGTAAATGCAATTACACTCCAACCTGGTCCAAATGGAGAGAAGCTAAGTAATTATTCTTTACCCAATTTAGGGGCTTACCATTACTGGAACAATCGGGTGGATATAAATCGTAAAAATTTAACTGTAAGCGGATTGAGCAGTGCAGATAAAATTTACAATGGTAACGATGTTGCAGTTGTTAATGGAACTGCCACGCTACAGACAGCAATAACTTCGGGAACTGGAAGTGATAATGACGGGAAACCTTTTACCGGGAATGGAGACAATATAAATCTAAACAAAACAACCTCTGCTGATGGCATAACCGGTCAGTATTCAAATAAAAATATTGGTAACCGATCTGTTTCTTTTCATAATATTGGACTAACAGGAACGGGATCCGGTAACTATAATTTAGCGGCTCATCCTACTGAGAATAGACAGATTACAACTAATGAAGTGCGGCTAAATTCCACCAAAATATATGATGGCACAAATTTGGTTGATACCGACGATACAGTTTCAATTGTTACATCTGCCGGTGAGAATTTACTTTTTTCAGGAGCTCAGACTGCCTTTGTTAATGTCAATGACTCCAATAATTATTTTACCCACTTTACCTTAGTTGACGGAACGGGAGCAAATGCAGGATTGGCATCCAATTATACATTACCTGACTTAACAACGCATGATCCAACAAACAACTCTGTAACAATTAACCCAAGAAATCTCAGAATTAAGGCCAATAACGAAAATAAGACTTATGGGACTGCTGCTACTTTGAATGGAGTAACTGCATTTTCAACCGTTGGACCTAATGATGCTTATGGCCTACAAAATGGAGAAACCGTAGGTTCCGTTGCATTAACTGCTTCAGGGGGAGGCGAATTAGCATCTGCGAATGCTGGTACCTACACCATTACTCCGAGTGCAGCTACGGGAGGTACATTTAATATCAATAACTACAATGTAACTTACGCCACTGGTATTTTAAGAAAAAACAAAAAATGGTTAAACATTACTGGACTAGTCGCATTAGATAAAGTTTATGATGCAACTAATGATGCTTCCATAAGTAATTATGGAACATTGACTGGAATTTTATTTTCTGACGCTGTATCATTAGACACTGCTTCTCTTAATGCAGATCCAAACTCGGCCAATTTTGACAGTAAGAATGTAGGTTCTGGCAAAACTGTTACTTTAACATTGAGTAACAGTAATTTGATTGGTGCAGCAGCAACAAATTATAGAATTAATAATAAAACTACTTCTGCGAACATTACTGAAAGAGCGATCACGATTAGTGGAATTACTGCCGACGACAAAATCTATGACCGTGATACTGTAGCAACAACAAACGCAAGCGGAGCAAGTGGTTGGATTGCGGGAGATACAGTGAATGTCAGTGCAACCGGGCAGTTTGCTGATAAGAATGTAGGAACTGGAAAAATGGTTAGTTTATCTAGCACTTACGGAGGAGCCGATAGAAGTAATTATACAATCACCGATCAAACCAGTACCACGGCAGACATAACTACAAAACCGATTACAATCAGTGGGATTACTGCCAGTAACAAAATCTACGACCGTGCCCTTAATGCCACTGTTGATGTAACCGGAGCGAGTGGTTGGATTGCTGGAGATACAGTGACCGTCAGTGCAACGGGGCAGTTTGCAGACAAGAATGTGGGAACTGGAAAGATAGTTAATTTGACCAGCACGTACGGTGGGGCCGATAGGAGTAATTACGCAATCACTGATCAAACTAGTACGACGGCAGACATAACTACAAAACCAATTACAATCAGTGGAATCACCGCCAGCAATAAAATCTACGATCGTACCCTCAATGCCACAGTTGATNTAACCGGAGCAAGCGGTTGGATTGNNGGAGATACNNTGACCGTNAGTGCAAGNGGACAGTTTNCCGATAAGAATGTGGGAANAGGAAAGTCGGTTGGTTTAACGAGTACCTACAGCGGANCAGATAGGAGTAATTANACAATCACTGATCAAATAAGCACCACGGCTGACATAACTACAAAACCGATTACAATTAGTGGAATTGTCGCGAGTAACAAAATCTACGATCGTGTTCTCAATGCCACAGTTGATGTAACCGGAGCAAGCGGTTGGATTGCTGGAGATACACTGACCGTCAGTGCAAGTGGACAGTTTGCCGATAAGAATGTGGGAACAGGAAAGTCGGTTGGTTTAACGAGTACCTACAGCGGAGCAGATAGGAGTAATTATACAATCACTGATCAAACCAGTACCACCGCTGATATCACCGTGAAAGCAATTACTATTGGTGGAATAATTGCGAGTGATAAAATATATGATAATACTCGAACAGCGGATATAGTTACAAGTGGTGCACATGGATGGATAGATGGGGACGATTTGACTGTAAGTGCAACTGGTTTATTTTCGAATAAGAATGTGGGAACTGGCAAAACAGTGACATTATCAAGTGGTTACGGTGGTTCCGATCGGAGTAATTATGTAATAACTGACCAAACAATTGCCTTAGCAAGCATTACTCCCAAAGCAATTAATGTTATTGGTCTTACGAGTTCTGATAAAATTTACGATGGAACAATTGATGCAACTCCTATTGGCACAGCTTCTTTCCTAAGTGGAGTTTCAAGTGCAGTAGGCACGGATAACGATCTCAGCCCATACCTTGGAGACGATCTATCTGTTAATACTGATCTTCTTGTTGCTAGGTTTAACGACCCAAATGTTTTAATTGGTAGTCATGTTAGTTTTACTGGGCTAGCACTCTCGGGTAGTGATGCCAATAATTACAATCTACAAAATCATCCAGATGTTACCAATTCCATTTTACCAAAAACCGTAGGTTTGTCCGCCAACCGTATTTATGACGCTACGAGAAATCTTAGTGGAAATGATGTAACGATTTCTACTGGAGTGGGAAGTGAGACTTTGAATTACAGTCGGGCGACCGCGAGTTCCAAGGATGTGGCGGTGAGTAATAAATACATTGATGCGATCACTTTGGTTGATGCAACTGATGGATCGGGAGGTTTAGCCAGTAATTACCAATTGCCGAGTTTGGATGCGATCAGTGCACCGGTGACCATTTCGGAGAAGACAGTGGGGTTATCTGCAAACCGCATTTATGACGGATCCAAAGTGCTGACTGGTAGTGATGTGACTATCACCACCGGAGTGGGAAGTGAGACTTTGAATTACAGTCGGGCGACCGCGAGTTCCAAAGACGTGGCGGTGAGTAATAAATATATTGATGCAGTCGCTTTGGTAGATGCAACTGATGGATCGGGTGGGTTGGCCAGCAACTACCAATTGCCGAGTTTGGATTCTATCAATGCACCGGTGACCATTTCAGCAGAGACCGTCGGTTTATCGGCAAGTCGTATTTATGATGGAAGCATAAATCTGACAGGAGGAGACTTGACGATCACTACAGGAGTGGGGAGTGAGACTTTGAATTACAGTCGGGCGACCGCGAGTTCCAAGGATGTGGCGGTGAGCAATAAATATATTAATGCAGTCACTTTGGTGGATGCAACTGATGGATCGGGAGGTTTAGCCAGTAATTATCAATTGCCTCGTTTGAATGCGGTCAATGCACCGGTGATCGTTTCAGCAAAGACAGTCGGTTTATCCGCCAACCGTATTTATGACGCTTCGAGAAATCTTAGTGGAAATGATGTAACGATTTCTACTGGAGTGGGAAGTGAGACTTTGAATTACAGTGGGGGGACCGCGAGTTCAAAGGATGTGGCGGTCAGCAATAAATACATTGATGCGATCACGTTGGTGGATGCAACTGATGGATCGGGAGGTTTAGCCAGTAATTATCAATTGCCAAGTTTAGATTCGATCAATGCACCGGTGACCATTTCGGAGAAAACGGTCGGTTTGTCGGCTAGCAAGATATATGACGCGGGAGTCGATTTGACCGGTTATGTCATGCTAAGCACGGGAGTAGGAGGGGAGACTTTGAGTTATAGTGGGGCGACCGCGAGTTCAAAGGATGTGGCGGTGAGTAATAAATATATTGATGCAGTCACTTTGGTGGATGCAACTGATGGATCGGGAGGTTTGGCCAGTAACTATAAGTTGCCTGCCTTGAACGCGATCAATGCTCCGGTCACCATAAACACTAAAACTGTCGGTTTAACTGCAAATCGTATTTATGATGGATCCACAGTGCTGAGTGGTACGGATGTGGTTATCACCACGGGAGTGGGGAGCGAGACTTTGAGTTACAGTGAAGCGAGCGCGAGTTCCAAGGATGTGGCGGAGAGTAATAAATATATTGATGCAATCACTTTGGTGGATGCAGTTGATGGAACTGGAGGTTTGGCCAGTAATTATCAATTGCCTAGTTTGAATGCGATCAATGCACCGGTGTCCATTTCAGCAAAGACCGTCGGTTTATCGGCAAGTCGTATTTACGATGGAAGCATAAATCTAACAGGAAATGATGTAACGATTTCTACTGGAGTGGGAAGTGAGACTTTAAATTACAGTGGAGCGACCGCGAGTTCCAAGGATGTGGCGGTGAGTAACAAATATATCGATGCGATTACCTTGGAGAATGCATTGGATGGATCGGGAGGTTTGGCTAGTAATTATCAATTGCCAAGTTTGGATGCGGTTAATGCTCCTGTCAGCATTTCAGTGAAGGCCGTCGGCTTGTCGGCCAGCAAGATATACGACGCGGGAGTCGATTTGACCGGTTATGTAACGATTTCTACTGGAGTGGGAAGTGAGACTTTAAATTACAGTGGAGCGACCGCGAGTTCCCAGGATGTGGCGGTAAGTAATAAATACATTCATACGATTACTTTAGTGGATGCAACTAATGGATCCGGAGGATTGGCAAGTAACTACAAGCTGCCTAGCTTGGATGCTGAAAATGCACCAGTGACTATTACTGAGAAGACAGTGGGGTTATTAGCAAACCGCATTTATGACGGAACGAGAAATTTGAGTGGGCCCGATGTTTCCATTACGACAGGAGTGGAAGGTGAGACCTTAAGTTATAGTGGAGCGACTGTAAGTTCGAAAGATGTGGCGGTTGCTGGGAAACATATCGATGCGATTACCTTGGAGAATGCGTTGGATGGATCGGGTGGGGTGGCTAGTAATTACCAATTACCGAGTTTGGATGCGGTTAATGCTCTCGTGTCGATTACTCCTAAAGTCGTAGAGCTTTCGGCCAGTAAAATATATGATGCATTATTAACTCTAACTGGATCTGATGTTACAATCATTACTGGAGTTGGAGAGGAGACTTTAAGTTACAGTGGAGCGACTGCCAGTGCTAAGGATGTAGTTGCCACTGGTAATTATATTGATTCGATAATATTAGAAGATGCAATCGATCAATCGGGTGGATTGGCTGGTAATTATCTATTACCTAGTTTAAAGGTATCAAATGCACCCGTAAATATTGATCCCGCACCTCTCGACATACAGGCCTTAGGTGAAGTCAAAACATATGGTAGGGAAGCGCTTTTAGATGGGAATCTGTTCGATGTGAGCGGATTGCTAGGACAGGAAGAAATATTTAGTGTATCTCTTCAGAGCGACGGAAGCGGTAGAAACGCAGCCCTCGGACTTTATGATATTGTGCCGAGTGATGCCAGTGGTCCGGGCTTCGATCCCAATAATTATTTTATAGATTATCTTAATGGAGTCTTGGTCGTGGAAGCGTCTCCATTCGAGCAGAAAACTGCTTTGGTCACTCTAGAGACTACGCAGAACAAGGTTGCTAAAACTCAAAGTTCATCCGTAGAGACTGTCGATACTTCAACTTTTTCAACAATAACTCCCACATCAATCGGTCCACCTCCACCCACATTCATAACAGCACCCCCTTCTTCCCTTGCAGTACCTCCTTCCATTATGCCAAGTACTCCTGTTGTGGTACCTGCCACTAGTGTTATGACTCCGAGTACACCGACAGTAATCCCTACAGTTTCACCTACATCTACACCTACAGTTGCACTCGTTCCTGAGGTATTATCAACGCCGAGTATAACCGTAGAATCAACACCCACACCCTCACCTACACCCACGCCAAATTCTACGCCACTTGCAACACTGGAGCCAACTCCCGCTCCCACCCCCGTTCCTGAAACTACTTCTACGCCGTCCACAACAGCGGAACCGGCGTCTGCCTCCGTACCCCAACCCACCTCCGCTCCTACCGCAACTGCGGAGCCTGCATCTGCACCAGTTGCCGAGTCCACCTCCACTCCAGCAATGTCCACACCTGGAGCCGAAGCGCTAACTTCAACCCAAAGCAATGCGGATGCATCGGGTAACTCTTCTGGGTTAACCGTTGATTTACTAGATAGCCCGGATACCTCAAAGGTGGGATTGATTGCTGTTTCAGTTCCCAAGGAGACAACTGCATTAGGTTCGGGCTTTTCTTTTGAAGTGCCCAAAGAAGTTTCATCGATATCTCAACAGCAGGAAGTCTCGGTTGAGGTAACCTTGGAAACGGGAGCGCCGCTACCTTCTTGGCTTAATTATCAAGAGGATACGGGTAAGTTTACTTCTGCTTCTGTTCCCGATGGTGCCTTTCCGATAACCGTAATTATGAAAATAGGTTCCCAGCAAGTAGCTGTGGTCATCTCTGAGCGAGGCGAATAAATATTACCGGTGGACATCAGTTCATTTATTAATTGGAATCAAATTTATGAGCACTACTGTAAAAAAACTTCGTAAAATAAGATTTTTACAAAGGATTTCCTCTGATTGTTCGTGTTTTTCAGAACTTAAGATCTTAAAGATAAACAATTTCCTTTTAATTTGTTTAATTTTCATCGGAATTAAGGAGGAGCATGTATTTGCAAATGAGGTTGATTATCTGTTCAGCTCTGATCGTTTAAGCCAAGTTGTATCGATTGATCTTCCGGGAGTTGGAGAAATTTTCGCTTCCCGTATCTTTTCTCAAGATCTGGGTGAAGGTAAATTTTCATGGAATGGGCAAGTCTTAGGGGCTCAAAAAGGATACCTGACTTTTTCAAATGTCACGGGAAGGATAAGTGGAAGTTTAACCAGGGTAGGCGAGCCAAGTTATCGTTTCACAGGTTCAGAAGCTGGCTTGAATTTTGAAGAAGTGAAGGCTGGAGGTCAATGCGGGGGATGTATTGTCGACAATAATTTGCCTCTAGATCCACGTTATAATGCGGTTCCTGCCAAAAGCTGGCGCAATGGAGAAGCTCATCTGATTGATCTTTTAATAGTTTACCCGTCGGCGGTCAGATCTGAAGCGGGTAGTACAGCTGATGTGGAGGCGACGATTGCGAGTGCGGTGGCAGACTCCAATCTTTGCTATCGTAAAAGTCTGGTTCCTATCCAATTACGAGTGGTGCATACGACCGAGGTCAGTTATACGCCGACAGGAACGCTCAGTATCGATTTGGACCGATTGAAAACGAAAAGTGATGGGTATATGGATGATGTTCACACTCTTCGTGATCAGTACGGAGCCGATCTGGTTTGCTTACTCACAACCGATAGTGACTATGGGGGACTGGCGAGCACAATGATTCGACCGAGCCTCAATTTTGAAAGTAGTGGATTTAATGTAAATGTTTGGGATCAGCTTGGAGCCCCAAATTATACATTGGCTCATGAAATTGGTCATAATATGGGGTGCCTGCATAACCGGGAAGATGCCACATGGACCAGTGATTATGACTATGGAGAATTTTGTTTTGGTAAGAGGTGGTTGGTTGGTTCCGAAGGATACCGAACCGTCATGTCGTACAATGATTCCAATCAGTATAACAACAGGATCCCCTACTTCTCTAATCCAAGCGTAAGTTATGAGGGTGTGGCGACTGGAAATGCGGGCACTGAAAATAATGCCAAGGTCCTCGCCTTATCCGCTCCTTACACTGCGAATTTTCGTAGTGCAGTCGTTCAGGGAATTGTGACATCGATTTTCGACTTAACCCTGATAGAAGAAGCTACAGGTTCTTTTAAAGTAAGGTTAGCTACCGACCCTGCTGGCTCAGTCACTGTAGATGCATCTATTTCAGGGGACGCAAACCTAATTCTAGGGGGGGCGGACAGTCTTACTTTTGATGCTTCGAATTGGAATATTTTTCAAACTGTGACAGTGACTGCACTGGTAGATAATAATACGGCAGATGGAACGGCCACGGTTACCTTTTCCTCTGCTGGAATAAACTCTGCTCAAGTGCAGGTTACTGAAAATGATATAGGGGCGCATTCCACCTCAGGTTTGATGTTTGGTGGAGTAGTGAGAAATGAGTTAGGGATGGGGATCCCGGGTGTGACTTTAACTTTTTCTGACGGGACTGGAGCTTTAGCAACGGACCAAAATGGAAGTTTCTACAGAGAGCTAAGTAATGGATGGAATGGAACTGTTACCCCAAGTAAAGATGGCTATTCTTTCTCTCCATCTAACATAGCGATTTCTTCCCACTCGGCACATTCAGTAAGTAATGTGTTGGTTGGTTCGAGGCCCTCTGTGCTTTATGTAGATGGTGATGCCTCAGGCGCAGGGGATGGTTCAAGTTGGTCCAATGCTTACACCGACTTATCAGATGCATTATCTTCCCAGCGCGTATTTTCGGAAGTATGGGTAGCGGAGGGCACTTATTTGCCAGGAGAGATTAGATCTTCCTTCTTTTTATTACCCCCAAATATAGGCGTCTACGGGGGATTCTCCGGAAGTGAGACCAGTCGTGACCAACGGGATGCCTCTGCCCATTTGACCATCCTTTCCGGTGATATTGGCATATCGAATGACAATAGTGATAATTGTTTCCATGTCGTCGTGCCTTCCAATGGTTCGTCTTTGGATGGATTTAGGATAACGGGAGGATATGCCAATAAGAACTACTCGGATGACGATCGGGGTAAGGGGGCTGGGTTGTGGGCAGATGAGGTCAATTTCTCGGTAAATGACTGTAATTTCACTAATAATATTACATACCAAGGTGGGTCCGGCTTATACCTTTATGACTCAAACGCCACCTTTGAAAATTGTGTATTCACAGAAAACTCGACTCTATCGACGGGAAGCGGTGGAGCTGCCTATTTTCAGGAATCCAATATTTCCATTAGCAATTCAATTTTCAAATCAAATAGTGCTTATTATTGGGGAGGAGCCATTAGAAGCGAAAATTCTATACTTAGTGTTTCTGGTTCTCAATTTTTAGAGAACCAAAGTCTTAGTTCCAATGGTGCTGGAGCTCTCATGATTAATGACGGGAATTTTTCTATTAATTTTACAAGTTTTACATCTAATCAGGCGACCCATGATGGTGGAGCACTTCTCATTGTAAATGCAGGTGGCTCCATTCTCGATAGTAATTTTACCAGTAATGTAAACTCACAATGGAATGGGGGTGGTGCATTGAAGCTGGAATCTTCTTCGCCTACCATCCAAAATTGTAATTTTTCATACAACCGTACGCAGGCAAACCATTATGGTGGTGCGATCAATTTAGAATCATCTTCTCCAACTATTGAGAATTGTACTTTTACCAGAAACAAGAGTGAATCGAATTCAGCGGGTGCTCTTTATATTGATTCCTCTTCTGACCCAGTCCTGAGAAATAATAATTTTTATTTTAATTATGCATCTTCTTGGGGTGGTGCTATTTTTGCGGTAAATCCAAGTTTCTCAGTTGAAGGAGGCGTTTTTCATGGAAACTGGGCAAATCTTGGAGGCGGTGTGGCCACTAACGGATCGGTTCAGAGTGTTTTTAATAGTATTCGAATGTTAGGAAATGAGGCGAATTCAAGCTCCACTTCAAATGGTGGCTTTGCCTTTTTTAATACCGGTTCAACTGGTTCCACTTTCATTAATTGTGAAATAATAGGAAACAAAGCTAATAACCGGCACGGTGTTTTCGCTCCCAAAGGAAATACCAAGTTTCTGAACTGTTCGATTGTGCGAAACGAAGCTGGTTCACTTGGGGGTGTTGCTTTGCTGTTTACCGGCGATTCAATCACTCTTGAGAATTCGATCATGTGGGAGAATAGCTCTCCACAGGGAAATGATATTTATGTGAATCAAGGAACAGCATCAGCAAATTACTCTTTGTTTGATTCATCTCAATCTATCGGTTCAATTTCCGGATCAAACAATGTAAGTGGTGATCCTCTTTTTGTTGATGCGGATGGTTCTGATAATGTTTATGGGACAGAGGACGATGATTTGAGGCTACAATCGAGCAGCCCTGCTATTGATGCAGGGTCCTCTTCCTTTGGTAGCTACCCAAGCTTTGATATTAATGGTTTGGTAAGGTCAGGGAATCCGGATATTGGCTCCAATGAATACTGGTTGTCACCGGTTTCATTTTCTTTTAACGGCGTGAATTATGAAATTATTAAAGTGGGTGCCACATGGACGGGGGCTGCCGAGATTGCAGTTTCAAGGAATGGTAAACTGGTCGAGATCGAGTCGGTCGAGGAACAGAATGCTATTTTCTCAGCTCTTGGAAGTGCTGGATTAAATGCCTCGGATACCGTTGCTGCCGATGGAGGGGGCGGGGCATACTTGTGGATTGGGGGTAATGATATTGCAGTAGAAGGAAGCTGGGTATGGGATGGTGATAATGATTTGAGCACCAAGTCTTTTTGGAGTGGTACATATGAGGGGACTGCCACAGCTAATTCGTATGTAAACTGGGGAACCACTTTTTCAGTGCAAAATGAGCCGGATGATTATCAGAATCAACAGGATGCCCTTGCCATTTCATTTGATGGATGGCCATTGGGCAGTGCTGGTCAGTGGAATGATGTTGATCAAGCCAATTTGCTGTATTCGATCGTAGAGTATAATGTCGCTCCAACCTTTACTTCGGGAAGCACATTTTCCGTTCAGGAGAATCAAACCATAGTTGGACAAATAGTAGCGGTTGACCCGAATGGAGAAGGGGTGCTTTACAGCATTCAAGGTGGTGCAGATCAGAACTTGTTTTCCATCCACTCAGTAACTGGAGAATTGAGTTTTCTTCAAGCCCCCGATTACGAAAATGCTGGAGATAATGGAGGCGATAATGTGTACAACCTGACGGTACAGGCATCGGACGGATCGTTAACTGCGACTCAGAATATCGCAGTGACCGTGACGGATGTGAATGAGACTCCCCCGAACAGTGCGCCGGTATTCAGTTCTGCAACCAGTTTTAGTGTATCGGAAAACCAGACGGGTGTGGGTACGGTAACGGCAACGGATGCGAACGGGGATGCGTTGAGTTTCTCAATAAGTGGAGGGTTGGATCAGTCGTTATTTACGATCAACGGAACGACCGGTGTATTAGTTTTCAATAGTGCCCCCGATTACGAAAATGCTGGAGATAATGGAGGCGATAATATTTACAACCTGACGGTACAGGCATCGGATGGATCACTCAGTGTAAGCGAGAATCTGACCGTCACGGTAACCGATGTGGACGAAAGTATACCGAATGATCCAAACAATGACATAACATCATCAAGTAATTTGCGAGTGAGAGAAAACTTACCCGTTGGAACACTAGTTAGTAGCTTCGAAGTTGCTGATCTAATTGGGGATGAATTGCTTTACTATCTGAGTGAAGGAGCGGGCGGCGAGAATAACTCGAAGTTTCTTCTTGAAATGAATGGAACTCTCCGTACTGCCGAAGTTTTTGATTACGAATCGTACGATTCATTGTTCATTCGGGTCAATGTAATCAACGAATATAATCAGATTAAAACCGCAAAATTTCAAATTAGTGTTCTGGACGAATTGGAAGTTATACCTAATCAATCACCTTACCAATTAAGTACTGTCGCCGATCTAAAAGTAAAAGATAAGGAAGTTTCAGGAGTTTATGTTGGAACTCTTACTGCCAAGGATGCAGATGGTGATGATTTAAGTTTTTCTCTGGTGCCAGGGCAGGGAGATGACAATAACTCCTTATTTGTAATCGATAAGAATGGTAGTTTGAAAACAGGTCAGGACTTGGACTTGGGATCGCATCAGCAACTTTCCATACGAGTTTCTGTGGATGATGGTAACAATGGAAGACAGGAAGAAAAGTTTGCTATAGAGATATTTAAGACTAACGGGCCGAACAAAGAAGAATTTTATGAGATAGTTTCCTCTGAATTGAGGGTTGAGGAAAATTCGCCGATTGGGACCATTGTAGGCGAGTTTTCAGTCATAGGTTCGAATAACCTTAGCTATGATGGCTTTTCTTTTGATTTAAATAGTTCTTTATTCGAAATTAATCAAAAAGGCGAATTGGTAACCATGGCTGACCTTGATTATGAACATTCTAGTAAATATGATTTACTAATAGAAGTAGTTGGAACGAATCAAGATGGTGCTCACCTATCGAATTCTTTCCTTGTTGAAATCATTGATTTAAATGAAACTTCTGAAAAATATCCACCCTATGATATTTTGTTGGAAGGAAATTATACTGCTGAACAAAATGAATTTGTTGCTCAAAAAATCGGTTCCTTGATTGCTTTAGATCAGGATCAAAACGATCTGCATGTTTTTAGCATTCGGCAGGATAATAATCTCAGCACTCAGAATATTTTTTATATAGATAAACAGAAAGAATTATATCTCTCAGCAGGTAATCATTTCGATTCAAATCAATCCATAAATTTATTGATCCGAGGCATTGATAACAATGATGGATTTGTCGAAAAAGAGTTTCGAATCGATGTGATTGTTAAAGAGAAGACAGGAGAGTCCGTAGTCGATCTAACCGAAGGTGTCGATATTGGGTACGGTTGGAAAAGAGTAGGTTGGTTCGGTCAGTATTTTAGTGATTTCCTTCCTTGGATCTATCATACGGAATTAGGTTGGTGTTTTGTAGAGCAGAAAAGTGCCTTCGATGTTTGGTTTTATCACGATCGATTAAAATGGGTTTGGACAAACAGTGAATTGTTTCCATTTTTATTCATCCAAGATCATAACAAATGGGTTTTCCTAGATCGTGAAGCTTGGCCTGCGAGAATCTTTGATTATGAAACTTATGGGTGGTATGAATTGAATCGAAAGTATGAAGTTTCAATTAGCAATGGGTCTATGCAAGGCGGTGTGGTCACGGGATTAGGCTCTTACAATCTTTGGGATAAGGTAACTATCCAAGCTATACCTAATAATGGATATGAGTTTGCTGGATGGGGAGGAGATCTCTCTGGGGAAAAAGCTGCGGTGCAAATCGAAATCCTGGATGATTTTCAAGTTATGGCTTATTTTCGTCCAATCATAGAGTCAGGTACAAGCCCCAGTCAGACGGTTACAAATATTGGGGAGATCGTGGATACTCTTGAAGATCTCAATGTTGAAGAAAAACAGAAAGCCACTGCCGAATTGTTAATTTTTGGCAAGTCATCAAGTGCGGGTATTGACCTTACCAAGTAATTCATGCTCTCTTCTAATAAGCCATATCTAGTCATGATTTTTTTAAAAATTTTGTATAAAAACTATGGCCTGTTGGTAGTTCTTTTCATTACTCTACCCCTCCGAATTTTAGCTAATGAGCCAATTGATCGAAGTAAAGCATATCAAGATTTAAAGGAGGAAATGTCTGCACTTAGTCAGCGAATTAGTGAGATTAAGCTAGCAAACCAAAGAAAAATTCAACAATTAAAAGCCATTACTATTGATGTTGAGGAGAGGGAAAAGGCACCACCAAAAGCTCAGGAACTAATTTTACGGGATCGGGATTTTACCAGAGAAATTATTAACCGAAATGATCAAAACAAAATTGTAACGGAGAATGCTATACAACAAGAGACTGGGCTTTCCAAACTTGGTATTTATGTACTTCCTTTTTATGCCATATATCAATCAAAGGATTTTCATCTTAAATCTCCATTTCTCGGGGAATTGGAAATCGAGCAAGATGTAGGTTACTCACTTGGTTTTCGACTTGGTAAAAGATGGAAATATTTTTTTATTGAAACAGACTTTAATTACTTCCAGGAGGAGCTTGAAAGATTGTCGGAAGTACCTTTTTCTTTGATTGGAGAGACATCTACTTTAGCAGGAATATTTTCTGCGGGAGTAAACATTCCTGTAAACGATAAGGTTAGTTTCCTTTTCGGTGGTGGAATCGGCTCCGCTTATCAAAAAGTTGAATTTGATCTTATGGGACTCTCTTTACCTGAAAAAAATACCCAGTTTAGCTATCAGTTCATTTCAGCCATGCACCTTAATCCCATCCCTAATTGGATGATAGGTTTGCGGTACCGTTGGATGCAATTGGGGGAAATGGATATTTATACTAAACGGCAATTACATGCTTTCGAGTTATCTACTGGCTATGAATGGTAGGCAAATTTTAAATTAGAAGACATCGTCTTCGATTCCATCATCGTACTCGTCGTAAGTATCGAAGGATGAACTGTCAGGCTCGTCAGAGACACTGTCACTTTGTCCGCCTTCTTTTTCAAATTTGTACCCATTGATCGAAGTAAACCATTTGGTTACGCCGTCCTTTCCAGTCCATTCTCTTCCGTTTACCCGAGCATCGATGGACACTTTATCGCCAACTTGTAAACTCTTGCTTTTTTCAATGGCATCTTTGGTAAATTCTACCGGAACCGGGTTATCCCATTTGCCATCTCCTGTTTCCACGACCACTTGATGTTTGCGGAATCCGTTATTTCCATATTCGCGGACTTCGTCCACAAATTTTATTTCCCCTTTGATGGTTACTTCATTCATAGTTGTTTCGTACCTGAAAATGTTTGATTCGCCAACCGTCATTTCAAACTTGGTTAAGAAATTTTCTCTCTTTCGTTGTCCTTTAGTCTCATTTTTGTTTTCACATTCAAATGAATTTAAAGACAGCCTGTGTTTGTTTGCTATCGATTTGCTTCTCTTTCGTGCATGCGGAGAATCGTGAAACATTGCCTTTGTTAAATGAAACAGAAATTCCGCAAACTCATGCGGAGATGTGGCGAGGTTTTGACCCAAGAGTCGAACCGCTGGAGACTGAAATTCTCAAGGAATGGGAACAGGACGAAGTTGTCCTGCAGGTTTTACGATATAGAATTGGATGTTTTAAAGGGAAGAAATCTTTGATGGCTGCTGTCTATGGATACCCCAAGGATGCCAAAAAATTACCCGGTCTGTTACAAATTCACGGTGGAGGGCAATATGCCGATTATAAAGCACCTCTGACCAATGCAAAAAGAGGGTATGCCACACTTTCGATTGCTTGGGCTGGTCGTATTTCTGCACCGCAATATCGAGTTTCCTCTCATGAGGTTAAGCTTTTTTGGGATGGAGAAGTCAAAGACCCGAAGTATAAACTCACAACGGATTGGGGAGCACTGGATGCTTACCATGCACCCAGTCGTTATGGAAAAGATGCGTTTCCATCTATTCCGGTTGCAGACTGGACTATTGATTCTGTGGAGTCACCGCGTAATAACTCGTGGTTCCTCGTTGCACTTGCGGCGAGGCGGGGTCTGACTTTCCTTGAACGCCAACCCCAAGTGGATGGCGAAAAGCTTGGTGTCTACGGTCATTCCATGGGAGGGAAGTTAACCGTAATGACCGCGGGTAGTGACTCCAGAGTAAAGGCGGCGGCTCCATCTTGTGGAGGAATCAGTGATCGCTACTCTTTGAACCCCTTACACTTAGCTACTGTAAGTGATCCTCCAAGTTTGAAAAAAATTTCCTGTCCGATTGTTTTCCTGAGTCCTTCTAATGACTTTCACGGTCGGATTAATGATTTGGAAACTGCGATTACAGAAATTTCTGCGAAAGAATGGCGAATTTCTTGTTCTCCCCATCATAATCATCAGGATACTCCCGAATATGAGGTATTGACTCAATTATGGTTTGATCGGCACTTGAAAAATAGCTTCTCATTTCCTCAGACGCCAAAGCTAAAGTTAACCTTGGCAAAAGGAAAAATACCTAAGGTCACATTGGACATTGATGAAGACAAAACGGAAGAAGTTGATATTTTTTACACACAGCAAGGGCAGGTTGACGGAAAGAAAGATAATTCCACCAATACCAAGAACCGATTTTGGCATCATGCTAAAGCGAGTAAAATTAAGGGGCATTGGGTTGCTCAATTACCTGTTTTTTCATCTGACAGCCCTCTATGGGTATATGGAAATGTGTCTTACAAGTTGCCAACTCCAGTTTCGGGAGCCGGTTATTATTATGGGGAGTATATTGCAGACCGCTTCGTTCTTTCGACTTTGATGCAAAAGGTCAGTCCATCCAAGATGAAAGCATCGCAGACCCTTGCATCCATGAAACCTCAGCAAATGATTGAAGATTTCAGGGGGGATTGGCAAAAGGAATGGTTTACTTACAAACCTGAAAAGTGGGGGATCAGAACGCATAAGATTTATCATCCGGTTTGGAAGGCTCCACGCAATGCCAAGCTAAGTTTCGAGGTTTTTACAGACCAGCCCAACCTATTTGTCGTCAGTATTGATTCTTATGCCACTGAAATCGCTATTGAAAGGGGAGGGCGGTTTGCCAAAGTCGAATTAGATTGTGCAGCATTCATCAATGCTGAAGGTCAAGCTCTTCAAGAATGGAATGGGATAAAAGAATTATGCTTGGGCGAGGCTGAAATATTGAGACCGGGTAGGGGTTCTGACGCGGAGCCAAAGAAACTTGGCGGTTCTTGGAAAGGAAAAGCACCAAAATTTCTAAATCTTCGCTGGATCAATAATTGATTTACTTGGCTCGAGTCTCCTGCTTTTTCTTCCAATCCTTGTCTCTTCGGGATGCCCGCTTGCCCTGATCGGGATTTCCCAAATCTCCACCTGCTTGGATCATCAGAGGATAAGTGGAATCCCACCATTTTTCGTACTTTTGTGATAAATGACTGACGAGATCTTTCTTCTCTTTATGTAGATCATCACGGCAACCAGGATCATTTTTTACATCATACAAGGCCCAACGATCCCGTGGACTAAGCCCCCAGTGAAACTGAGCCGTTCCATTTGAGTATGTATGAACGGTGCGGCCTTTTTCGATCGCATGAAGTGCCATACACTGACTCATATGTTTGAGGCAATCAGTATCGCCACAATGATTACTTCTTAGCATTAGGTAGTTTCCCTGCCTAACTCCCGCCATCGCATATTTATGTTTCTCGGCAAACCCACTAGGCCAACGTGCTACATGATGATAGAGAGTACGGTCCGGATTCCATTTAATTTTCTCTTTCTTTGATTCAAGCAAGGGAATTAGGCTATAGCCCTCGAGTTTAGCTTCTAATTCTTCGGGGATATCTGCTTCAGCCAGTTCACAAAGGGTTGGTAGAACATCAAGGTGAGCAGTCAGGTTGTCGATCACTTTTGGTTTCCATTTGTTGGGCCATCTCCAAAAAGAAAATGCCCGGGTCCCACCTTCCCAGGCTGAGCATTTGGGACCTCGCATATTGGCATTATAAATATCCAATCCTTCGGTTACGCCATTGTCGTTGATCATCACAATGATTGTATTTTTGTCCCTTTCCGTTTCCTTGAGGAATTTCATTAACCGCCCGAGATTAAAATCAATATTTTCAATCATTGCCAAATAGGTGGCGTGAGTGTCATTGAGTCCTGCTTCCCGGAAAGGCTTAATGAAACTCTCGGGTGCATCGAGTGGAGTGTGGGGGGAGTAGGTTGCAAGGTAGCAGAAGAATGGATTTGATTCTGCCTCTTTAATAAAAGTCATGGCTTCATCAAAAAAGACATCTTCCCGATAACCGGTAGTCTCGGTTCGTTTACGGTTGCGGACAAAAGTGGCGTCAAAATGTTGAAGTGGTCCCGCCTGGTTTGTTGAGCACCAATCAAATCCCCTTTGGTCGGGTCCCGGTTTATTACCCAGATGCCATTTTCCAATGAAACCAGTTTTATATCCTGCTGATTTGAGGAGTTCAGGGAGAATCAACGCGTCCGAGTGAAGTTGCTGTCTCGGTATGATGGTATGGGTTACACCATTGCGAAATTCATGCATGCCTGTGAGCAAAGCTGCTCTTGTCGGCGAACAGGAAGGACTCACATAAAAGTTATCAAAACTTACGCCTTCAGCCCGTAAATTATTAATGTTCGGTGTCTTAAGGTATGGGTGACCATGTGCTCCGACATCTCCATACCCTTGATCATCCGTTAAGATAAGAATGATATTAGGTTTTTTTGAATAGACCAAAAGTGAGCCAAGGAGGAGAAGAGGAAGAAAGAATTTCATTTTAAGATATTATTGGATTGGAAGAAGACCTGACAAGGAATATGAATTCATTCCATCCTTTTAAAACTTTGCTTTTCTATTTTTTATGAAACGATTTCACCTCCTATTTTTAGGAATATTTGCATGGTTTCCTCTGTCAGCCAAATCCGAAGAACGACCTGCCCGGCCAAACATTGTTCTTATTCTCGCTGATGATCTGGGTTGGCAGGATGTGGGTTGTTATGATATCGACGAGCCTACTCCGATGGAGACTCCGCATATTGATGCTCTTGCACGGAGAGGAGTACTTTTTCGCCAAGGTTACTCACCGGCACCCACTTGCGCACCAACCCGAATAGCAATCATGAGTGGTCGCCATCCGGCGGTTTTGCAGAAGACCCATGTTGTGGGCGGAAACCCACCGACTCCTTACAATAAGACGGGGCATCCCTTGATGGACCCTTGGTATAGTGGAAGAATGAAACTTTCGGAAGTTACCATTGCTGAGGCCCTAAAGTACAATGGGTACAAGACCGGTCATTCAGGGAAATGGCATATGGCGATAGACCATAATGCATTCCCCCAACCAGAAGATCAGGGTTTTGATTATTCACGGCATGACTTGGGAGAGAGTCGGGCAATGAAACCTCACCGCTTGACCGGATTTGCAACGAATTCAGCCAACGACCCTTACCAGTTGGACAAAGAAGGTTTTCCCAAAGACCAAATGACTTTGGATGCAATTGAATTTATTGAACAAAATAAAATAAACCCTTTCTTTTTGTACTATGCAGCATGGCTCGTTCACACGCCAATTCATTCGCGTAGTAAATCACTTCTTGAAAAATACTGTGAAAAGCTTGGGGTCGATTTCCCTACTGACCCCAATGGTTGGTCGTTGAATGGACAGAAAAACCCATACTACTGTGCGATGATTGAAATGTTTGATCACTATGTTGGTCAATTAATCAGTCATCTTTCCCAAACCGATGATCCTCGATGGCCGGGACATAAGCTGATCGAAAATACTTACATTATCTTTACCTCTGATAATGGAGGAATGGAGAAAGTACCGGGCGAAATTATTACCGATAATTTTCCTTTGGATCGAGGGAAAATTAGTTTGGAAGAGGGTGGTGTGCGTGTGCCCTTGATCATTGCTGGTCCGAGAATAAAGGGAGGGCAGGAAAGCGAAGTCATGATTAATGGGCTCGATTTCTATCCGACTATTCTTACTTGGACCAATACCGAGAAACCCCAAGGTGTTACCCTTGATGGATGTGATTTGAGAAAGTTACTTGAGCAAAATCCAAGAAGTGCAAACTTAGTTAAGCATCCGAACGGGAATGTTCGGGATACAATGGTTTGGCATTTTCCTCATGGTGTTGCCCAAGAATCAACCATTCGCGAGAATGGATGGAAACTCATCTATAATTACATGCCGGGAAGAGAGCCACTGCAACTCTTTCAGCTTTACAAGAATTACCCGGTTAGTCCGGAACGGGTTGATATTGAGGAATCAAGAAACTTGGCAGATAAATTCCCCGACAAAGCCGAGGATTTGCGTAGAAAGTTGTTTGATAAATTATCGGCAATGAAGGCTTCTTATCCCTTTCTTAATCCTCATTATAAGAACACTCTTCCGCATAAAGAGAAGGTATGTATTCCCGTAAGTGAGGGCAGAAAGGGAAACCAAGTTTGGGCCAGTTTTAAGACACAAGGGGCCCGGGTTATCCAGGGGCAGATTGTGTACACTTTAAATGGAGGGCAAAAATCGGAAGAATGGTATTTCGTACCAGCTCAGGTCCAAGATAGTAAGATTACGGGTAAGATCCCCAGTAAGGCCACTCATTACCTTTTTAATTTTATAGACGAAAATAATTTTCTCGTTTCTTACCCAGATATGCCGGATATTCTGAGTGGTGGACAACGAAAAGGAAAAATTCCTTATTCGCAGAAAGCATTCAGATTAAATTAAATTAAGTTTTCAGAACTGCCCGAGTCTTCGGTCTGGAACCAAGTAGTTAGTAACATAATCCTTTACGGCATCTTCCAAGTCAAACAACCTTACAAGGAATCCACTTGATTCTAGTTTTTGAACTTTGGCTTCCGTGAAATACTGATACTTATCCTGGAGGGTTTCTGGCATGTCAATGAAACGAATATTGGGTTCCATTTTAAGGGCAGAGAATATAGCATTCGCCAGATCCAACCACGACCGTGCCCTGCCGCTTCCGAGGTTGAACAGTCCATTGGCACCGACATTTTGTGTAAGCCACAGGGTCATGCAAACAGCATCTTTTACATAGAGGAAATCGCGCATNTGTTGTCCGTCTTTAAANTCAGTGCGATGACTTTTAAAAAGNGTCATCTCCCCAGTCTTCTTGATTTGCTNATAGGCCTTGCTTACGACCGAACGCATATCTCCCTTATGCTCCTCATTCGGCCCATAAACATTAAAGTATTTTAAGCCGACAATCGAATCCATGTAGCCCTTTTTCTGGGCATAGATGTCAAAATTTTGTTTGGACCAACCATAGAGATTTAGCGGAGAATATTTTTCAATATCCTGATTTTTATCATCCATACCCATTGTACCGTCACCGTAGGTTGCGGCCGAGGAGGCGTAGACAAAGCGGGCACCTTNNTTAAGTGCCCACTCGCACAATTCTTTTGTGTANANTAGATTGTTATCGTTTAAATAATCCTCGTCGGTCTCGGTTGTGCTGGAACAGGCTCCGAGGTGAATAATGGTTCTTACTTCCTTTAACTTGGAGCTTTNCTCACGGAAAAGGTTTCTAAATTNCTGAACTCCGATCTTTTCTTGAANATCCAAAGGGAGGAGGTTTCTCTCCTTGAGGCTACCCGGTTCATAATCATCAACCGCGATGACATTATTCAAGTTGCAATTATTAATGCCCCAGATCATGGCACTACCAATAAGACCGGCAGCTCCGGTTACAATGGTTGTGCCTTCGCCTAGCTCATGCATTAGACAATTCGATCGACCGGTTGCAGGCTGCGGTGGCAGCTCTTTTAACAATTTCTCTCAGCTGGTCGGATGAAAAACTTTCAAGGGCGGCTTGGGTAGTGCCGTTCGGAGAGGTTACTTGATTTCTGAGTTCTTCCGGAGAAAATTCAGAAGTTTCCATAAGTTTGGCGGAACCAATGATTGTTTGTAAGGCAAGTTCCCTAGCTATCCCGGAGTCCAAACCTATACTTCTGGCCGCTTCCTCGAGGGCACAGGTAAATTCGAAAACATAAGCGGGCCCACTACCGCTGATGGCGGTAACGCGATCGAGATCACTTTCATCCTGCATTAGATAAATTTTACCAAGCGAGGCCAAGATACTGCTGATGATTTTGGAGTCTGATTCTTCGGGCGTGTTCAGGAAAAAATATCCGGTAGCACCTTCACCTATTTGACCGGGCGTGTTGGGCATTGAACGAACCACATTTTTCGCTTTGGGAAAAGATTGGTGGAGTCGGGGTGCGGTGATGCCTGCCATGATTGACAGGATCAGGCAGTTGGCTGTTTTTTCAGCAATACTTAGGGGGAGCTCCGTGAATTGCTGGGGTTTACATCCCAATACTAAGGTTTGCGGATTTTCTGCAAGCATCGCATCCACATCATCGAAACGATGGATCCCCGTTGCTTCAGAAAGCTTTTCCGAAGTTCCATCGTCGGCTGAGCAACATCCAATTTGAGTAGGGCTAAAAGTTTCTGTCCGTAAAAGACCCTGTACAATGGCGGAAACCATTTTCCCTGCTCCCACAAAGGCAATTTCAAGATTCATTTTTTTTTAATCGAATTTTCCTGAGATGAAATAGTTATGGATGACCCGGCTAAATCGTGTAGGCATCTTTTTTTACGGTTAAAAAAACAAAAAACGAAATTTATCAATCCGGGGATGAAAAAAGGAGACATCAGGCTCAGTGCACTCATCCCTTTTAATACTGCCCGGGCAAATAGGCGGAGGGGGGAAAGAGTCAAGTCGCTCCTAACCGAAGCGATTCGGAGACGAAGGGTGGCTTTACCCAGGGTCTGCCCCCGAAAAAAAAGTTCACTGATAAAGAAATAAGTGGCCGGCAGGAGACAGGCAAAAAAGATCATCGTCATCAGCATTTCGTAGGTCTGTTCCGATAGTTGGGCGTTTTCTAAAAAGTCAGTTGTACGATGTAAGTCAGATTGCTCATCCTGTGAGAGAAGGCTGGCATCGATAATCAATTGATTGAATTCCTTTTTTACATGGTCAGGATATGCACTGGGTAGTATGTGGATAAGGGACTGAAGCAGTACGATTAAAAGAATCATATCCATTGCGAATGCCAGAGTTCTTTTCCACACCGGAACCATTGCAGGTTCCTCCAAATCTTTGGGAGAATCAAATGAATCTGAATTCATTGATCCGTGGCCATTGCAATTGATTTCTCGAAGGCTTTGACCGTATTTCTCATAAGCATAGCAACGGTCATTGGTCCAACCCCTCCGGGGACAGGAGTTATGAAAGAGGACAGGGGAGAGACCTCTTCGAAATTAACATCTCCTACGAGGCGGGTGCCTGATTTTCGGGTAGCGTCAGGAATTCGGTTAATGCCAACATCGATAACGATCGCTCCCTCCTTGACCATACTCTTATCGACGAAGTGTGGTTTTCCAATCGCTGCAATGAGGATATCTGCCTGCAGCGTATGCTTTGCCAAGTCGGGTGTTCGGGAATGGCAGTAAGTGACCGTGGCATTGCCGGGCAGTCCTTTTTGCAGGAGTAACAATCCGACCGGTTTTCCCACGATCAGGCTTCTGCCCAGAACAACCACATGCTTGCCGGTGGTATCTACATTGGTTCTTTTAAGTAGTTCCACAATCCCGGCTGGGGTGCATGAAATAAACGCGGATTTTTGCTCCTGGCAAAGAAGACCTAAGTTGGTGGCGTTGAAGCCATCAACATCTTTATCCGGGGAGACATGGTTAAAGATTTTTCTCTCATCCATGTGAGAGGGAAGGGGGGCCTGAACTAAAATTCCGTGAACGCTGGAGTCATCATTCAATTGGCATATTTCTTTGAGTAATTGATCTTCGGTGATCGATTCAGGAAATACTAATAAGCGACTCTCTATACCAACTTTGGCTGCAGTCTTTTCTTTTTTACGTACATAAG
>NZEN01000038.1 GCA_002689665.1 Opitutia bacterium | reverse complement strand
CACTGGTCATTTCAACTTTGTGAAAAGGGACAGGTTTGATTGTCTCAGCATTTATAGAAAAGAAAAAGCTACACACAAACAAGGAAAGAAGGGCTGATGAAATTTTCATTATTATGATGTTTATCTTGGTAATATCATATATCAACTATATTTGATATATAAAATTAAATTTTAAAAGTTAACCTACTGAAACTGTAATGTAGGTCCAACGGGAATTCTGAATCTAGAGTAGTCGGAATGAAGATCAGAAAAGGAGGGAATCGAAAAAATTTGTTTTGGATAATTCTCTTTTAGCATTACGCACTTTATGACATCTACAATGGGGTTTACCAAGGGTGGTAAACCGTCAAACGCAACATGATCATGAAAATAGTCTTTATCGCCCGCACGAGTAGTCATAGTTAGCATGTATTGAGAGTTACTGTAAAGATTGACGGGTTTCTTTAGTAAAAGATATCTAAATTCACCTTCAAGTTGCCCCTGGTTTCTTGGGGTTATTTTTACTGCAGCGATTTCATGAAAGCTTAAATTCTCTCTTTCCAAGAGCTTTATCCAATGCTCACCGTTAATCGATCTTGGCTTAGTGCCAACTCTACTCGGTTGGTCGGATCCAAATTCTGTAGGAATTCCTCGTGCGTCACGGACTGGGATTTCACGATCATGATCATCCCACATCCCAAGGTGTGAAACAATTTGGTCACTTTTTACCTTGAATTCAAAACCAACGGATCCAGTGATATCATTTCTTAAATTGTGCCATCCGTCCTCGAGAATGAGGTTTTTACTCTGTGGTAAACTAAGTTGCCTAGAATAGCCTTGATTATGAATTTCAAGCAACCGATCCATCATCAATTTAGAGTCCAAGTTTTCTTTTGAAAAGTCTTCTGTCTCCTGCGGATCAATATTTAAATCGTATGATACTGAAGCTACCGCAGATCCTTGTGATCCGCCTTTAGTCCACGGCTGAGCAAGACCACCTCTAGTAACCACTTTGTTACTACCCTGTCTTATGGCAATGGCATCGTTTTCATATGGCGGACCCAAGTGACAAAAAAAGTACCTTGCACGATTGTCTGTTTTTTTAGGATCCTTCCAATATTCAAAGGAATTCAGGCTGTCATGTGCCTCGGAGGTTTCTAGTCCATGGTTAAGAATTTCTGCAAGTGTGGCATAAAGATCGGTGAGTGAAAAAAGATTACGGTTTATGGAAGAAGTTTTTATATAGTTCTTCCAGAAAAGAATAAATGGTACCCGGTGACCACCCTCCCAAATCTTAGCTTTCTTGCCCCTAAGGCCTCCGCTTTCAAGGTTTACGCCTAGATTGTCTCCCACATTTGGTCCGTTGTCACTAGTGAAGATAATCAGCGTATTATCGATTAATTTCTTTCCCGGGTTTCGTGGATCATCCGTTTCACGGATTTTTCTAAGCAAGGCACCGAAAGCTAAGTCATTTTCTATGATCATATCTTCTCGATCACCGCCTTTGGATCCATCGGTGTATCGGCTGGCCCCTTTTACGGTTTGATTATCAATTGATTCTGGAACTGCGTAGTCACCAGAGGTATTTCGTTGGTAATGATTGGCTGCCGGAACATAATAAAGAAAAAAAGGCTTTTGTTTTTTGGATGCTTTCTCAATGAATTTGATTCCTTCTCGTAGAAAGTTGGGCCCAATTTGGCTTAAGTTCCAGTCTGGTCCACTCAAAATTTGGCCTGCCCTATATTTCATTCCTGTCCATTGCATTTTTGAACGGTCCGTAAAAGTCCATCTGTCATTACGAATAAAAATTCTTGGTTCTGTATCAAGGGAGTCTTCCGTATTTCCAGGAACGCCAAAGAATTCATTGAAACCATGATGAGTTGGCCCGTCCAAAATGTTTTTTGTAAAATCTACATCCTTATAATCAAATTCATCTGCAGGCTCTCCCTGATCGTCCGCAAAATCCATTCCCACGTGATATTTTCCAATCGCTCCAGTGAAATAATTATTATTCTGAAGCATTTCGGGAAGGGTAGTTAGTGCCCGCTGAATCATTGGTCGGTTTGGACCATGAGGAAGCCACCCTTGTTTTTTGAGATAGGAGCGATGGGCAAGCCGACCTGTCAGAAGAGAATACCTGGTGGAACTGCACATAGAGGCAGGTGCATGAGCATCAGTGAAAACCATGCCCATTTTGGCGAGTTTCTCGATATTGGGGGTTTGAAGGGTTTTGGCAATGGACTTTGATTTCTTAAATAAAGAGACCCCCAAGTATGCACTGGTGTCTCCAATACCCATATCGTCAGCCATGAAGAGTAAAATGTTTGGTTTTGGGGACTCCGCCAATGCGGTAGACCAAAAAAAGAGAAAAGTATAGATTCTAATCATGTAATAGCTCATCAATAGTAGAAATAACCTTGTGATTAGTGAGTTGGTTTGAATTACAAAACAGTNATTATGAGACCAGTTTGGTTGAAATTAAAATGTAATAAGAGCAAATTAAATTTGAAATAANAACCCATTCTCAAATATCAAAAAATGAGATTTTTTGGACTTTTATTCCCTAGATTGAGAATAAAGCCATTTCCAAAGCTCATCCGTATTCCAGCAATCCACCCAAGAGTTATGACCCCGTCCTTTTATTTCGGAATATTTAGGTGAGCCTCCAGCCTTTGAAATGGCATTAATCATGTCTCTTGATCTGGATGGTGTGATTACAGAGTCTTTATCTCCGTGCCAGGCCCATATGGGAGTATTAACAAGTTTAGGAGCGAGTGATTTATCTCCTCCGCCGCAAATAGGAACTGCAGCAGCAAAAAAGTCTGGCCTTCTTTGAATAGCATCCCAAGTTCCATATCCACCCATGGATAGGCCCATGACATATATTCTTTTTGAGTCGACCTGATTTTTAGGGTCTCGAATATAGGCATCCATAGCCTCGAGGGCCATTCGCATCGAACCGGAAATCTTAGGCATTTTATGTCCGAGAAGAGACCAGGAAACATTTACCCATTTTTTCCCGTGTGGAACCTGTCCTGCAAAGATATGCGATTTAAATTTTGTTCTTATTTTATTTTTTTCAAAATTTTCAAGACCCCTGGCATCGAGTAATTGTTTTTTATTGTCTTCACCACGACCTCCAGCTCCATGAAAAAAAACAAGAAGAGGGTATTTTTCTTTTTTGGACATTTTTGCTGGNGAAGCAGTTCGATAAAGAAATTTATCTCCCTCCGTATTATTGGATACATGTGGATGATAACTATTAAGCANATTATCCATTGATTTTGAATAAACTAATTGAANAAACAGAAGGCAAAAGCAGTGCAGAGCTAATTTAAAGTTCATACTTTGGTGCTAGCTTGACCAAAGATAACCATCAACTAGAAAACATGATTGCNGAAGATGTTTTCTCTTTATTTGATCAAAAAAATTTACAACAAGTTATTAATCCAATGTCAGATTCAGTAAAAAATGCAATTTCAGTTCTGCGAGAAAAGGGCTTACGGATTACTGAGCAAAGAAAAGCGATTCTAGAAGTTTTATCCCGTGCGAATGCCCCTATCTCTGCAGAAGAAAATCATTCACTTTTATCAACTAACCAATGTGACCTCGTAACGGTTTATCGTTGCTTGGAGCAATTTGTCAAAGCAGGTGTGGTTGAACTAGGAGTGAGGGAGAATGGTACCAGAGTTTACTGTTTTGGTCATGGCCATGGGCATCACCATCATTTAACATGCAGAAAGTGTGGCGATTCGGAACGTGTTGATGTGTGCATGAAAGATGAGCTTGAGGAAATCGCTGAAGGTTATGGATACCAAGAAGTAACTCATGTCATGGAAGTTTTTGGAGTCTGCCCGTCCTGTAGTTGAATANTTTATTGCTCCAGAACATCTTTCAAANAATTACTTTTTTTGATGATATAGTGGTTGCANGATAACAGACTTCTTGTTCGCATCAACATCCTCATGAATAGAAGANTCCTTTTCGTAATAGCTACTTTATTGTTTTTTTTCAGTAATTTTATCCATGGGAATGATGAACAAAAAATTAGGGAAGCTATGCCTTCCACGCCAACCGCAAAGCCTTCTAAAGTAAGAAAAGCTTTGATTTACTCACATGCGAGTGGATTCAAGCATTCATCGATTCCAACTGGAGCGAAAGCACTTCGGATAATGTCAGAAAAAACAGGTGCATTTGATGGGACNTTTACGATCAAGACGGATGAGTTTACAAAAGAAGGTTTAGAAAAATATGACCTGATTATTTTCAACAATTGTACGCATGTGCAAAAAGCGTTTACGGAAGAAACACAGCGTAAAGCAATATTGGGATTTATTAAAGACGGAAAGGCTTTTGTAGGCTTTCACTCCGCGTCTGATGGAGGAATACCCCAATGGCAGGAATACACTGATATGATCGGAGGCTGCTTTGCGGGTCATCCGTGGAATGCAGGAGGAACCTGGCCTTTCTTCGTTGAAGATACAAACCATCCTGTAAATGCTGCATTTAAGTTGAAAGAATTCACCTTTTCCGACGAAATATACCAATATAAAGCATATGATCGTTCGAAACTTCGTGTACTTGTTGGTTTAGACGCAATTAAGTCTGGAAAAAAAGGGAATTCAAAAACAAATGATTACCCTGTCTCATGGGTTAAGTCTTACGGTAAAGGAAGAATCTTTTATTCTAATTTCGGCCATAACAAAGCGACTTGGTGGACACCCTTTATGTTGCAACATTTTCTTGACGGAATACAATGGTCAACAGGTGATCTCAAAGGTCCTGCCTCGAGTCTTCCCATCAAAATATAATTTAACCCTTACCTCGCATTAATTATTAATTACAAACACCATGAATGAATCAGAAATCGTAACCCGTAGAAAATTCATCGGCACTTCTGCCTTGGCTGGAGCTGCTGCTGCCTTCCCTTATGTTGCCAGAGGAGAAGATTTGAAAAGTGATACTATCCGTGTGGCAGCCATTGGCTTAGGCGGTAGAGGATCAGGTGCTGTTACTCAAATTCTCGATGCTCCCAAGGATTTGGAGAAACAAAAGGGCATTCGTTGTAATACAAAATTAGTTGCCGTAGCCGACGCATTTCCATCAAAACTCACACGAAAGATAGATGGCTTAAAGAAGAAATATGGTGAGGACCGTATCGATGTGGAAGGAAAAATATTTGGCGGTATCGATGGCTATAAACAGGCCATTAATGAAGATGTAGATATGGTGGTCATCGCGACCCCTCCAGGATTTAAGCCTCAGCAGTTCGAGTATGCCATTAATCAGGGTAAGAAAGTTTTCATGGAGAAGCCTGTTGCAAGTGATGTGGCAGGTGTGCGTCGTGTTCTCGAAGCTTCCAAAAAGGCGAAAGAGAAGGGACTTAATGTGGGTGTAGGTTTACAAAGAAGGCACGAGGAACGCTATGTAAATTGTGTCAAGCAACTCCAAGATGGTGTGATTGGAGATATCAATTTACTCCGAGTTTACTGGAATGGAGGCGGTATCTGGCATCGGGCTAAACATCAAGGTATGACCGAAATGGAATATCAGGTTAACAACTGGTACCACTTCACCTGGGCCTCTGGAGATCAAATATGTGAGCAACACATCCACAATTTGGACATAGGTTGCTGGATCAAAGGTATGTACCCGGTAAAAGCCAACGGAATGGGTGGCAGTGAGATGCGTATGGGAGGAGATCGCAAGCTTTCACAGATTTTTGACCACACTTTTGTCGAATATACTTTTGAGGATGGAACAAAGATGTATAGCCAAGGTCGTCATTTAAAAGGGGGCTGGAGCAATGTATCCGAATCCGCTCACGGATCCAAAGGAACCTGTGATGTAGCTCGGGGAATTTATCCATTTGAAGGTGATCCAATCCGTTGTACCGGAGCTGGGGGAGGGCATTATCAGGAGCAAAAAGATCTCGTGGAAGCTCTCCATAAAGGTGAGTACTACAACGAAGCAGATTACGGTGCTATGAGTACTTTCACCGCGGTTCTTGGAAGAGAAGCCTGCTACTCCGGAAAGGAAATCACTGCAGACGAACTTATGAAAAAAGGACGCGATTATGCACCAGGTATTGATGACTACACTTTCAGCACCACACCACCAGTGGTACCTGATGAAAATGGAGAATACCCTGTACCTGCACCTGGAGTGTACAGACCTTTTGCCTAAATCGGTAAACTTTAAATATTATAAAAAAGCCTCTCATGTAAAGTGAGAGGCTTTTTTTGGCCATCTATTAAAAGGGAAATTGCCATCCTTTGTTGGTAAATTTAAACCTATCAATCTATGATTTTATCAGACCGTTCTATTTTGGAAGCTATTACTAAAAATGACATAGTCATTGATCCCTATGATCGTAACTGTCTTGGGACCAACAGTTATGATGTGCATTTGTCCAAGTTTTTAGCTTGTTACACCGACGAGATCATAGACGCCAAAAAACATAACGAAGTGGAGCATTTTGAGATACCAGAGGAAGGTATCGTTTTGAATCCGGGTAAGACTTATCTTGGTTCCACCCAAGAGTATACTGAGACCCGAAAGTATGTACCTTTTCTCGAAGGCAAATCGAGTGTCGGAAGGCTTGGTATTGACATCCATGCAACAGCCGGCAAGGGAGATGTCGGGTTTTGTAATCACTGGACTCTTGAGATCTCGGTATCCCAACCAGTAAGAGTTTATGCGGGTATGCCCATAGGGCAGTTGATTTATTTTAAGGTGGATGGAGAGGTTGAAGTGGACTACGCCTCGAAATCTTCTGCAAAATATAATCAGCGAACACCAAGGCCCGTCGAGTCAATGATGTGGAAAAATAGTTTCTAGAGTGAAGGAAGATCCTCTGCATCGTGAAATTTTGGAAGAACATGCAAGGAATCCAAAGTTTGATAAACAACTTGCAACTCCAACTCATGAGGGCACATTTCAAAGTTCTAAGACTGGAAATACCTGCAGCATAGAACTCAGGGTAGAAGATAGTATAATCAAGGAATTGGCGTTAAGGGTCCAAGGCTCAGCACTGGCGATTGCCGTGGCATCCATTCTTTCTTCAGAATTAATAGATCTTACCTTAGAAAATGCTGAGAATATTCGTCAGCAAATCAATAATCACCTGGAGGGGGAGGGTAGTGCTAATTTACCGGGTGAGCTTTGTGTGTATGAATCACTCAAGAGATTCCCGGAAAGACATGATTGTGCCCTTCTTGCCTGGCGGGCAATGGGAGTAGCTCTTGCTAACTAGCTAATAAGATCGTCGCCCATAACCGCCACCGTATCCACCGCCGGAACCATATTGGTTCCAGCCTGGGGATCTTGATGAGCCCCGCCCGAAGGAGCTATGGGTATTCAATCGCTCGTATTTTGTTTCTGGGAGTTCCTTTAGGAAACGACTTTGCATGAGACGAACAGGAGTGCCCTTTTGGGATGAAAGCATTGGGTAAATCATATGAAGAGATTTTTCTGCCCTGGTAGTCGCAACATAGAAAAGCCTGCGTTCTTCTTCCAAATCACTCTCTCCATCAATGGCCCGTTTACCCGGAAAAAGTCCATCTGCTAATCCAATGATGAATACATGAGGGTATTCAAGACCCTTTGATTGATGAATTGTAGATAGACGTAAGCACTTCTCGCCTTCCTGTACAACCCGGTCACCAGATTCGGAGCTTAAAAGAACGAGTTGCGAGAGCATTTCTGCAAGATTCTGCTGTTTCGTTGCAAAATCAACCAAGCTTTCAAGATCCTCTTCCCTGCGGGGCCAATTCTCATAGGTTCTTCTTAAATAATCCTGATACCATCCGCAGATGGCTCCTTCCACCACTTGTGCAGGGGTGGCACTTTGTGAGAGAATATGAATGTTCTTGAGGGTTTCTGCTACAGATAGCCAGTCTTCTTTTGCATCAGCAGGTACTTTCGAAAAAATACTGGGGTCAGCAAATACATCGAAAATATTCTTTTGCAGATTATCTGCCTGCTTTTCTACAAGCTTGAGGAGTTTGGCTGCCGTTTTTTCTCCAACTTTAGGAAGGAGGCAGATGAAACGGTAAAACGCTGTTCGGTCCTTAGGGTTGATCACAAATCTTAACTGAGCGACCAGATCTTTTACATGAGCTTGTTCAAAAAATCGCAGTCCGCTCGTGATCACAAAAGGCATTCCGCGACGGGATAGTTCGATTTGTAATTCCATAGCATGAAAATGAGCGCGGTATAAAATAGCGATTTGATCGTAATCGACTCCCTGGTCATAAAGCTGCTCGACCTTGGAAAGTACAAAGTCAGCCTGTTGGTAGGTGTCCATAGTCGGGACCAA